>JAJEFC010000231.1 GCA_022820675.1 Vicinamibacteria bacterium | reverse complement strand
TGGGACCGCAGCCTCCTGCGCCCGAGCCGGGTCCGCCTCGCCCCCCGGGCCGGGTTCGCGCTGCTCCTCGGCGACCAGCGCTCGGTGGTGCTGCGCGGCGGCTACGGCGTCTTCCTGAACCAGTGGGCCTACAGCGTGCAGACCGCGTTCAGCCGCAACCTGCCGTTCTTCTTCCTGAAGCAGATCGACACCCCGTCGGACCAGCTCGCGCCGACCCACCAGACCCGCGACATTCTGACCAGCGACGCCACCGGCAGCATCGGCGGCTCGATCATGGACAACGACTACCGGGTCGAGTACACGCAGACGTGGAGCGGCGGCGTGCAGATGGAGGCGACGCGGCAGACGATGGTCGAGGTGGCCTACATGGGCTCGTACACCATCGGGGCCGACAACTCGACCATCCGCAACGTGCCCCTGCCCGGGCCCGGCCCCATCGACGAGCGCCGGCCCGTGCCCGAGATGAGCGGCATCCGCGCCATCCGCTTCGACGGCCAGTCGATCTACCACGCGGTCACGTTCAAGGCCGAGCGGCGCTTCGACGGGCGGCACTCGTTCAACGCCGCCTACACCCTGTCGCAGTCGAAGGACGACGCCTCGAGCCCCGGCGCCACCGCGTTCGAGTCGAACGTCCCCCAGAACGTCAACGACATCTTCCCCGGCGAGGTGGCCCTGTCGAGCTTCGACCACCGCCACCAGCTCGTGGCCAGCGGCACCCTGCAGCTCCCGTTCTTCGAGGGGGCCGGGGGCGCGGCGGCGCTCTTCTCGGGATGGCGGCTGAACGGCATCGTCACCGCGCAGTCGGGCGCCCCGTTCACCGTCAACCTCGGCATGGACCGCGCCAACATCGGCTCCGGCCCCTCCCAGCGCCCCGACCAGATCGGCGACCCCAACCTCCCCGCCGGCCAGCGCACCCCCGACCGCTGGTTCAACACCGCCGCGTTCGCCCTGCAGTCCCCCTTCACCTTCGGCAGCGCCCTGCGCAACAGCGTCTTCGCACCGGGCCTCTTCAACGTCGACGTCTCGCTGCAGAAGGACTGGTTCGTCGGCGACACCGGCCGCCTGGAGTTCCGCTGGGAGATCTTCAACGTGCTGAACCGGCCCAACTTCGACGTGCCCAACCGCATCTTCGGCACCCCGAACTTCGGCCGCATCTTCAGCGCGTTGAACGCCCGGGAGATGCAGTTCGGGCTGCGTTACAGCTTCTGAGGCGGTGGCCGGGACGCGGATTCGCACGCGGAGCAATCGACGAGCGTCAGCCATCATTGGCCATGACATGACAATTTGTCGTGCCATGGCTAAAATTGGCTGACGTGAAGGATCCCTGGCACTTCGAGCGGCGCGACTTCACGGCTCACGTGCTGAGTCTGCTGACCCAGGGACCGGCCGGCGCGCTCAGCCTGTTCGGGCCGCGGCGCACGGGCAAGACGGAGTTCCTGCTCAAGGACCTGGCGCCGCGGGCGCAGCGCCGCGGACACCGTGTCGTCTACGCGTCGTTCTGGCAGTCGCCGCTGTCGCCGCTCGCGGTGCTGCTGCACGCCCTGGAGGCGTCCCTCACAGGTGCGTCGTTCGGCGACAGAATACGCGCGGCCGCGGTGGCCCTGGCCCCGCGACTCAAGCTGTCCGCGCCGGCGCCCGGCGCGTCGGCGGCGGCGGAAATCGACCTCACCGCGCTGGCCGGACAGCCGCCGAGCGACCTTCTGCTGTATCTGGACGATCTCCTCGACCGCGGCGCCGGTAGCAGAAAACCGACGCTCCTGCTTCTCGACGAGGTTCAGGAGCTGGCGCAACGGCCGGGGAACGGGCCTCTCGTCGCGGCGCTCAGAACCGGTCTCGACAAGCGGCGCGCGAGCATCAAGACGATCTTCACCGGGTCGAGCCGCGAGGGCCTGGCCGCCGTCTTCACGGCACGACAGGCGCCGTTCTTCCATTTCGCGACGCCGATCGACCTGCCCGCGCTCGGGGACGCGTTCGTCGCCCACATCCTCGCCGTGTTCGAGAGAATGTCAGGCCGCACCCTGAACGGACCGGACATGCGAGCCGCCTTCGAGCGGCTGCACAACAACCCGTACTTCTTCCGCCTGTTCATCGAGGCGCTGCTCTGCAACCGCGACCTGCCTCCGGCGGCGGCCCTCGCGGAAGTACGCGACCGTATCGCCGTCGAACTGGGCTTCGCAGACACCTGGCTGTCGCTCACGGCGGTTCAGCGGGCGGCCGCCCGGGCGCTTGCCGACGGCGCCCGGCAGCCGTTCGGCCGACCTTTTCGCCGCACCCTCGCCGCACACCTGCGGCAACCGGCGCCGACGGTCGGCCGCGTACAGGCGGCGCTGCGCCGGCTGCAACGGCTCGGCATCGCCGATACGCACACGGGAGCCTGGTCGCTGGTGGACCCGGAGTTCGCCGCCTGGGTCCGGGACCAGGCCGGTCGAGGCTGAAGGGCGTCGAACCGGGGGCCGTTCGCCCTGGGCCAGTCCACCGGTTCGCCTGTTCGATGCCCCCGCGAGCCGCGCATCAGACGACGCGGAACCGCGTCCGGGGTCAGCGCGACGGAATCACGCAGGAGAAGCTGGCCTCGTCGTTCGGGTCGCCGCTGCCGTCGTAGACCGCGACCTGCGGGTACGGGCAGACGGGGCGGGTCATCGTGACCTCGCCGCCGTCGCCCAGCTTCGTCGCGAGCAGGCGCTCGGGGGCCTGACCATCCTCGACCCAGGCGCGGATGGCCTCGACCCAGTCGACGCGGTCGGGGCCGGGGCCGCCGGCGCAGTGTAGCACGCCGGGCAGCATGTAGAGGCGCGCGTAGTCGCGGGCCGCGGCGTCGTCGGCCGCGAGCCGCACGTAGTAGTCGATGGTGCCGAGGGGCGTGAGGGCGAGGTCGGACCAGCCGGTCCAGTAGATGACGCGGCCGCCGCCGTCGCGGAACCGGCCGAGGTCGGTGCTGGTGGCGTTGAGGATCGCGCCGGTCGGGGCGACGTCCTCTTCCCAGGTCGAGAAGTCGTACTCGGTGTAGTCCCAGTCGGGGTCGCCGAAGACGAAGTACTTGAAGAGCTCGGTCCCGAAGCCGTACTGCGCGCTCGCGGTCCCCGGCGGGCCGACCACCCACCCCGGCCAGCCGCCCGCGGCGTGCTCGCCGCCATAGTTGAACCCGTGATAGAGCGACTCGCCGTTCGCCTCGGGGCCGTCGTAGACGGTCTGGATGGCGGCGAGCTGGGCGGCGGTGACGCAGCCGTCGGCGGGGCGGTCGCCGGCGCAGCGCGGCAGGTCGGCGGGGTCGAAGCCGCAGTGCCGGGGGTCGGTCATCATGCCGTCCTCGACCCCGTCGTCGGCGTCGCACGCGGCGAGGATGCTCGACCCGAGCAGGTCGAGCGCGGACGCGGTCAGCACCGGGGCGTCGAGGTCGCCGTCGGGGTAGATGGCCTGCTGGTTCTGCACGAACCCGGCGGTGATGCCCGTCCAGTCGTAGGCCGGCGCGGCGGCCACGATGCCGTCGAAGTCGTCGGGGTAGCGCTGCGACGCCATCATCGCCTGCCCGCCGCCCCGCGAGCAGCCGACGAAGTAGTCGTACTCGGACGGCCGGTCGTAGTAGTGCGAGATGATCGACTTGGCGGTCTCCGCCGTCAGGTGGACGGCGCGGTGGCCGAAGTTCTCCTGCCGCTCGGGATGGTCGAGCGCCCAGCCGGCTTCGATGCCGTTGCCGGTATGGCCGGTGTCGGTCCCCGCCGTCGCGTAGCCGCGCTCGAGCGGGCCCCCGCCGTGGGCGTAGAGCGAGCGGGCCTGGTTCTGCACGCTGCCGACGAACACGCCGCCGCCGCCCATCAGGAAGCGGCCGTTCCAGTCGTCGGGCAGCAGCAGCTCGAAGTTGATCTCGGTCTCGATGACGCCCCGCACCCGGCAGTGGGCCGGGGCATCCCCCTCGGCGACGTGCTCGGCCGAGCCGATGCGCATGTCGATGAGCTCCAGCGCCGTCAGATCGGCGCAGGCGCCGGGGAGGTCCGCGGGATTCGCGGCGGGGGCCGCGCACGCGGCAGCGGCGGCGAGGCCGGCGGCGAGGACGACGTTCACCAGGCAACGCTGCGTACGGGTCATCGTGGTTCTCCCTCGGTGGTTCCGATACGAGCTTCCGGCGGCATGCCGATCAATCGACGCCGACGTCCGAGCGGGAGGAAGGGTTGTTCGCGAGGTCGCCGGACAGGCCGGACAGGCGGGCCCGCTGCGCCTCTTCCAGGCTCCGGAACTTGAAAACGCCGCGCGGACGGGGGCGCGGGGCCAGGGAGCGGTATCGCGCGCAGTGACGCAGGAAGCGCTCGAACGCGTCGGGCGCTCCACCGCGCACCGGGGCCGCGTTCATCTCCTCGACCGATCGGAACCGCTCGACCGCCATGCTACTCGTCCCCGTCGTCGTCCGGCAGGTCGAAGCGCTGCCGGAGCACCGCCGCGTCCTGCCGGTCGATGGCCCGAACCGTCCCCTTCTTCAACCGGTGGAGCGCCGCCGGCGTGGCGACGCGCACGCGGACACCTTCGATTTCCTTCGCCTCCGACTCGACCGATTCGAAGCTCGCGACCTCGCCGAGCCGGGTCATCACGTCCAGATACAGGTCCCCGGTCGGCGGGTAGTACCGCACCGCCGGATAGGCGCCCAACAGGTCGTCGGTCCGTATGTCCTCGATCTCGGGGTCTTCGGCGAACGCCGCCCGCAACGCCGCGCGCAGCCGCTCGATGTTCTCGGGCGCGGCCCGCACGAGCATGTCCACGTCCTCGGTGGCGCGCACGACACCGTGGAACCCCATCGCCGCCGCCCCGATCAGCACGTAGTCGACCGCGGCCTCCTCGAGTGCGCGCAACAGGCCCAGGAGCTCGTCACGATCCACCCGACAAGCCTAACAGTACAGGGCCGCCGACCAGCGTACCACGTCCCCTCGGCGGAACCGACGCCGCGGGCCGCTCCCACCGGCACCGACACGATATGATCTCGATCCGGCGGGCGACGGCGGAGGGGCCGTAGCCGACGCCCGTAGGGCAGCGCCGCTCCCCGGGGACGCGCGGACGATTGGCGGGGTCGGCGGCGAAGGATACCGGGGCTATCGACGATGAGACGACTTCTGATCGCGGCGTGGATCCTGGGGGCGACGGGCGCTCCCCCGGCGCGGGCGCAGGAACCGGTGGACCTGCTGCTGCACGACGGCAAGGTCTTCGCGGCCGACGAGCTGCTCTCGACCTACTCGGCCATCGCCGTGCGCGACGGCCGCATCGAGGCCCTCGGCTGGGACGAGCTGACCGATCGCTACCGCGCCGCGCGCACCATCGATCTCGAGGGCCGACTGGTGCTGCCGGGGTTCATCGACACCCACATCCACATCCGCGGCAACCCGGAGCGCTGGGTCGATCTGGCGGGGCTCGAGAACTTGGCCGAGCTGAAGGGGCGGGTCACCCGGAAGGCGGAGCAGCTCGGGGCCGGCGAGTGGATCACCGGGTACGGCTGGTCGGAGGACGAGCTGACCGAGCAGCGGCGACCGCTGCGGTGGGACCTGGACGATGCCGCGCCCGCCAACCCGGTGGTGCTGACCCGCGCCGGCGGCCACAGCTCGGTGGCGAGCTCGCTGGCCCTGGAGGCGGCGGGGCTGACGCCGGACAGCGAGGTCCCGCCCGGCGGCATCATCGAGGTCGACGACGCCGGCCGCATGAACGGCATCCTCCGCGAGGGGGCGCAGGGGCTGGTCAGCCGCCTCGTGCCCGACCCGACGCGGAACGAGCTGCAGGCGAGCTTCGTCGAGAACCTGCGCGACCTGCTCCGGCTCGGCGTCACGAGCATCATCCACGCCGGGGTCGGCATCGAGGGCTTCGCGGACTGGGAGGCGGCCTACGCCGCGCACCGCGGCGAGCTGCCGCGGGCCGCGGTGCAGCTCCGGGTGCCGCCGGACCCGGAGCGGGCCGTCGACATGCTCGACCGGTTCGGCCGCAGGACCGGCGACGGCGACGAGTGGCTGCGGGTCGGGCCCATGAAGTTCTTCGTCGACGGCGGCTACACCGGCGCCGCCGCCTGGACTCTCGAGCCCTACAAGGGGCAGCCCGGCTACCACGGCAGCGGCCCCCTGATCGACGAGGCGGGGCTCTTCGCGATCTCCAGCGCCGCCCACGAGCGCGGCTGGCAGATGGGGTTCCACACCATCGGCGACGCCGCCATCGCGATGACCGTCGACGCGTGGGCGCGCCTGCTCGAGGCGTCGCCCCGCGCCGACCACCGCCACTTCCTGAACCACTTCACGGTCCGGCCGCCGGCCGAGACCATGCGGAAGATGGCGAACTGGAACATCCACGTCGCACAGCAGCCCAACTTCACCTACACGCTCGACGGTCGCTACGCCGAGCACCTCGAGGGCGAGCGCTACCAGACGAACAACCCCCTGCGCTCGCCGATGCGGCACGGGGTGGTGGTGGCCCTGGGCAGCGACATCCTGCCCATCGGGCCGATGGTCGGGCTGCAGGCGGCGGTGACCCGCCGGGGCATGGGCGGCTCGGTGGTCGGACACGGCGAGGCGCTGACGATGCCCGAGGCCATCGTCGGCTACACGCGCATCGCCGCCCACCTGACCTTCGAGGAGGACGAGAAGGGCACCCTCGAGGTCGGCAAGCTCGCCGACCTGGTGGTGCTCTCGCAGGACCTGCTCACCATCGACCCGGAGCGGACGGTGGACACCGAGGTCGACCTGACGGTGCTCGGCGGGCGGGTGGTCTACGAACGCTGAGGGCGGGACCGACTCCGCCGTCAGGAGTTCCCGGGTTCGAGCAGCGGATTGACTGCCCGGACCGTGCCGTACATGCGGCCGTGCTGGAAGTCCTCGGACCACAGCTCGCTCAGCCCGAAATGCTCGGCGTACGCCCACAGGTGCGCATCGAACCACGACAGTCGATACGCCGCCGCCCCGCGCAACGCGAGGCGCACGACGGCTTCGTTCGGGTAGATGACGGGGAACTGCGTCACCATCTCCTCCGCCTCGTACAGGGCGTCGGAGACGGACAGCAACGGGCCGCCCGATCGTCGCGGGCGGGTCACGGCCGCGACGAACTCGATGATTGCCTGATGCGGAACCCGTACGATTCCGTCAGCCAGCCCCCCACGCAGTGCCGCCGTCGCCCGGCGCTGCTTGTCCGGTGACCGCGGGTCGATCCGGTAGACCAGGATGTTGGTGTCAACGAGTGCGGTCACGGTCGTACAGCTCCTCGCGCGTCCATCCGCGGTCGCCATCCGCCGACATCACCCGGACATCCCGCTGGCGGCGGCGTTGGCGCTCCGTCGCCTCGTCGAAGAGGCGGAGTCGGGTTTCGAGATCGAGGGGTTGACGGCGATCCTTCGAGGGCGTCAAGTGGAGGCTGTTGCCGTTGATTGTCCAGTCGACCTCGTCGCCGGGCCGAATGTTGAGCTGAGCGGCGAGCGCCTTCGGCACCGTGACCTGGAGCTTGCTGGTAACCTTGGCCATGTCCTTACCATAGCACGGACAGATGCCTTGTTTCGGGCCAGGAGTCTGCGCCGTAGAACGGCGCGGACTCCTGGAGGGTTGGTTGGGCGCCCAGCGGAGCCGCAGGCGACGATGGGCGGGCTAGGAGTCTGCGTCGCAGAACGGCGACTTCGGGCGCTGAAGACCGGGCAGTGCTACACGGCGTCGAACGGATTGACCAGCGCCAGGCCGCAGCCCTGGAAGTCGCGGACGTTCCGGGTCGCCAGCGGGATCTGACGCACCTGCGCAGTCGCCGCAATCAGCATGTCGGCCTGCGTGCGGGTGCGCCCGTCGGCGCGAAACCGGCCGCGCAACGCCCCAGCCCGTAGCGCGATCGGCGCGGTGACGGCAAGCACCTCGCAGCGCTCGGCGAAGAACCTCTCGAACCAGGCTTCGACTCGCCGGTTCGGCTTCCAGGAGAGCCCGAAACGGATTTCCTCGATCGTCACGACGCTGAGTGCGAACGGCGAGGCCGCCCGGGCGGCCCAGCGCTCGACCGCCGGGGCCGGACGCCGCCGGCACAGCTCGCCCAGCACGTTCGTGTCGACGAGTATCACGCGCCTTCCCCCGGCCAGCCCGCCCGGTCCGCGCGCTCGCCGACATCCAGCGCGTACTCCTCTTCGGCGCAGATTTCGCGAGCCTCGGCGAACAGCTCGCCGAGGGTCCGGGTGGCGTGGTACCGGTCCAATCCGTCGAGCAGCTCCAGCGCGCCGGGACTGACGACGGCCGCCACGAGCCGGTCGCGGTTGTATATTCTCTGGGGTTCGACGCCGGACCGCCTGATGACTTCCGAGAAGCGCTGCTTGGCTTCCCCCACTTTCCACGTGTCCATGTTGGACACCGTATATGGACACGGCGTCCCCGTCAATGTCGCGAGTGCCTCGCCCGGATCACCCTCCCGGCGCAACCACGCGCAACGTCATGTCCGCGAGCAGGTCAATGCCTCGAGTGCCTCGCCCGGATCACCCTCCCGGCGCAACCACGCGCAACGTCAGGTCTGCGAGCAGGTCAATGCCTCGAGTGCCTCACTCTCCCGAGGCGGAGGCGGCGTGAACGAGCACGTTCGTGTCCCGTCGATGCCTCGCGTGCCTCGCCAGGATCGCCCCGACCCGTTCCGGCCGCGTTCGGCGACGTATCCGGTCACGGCTTCCCGCTTCCATCATGACTGAGCCTCCGGTCCACCTGAGCAGGTTCCTCGGCCGCGGCGACGTGCTGGCCGTCGCGTTCGGAGCGATGGTCGGCTGGAGCTGGGTAGTGCTGGCCGGCGAGATGATCGTGCGGGCGGGCGCGGTCGGCTCCATCCTGGCGTTCGGGGCGGGCGCGGTCATGGTCTGGCTGGTGGGGCTGACCTACGCCGAGCTGAGCTCAGCCCTGTCCCGCGCCGGCGGCGAGCTGAGCTTCACCTTTCTCGCGATGGGACCCCTCGGGGCGTTCGTCTGCGGGTGGACGCTGGTGCTCGCCTACGCCGCGGTCTGCGCGTTCGAGGCGGTGGCCCTGCCCACGGTCCTCGGCTACCTCGTGCCGGGCTTCGGAACCGGGGACCCCCTCTACACGGTGGCGGGATGGGACGTGCAGCCGGCGTGGGTGGCGGCGGGGGTGGCCGGCGCCCTCGTCATCGGCGTCGTCAACTATCGCGGCATCCGGTTCGCGGCGTTCGTGCAGCAGATCGCCGTCGGCGGCCTGCTGCTCGTCGGGCTGGCGTTCTTCCTGCCCGGCTCCGTGCGCGGCGACCTCGGCAATCTCGTACCGGCCGTCACCGGGTGGGAGGGGGTGCTGCGGGTCATGATCATGACCCCGTTCCTCTACGTCGGCTTCGACGTCATCCCGCAGCTCGCGGAAGAGATCGCGCTGCCGTTCCAGACCATCGGCCGCATCATCCTGCTGTCGATCGTGATGGCCTTCGTCTGGTACGGCCTCGTGCAGTGGACGGTGGGCCTGTCGCTAGACCCCGCCACCCTCGCCGATCGGGCCCTGCCCACCGCCGACGCCATGAGCGCGGTCTGGGGCAGCCCGTGGGGCGGCCGCGTCCTCGTGATCGGCGGCGCCGTGGGCATCCTGACGAGCTGGAACGCGTTCTTCCTCGGCGCGTCCCGCCTGCTCTTCGCGATGGCCCGCGGCGGAATGCTGCCGCCGGCGTTCGCGCGTCTGCACCCCCGCTACGGATCGCCGTCCGCGGTCGTCGTGGTGCTGACCGCGCTCACCGCCATCGCCCCGTTCTTCGGGCGGCCGGCGCTGGTGTGGCTGGTCGACGCCGGATCCCTGGCGACCGTGGTGGCCTATCTGCTGGTGGCCGTCTCGTTCCTGGTCATCCGTCGCCGCCATCCCGGATTGCCCCGCCCCTACCGCGTCGCCGCCCCCGCGCTGGTCGGCTGGCTCGCGGTGGCGGCCACGGTGTTCTTCGTGCTCCTGTACCTGCCGGGCAGCCCGTCCGCGCTGGTGTGGCCGGAGGAGTGGGCCATCGTCCTGCTGTGGACGGCGGGCGGGGCGGCACTGGGCGCGGGCCTGCGACGCCGTGTTGCGGCGCTGGGCCCCGACCGGCAGGCGCGGCTCATTCTCGGCGACCAGGCGGGCCTGGTCGAATCGGACCAGGAGCGGGTGCGCGACGAACAGGTTCTGCCTCGCGGCTGATCGCGAGGGTGCTGTTGTCGTATCATTGCCGTCCACGATCTTCGACGCCTTGCATTCCTTGAAATGCGCTCTCCCCGACGCCGCCGCCCGCGAACGCGGGAGATTGCCCGCCCGCCTGACGGGATCACCCTGAGCGAATTGGCCGAGCAAGTGCGGTACGTGGGCAGCCCGGAGCACAAGGGCGCAGCCAGCTTCGCCGGCGCCCCGCGGTTGCGGGCCGACGCGTCCTGCTGCCCACGCGAGGTCGCGGACGACCGCGCGACAATCGAGGAATGGCTGCGAGACGCGATTCGCCGGGGCGCGGTCGGGACACCCTGGGAGGGCGCTTTCCCCCGCTACGTGTGGTACAAGCATGAGGGAACGGTCTTTGAAGGCCGGCTGGTGAACCGTGAGGCCGGTGAGTACAAGGGGTACCCGCTCGATTGGGACGAGTGGCCGGCCGGCATCGAGCAGCTCCATGCCGATCGCATTCGAGACTGAGTGGGTACCGGCCGAGGGCATCAAGGCGCCCGAGCTGGCCGCGACGTGGGCGTCCTTGCTGATTCGGGCCGGCGACTCGGTCGTCACGCGGGTCGTGGACCGGCGGGCGCAGACCGTTCGCGACCGCGTCTACCTGCCGCTCTATCCGCTCGCCGAGTCGCTGGTCTCGAACTGGTGGTTCCTGCTCCACGAGGTCGGGAACCCGGTGAAGAACGACGACGACGCGTTCCGGCGGCGGCACGCCCTGGTGTCCGTCAGAGACGGCTACGCGTTCCCGAGGCTCCAGGTCGCATCGTCCGGTGCCCGAACTCTGCTCGCCTGGTCGCCCGAATCGTTTCGGTGGGCCCAGCTCGACTATCAGGGCGGGGGCCAGGTCGCGGTCCATACCCACGCGTTCCGCGACAGTTGCGCCGAGCTGGTGGACCGCGTGGTGCGGCGGCTCGTGTCCTGCGGCATCGAGGGAACGTTCCTCCAGGAGGAATGGGCGGCGGTTCAGGCCGCCGATGAACACGAGTCCCGGTTCTGCCGGACCGCCGCCGGGCTGGGCTGGGATCCCTACGCCCTGGACGACGCTCAGCGCGACGCCGTGGCCCGGCTTGAAGAAGTTCTCGACGAGTCGATCTTCGAAGAGGCCCTCGCTGTGCTGGACGTCGAGTACCTGGAAGCGGAAACGACGGCCATCGCCACCACTCTGCAACCCGGCAACGGAACCACGCTTCCCTTGGAGCACGTTCGCGCCGTCGGCACGCAGCCGACCGTGCGCGGCGGCGGTAGCCCATGGCTGGCGGGCTACGCGCTCGCCAGAGAGCTGCGGCGGCGGCTCGGCGTCGATGGCGCACCCTTGCCGACCATGGAGGCCCTCGGCGAGGCCCTCCGCGAGAATCCCGACTCGCTGGTCGAGGCAACCAGGCCGCGCGACCTCGGCGCCGACCTCTTGAACGGCGTGGTGACGTGCAATGAAGGCGACCTCCCGGCGTTCGCGCTCCGGCGGGGCCGTGAGAGCAACCGGCGGTTCCACTTCTGTCGCGGGCTGGCCGAGATCCTGACCTCACCCGGTTCGCCGGCATTGCTCACGCAGGCGCAGTCCGACCGCCAACAGCGGAGCCGTGCCTTCGCGGCCGAGTTCCTGGCCCCTGCGGCCGCCTTGCAGGCCAAGGCGCCCCGCCCGGTCCTCGACGAGGAAGACGTCGACGAGCTGGCGGCGGAGTTCGGCGTCTCGCCCTGGCTGATTGCGCACCAGCTCGAGAACCACCAGATTGCCGGGATCCGCAGACAGGCGTCACCGCTGGACGGCACGCCATCATCAAGCTGAATCATCCGACGGCCGCTCGCGCGAGCGCCCCCGACGACCCGACTGTCGCCCCCCCAAGTTCATGCCTGCGTGCCCGTGCGGGCGAGGCCCGGACACTGTTTCGGTACTTGACGGGAACTCGATGAGATACTGACGACGTGGCCTGCCTCGGTGGCGACCTTAGAACAAGCTCCATGTTGTCAACAATTTACACAGGCACCGTCTACTTGACGAGTACTTGACGGAACGCTCCATGACGACCGACGACAGACAGAAGAACGCCGAGGACGGGAGCATGGCCGCAGCCCCGGTGCTGCCGAAGCTGGTCGGCCAGCGCGTGAAGCGGCGCGAGGACCCGCGGCTCGTCCGTGGCCGCGGCACCTACGTCGACGACGTGAAGATCCACGGCCTGCGGCACCTCGCGTTCAAGCGGAGCGACGTCGCCCACGGCCATATCCGCTCCGTCGACACCCGCGCCGCCGCCGCGATGGACGGGGTCGAGGCGGTGTTCACGGGCGCCGAGATCGCCGAGCTCCTCGACCCGATGCCGATCGGGACGCCGTTCCCCTCGCCCGAGCACCGCGCGGTGGCGGTGGACACGGTGCGGTTCGTCGGCGAGCCGGTGGCGGTCGTCGTGGCCCGCGACCGCTACGCGGCGCGCGACGCGGCCGACGCGGTGGTCGTCGACGTCGAGCCCCTGCCCGCGGTGGTCGACCCGGAAGAGGCGATGACCGGGCAACCCGCCGTGCTCCACGCCGACTATCCGACCAACGTCGCCCTCGGGCCCCTGTCGCGGGGGACCGGCATCCGCCGCCGCGAGCCGGTGGACGACACCGCCGTCGACGAGGCGTTCGCGGTTGCCGACATGGTCGTCTCGCAGCGGATGGTGAACCAGCGGCTCGCCCCCAACTCGATCGAGGCGCGAGGGGTGGTGGCCCACTACGAGGCGGGCAAGGACGAGATGACCATCTGGTCGTCGACCCAGAACCCGCACATCCTCCGGACGTTCGTGGCGCGGATGGTGGGCCTCGGCCAGGACCGGGTGCGGGCCATCGCCCCCGAGGTCGGCGGCGGGTTCGGGGCGAAGATCAACATCTACGGCGAGGAATACGTGGCGGCGGCGCTGTCGAAGCGGCTCGACATGCCCCTGAAGTGGATCGAGGACCGGTCCGAGGCGTTCCTCGCCACCGTGCACGGCCGCGACCTCATCGGCTACGTCGATCTCGCGGCCCGGCGCGACGGCACGGTCCTCGGCCTGAAGCTGCGCCTCGTCGCGGACATCGGCGCCTACAACATGCTGCTGACGGCGGGCATCCCCACCAACAGCATGACGATGGCCAGCGCCACCTATGCGATTCCCGCCGTCCGCGTGACCCTCACCGAGGTCTTCACCAACAAGACCCCGACCGACGCCTACCGCGGCGCCGGCCGCCCCGAGGCGACCTACTTCGTCGAGCGGGCGATGGACATGCTGGCGCGCGAGCTCGCCATCGACCCTGCCGAGCTGCGCCGCAAGAACTTCATCCCGTCCGACCGGTTCCCGTACCGGACGCAGCTCGGCGCGGTCTACGACTCGGGCGACTACGAGAAGACCCTCGACCGCGCGCTGGAGGCGGCGGGCTGGGGCCAGCTCGGGGCCGAGCGCGACGCGGCGCGGGCCGACGGCCGGGTCGTCGGGCTGGGGCTGTCGATGTACGTCGAGAGCTGCGGGCTGGGGCCGTCATCCATGGTGTCGCCCGGCGGCTGGGAGCACTCGCAGGTCACGGTCGAGCGCGACGGGCGCATCAGCGCCACCACCGGCGCGTCGCCGCACGGCCAGGGCAACGAGACGACCTTCGCGCAGATGCTCGCCGACCAGTTCGGCGTGCCCATCGACCACGTGACCATCCGCCACGGCGACACCGCGGTCGTCAAGCAGGGCATCGGCACCTTCGGCAGCCGGTCGCAGGCGGTCGGGGGGACGGCCCTGCACAACGCGGGCATCAAGGTGAAGGCCAAGATGGCCCGGTTCGCGGCGTTCCTGCTCGAGGCGCACGAGGACGACCTCGTCTTCGAGAACGGGACCGTCGCCGTCCGGGGCGCCCCGTCGTCGGCCCGGTCGTTCGCCGAGGTCGCCGCCTACGCCTACAAGCCGGTGAAGCGGCCCGAGGACCTCGACCCCGGCCTCAGCGACGAGGCGTTCTTCGAGCCGCTCAACAACACGTTCCCGTTCGGGTGCCAGATCGCGATGCTCGAGATCGACCGCGAGACCGGCGAGCCGCGGCTGCTGAAGCTGGTCGCGGTCAACGACGCCGGCCGCCTCATCAATCCCCTCATCGTCGAGGGGCAGATCCACGGCGGCCTCGCCCAGGGCATCGGCCAGGCCCTCGTCGAGGAGGTCGTCTACGACCGCGACGGCCAGCTCCTGACGGGGTCGTTCATGGACTATGCCCTCCCCCGCGCGACCGACTTCCCGCGGTTCGAGCTCGAGCACACCGTCACCCCGACCCCCGTCAACCCCCTCGGCGCGAAGGGCGTCGGCGAGGCCGGGACCATCGGCTCGACCCCCTGCATCGTCGCCGCCGCCGTCGACGCCCTGAGCCCGTTCGGGGTGCGGCACGTCGACATGATGCTGCGGCCCGAGAAGCTCTGGCGGCTCATGCACGGAGAGTCGTCGTGAATCCGTCGGGCGTCGACCTGGGTTGACGGGGACGAGCCGACGTGCCGCCCAAGATCCGGGAACTGGTCGCGGAGCTCGAACGAGCCGGGTTCGTGAATCGCGGCGGGAAGGGCGGCGCCATCGGAACTTCGTGCATCCGGACGTGGCCAGACCCGTTACCATAGCGGGACGGCTCGGCGATGATGCGCGCCCGTATCAGATCCTGGCCGCCCGCCGAGCCGTCGAGGAGTCCCGGCGATGAAGGAGAGCGCGCGGTACGTGAAGATCGTGGAGTGGTCGAAGGACGACGGCTGCTACGTGGGGAGCTGCCCCGGCCTCATTCTCGGCGGTTGCCACGGAAACGACGAACGCGCGGTGTTCGCGGAGCTGTGCGCGATCGTCGAGGAAATCATCGACCTCTACCACACCGACGGAAAGCCTCTTCCTCCGGCTACGGCCGGGCGAGGTCTCGCCAGCAGACTGCAGGAGCAGGACGTAGCGTGACGAGCCCATCCCCGGCCAGCACGTGCGCTCCTCGAGCAGCGCGCGCGGCCATGGTCGTGGTCACCGACCATGCACTCACCGTGGAGCTCGGCGACGGGCGGAGCCTCTCGGCGCCGATCGAGTGGCACCCCCGCCTTGCGCACGCCACACGGCAGGAGCGCGACAACTACCGGCTGATCGGCGGCGGTCGCGGCATTCACTGGGGCGACCTCGATGAAGACATCAGCCTCGAGAGCCTCCTGGCGGGGCGTGGGTCCACGGAGAACCGGACATCGTTCCAGCGGTGGCTGGCGGGGCGTATCTGAGCGCCGCTCGGGCCTGAGATCCTGGAATGGAACGTGCTGCCACTTCGCGTGAGGCAACCCGGCCCGTAACGGGCGACGAGTTTATTCGCATGCCGGCGCTCGACCCGTGCGAGCTCGTCGCCGGCCGCGTCGTGCGCATGACGCCGACCAACCCCACCCACGGACGCATCGAGCGTGCGTACGCAGAATCTGGGCGTCGTCATGGCCGGCGAGGTGGGTGTCTTCACCGCCCCGAATCCGGACACGGTGCGGGCGCCCGAGGTCCTGTTCCTGTCCCACGAACGCGACGCGCGCGGAAAACGGCGAGAGGGCTTCCTGGAAATTGCACCCGAGCTGACGGTCGAGATCCGGTCCCCGACGGACCGACCGGGCGAAGGGCAGCGCAAGCTCGGCGAGTACTTCGCGGCCGGTGTCCGTCAGGTCTGGATGATCGACCCGGCCACGCGCACGGTGCAGGTCCACGACAGCGGTGGCGAGCCCCTGTCACTTGCTCGCGGCGCGGTACTCACCGGCGGGGAGGTGCTCCAGGAGGTGCTCCCTGGGTTCAAGCTGCCGGTTGACGACATCTTCGAATAGCACCGTCGAGACGACGACTCGACGTACCGCCGAAAAATCCGGGAACTGGTCGCAGAGCTGGAACGAGCCGGGTTCGTGACCGCAGGGGGAGAGCGACCTCGGAACTTCGTGCAGCCGGACTTGGCCAGGCCCGTTATCGTGGCGGGAAAGGCCGGCGACGATGTTCGCCCGCATCAAGCGATCGCCGTTCGTCGGGCCGGCGTGCGTCGCTCCTGGGCCGGAACGGGGACGACTTGATTCGCCCGACCGAGTGACAGTCGCATGCCAACGACCCGTGCAGCAGCCGGCGGCGATGCCGCGCTGATCTCGGAGGTCCGTGCGCGAGCCGATGCCGACGGCGCGCTCGATGTCGGCGCCGGGCTGCTGGTGCTTGCCGCTCTTGAGGGAGACGAGCCGCTCGATCTCGCTCTGACGGACGGCGCCCCCATCCGTCCCGTTCGGGAACGAGCGGCCGCCGCTCCCGTCCGTGCGTCGGCGGCTCGCGCCTACCTCGAATCACTGACTGTCCAGGGCTTCCGCGGCGTCGGCGCCCGCAGCGAGCTGCAGGTGTCTCCCGGGCCTGGGCTCACGCTGGTCGTGGGACGAAACGGCAGCGGTAAATCGAGCTTCGCCGAAGCGCTGGAACTGCTTCTGACGGGCAGCAACAGCCGCTGGGCAACCCGCTCGGCGGTCTGGCGGGCAGGTTGGCGCAACCTGCACTCGACCGGGCCCACGGCGTTGGAGGCCACATTCGCCATCGAGGGAACGCCGCAGCCGCTGATCGTCCGTCGCGGCTGGCCGCAGGACACCGCCCGCATGGAGGCGGGTATCACCAGGGTCCGCGGCGCGCGCGACGGTGACGACCTCGCGGTGACCGGCTGGCCGGAAGCGATGTCGATCTATCGGCCGTTCCTTCCGTACAACGAGCTCGGGTCGATCCCCGACAGCAAGCCCTCGGCGCTCTACGACATGCTCTCGGCCGCGTTGGGGCTGGACGCCTTGGTCGACGCCCGCGACCGATTGCGCACACGGAGACTTGCGCAACAGAAGCAGTGCGCCCTCGCCGAGTCGGCTCGGGAGCAGTGGTTTTCAGGGATCGCGGCTCTCGACGACGATCGCGCGCGCACCTGCGCGGAGGCGATCGGGAAGCCACGCGCCGTCACCTGGGCGCTCGACGATGTGGAGCTGGTGCTTGAAGGCGCGCTCGAACCGCCGGAAGGCGAGATTGCCCTCCTGCGTGGATTCCAGACCTTGCAGCCTCCGCAACCCGAAGGGGTGGCCGCTACCGTTGCCGAACTGCGCGCGGCTGTCGAAGCGGAGCGGACCACGGCCACCACCGACGCCGGCCGCGCGCAACAACTCGCCAGTCTGCTCGAACTCTCGCTTACCGTGCATGCCGCCCACGGTGACGGACCCTGCCCGGTCTGCGGAGACGGTACGCTGAACGATGCTTGGCGCGTGCAGGCGGAAGAGGAAGTGCTCCGCCTGCGCAAGAAAGCGGCCGACGCGCGACAGGCCCGGCGCATTCTTGAAGAGGCCCGGCTGCGCGCGCGCCGTCTTCTGGTCCCGCCGCCGGAAACGCTGGACCGCGCCGACATGGTCGACATCGACCCCAAGCCGCTACGGGCAGCCTGGTCGCGCTGGACCCACGTCGCTCCCGCCGCGCCGGACGACGCGCTGATGGCCCACCTCCAGGGTACGCACCCCGAACTCGTTGCCGCGGCGGCTGCGTTCCGCCAGCGGGCGGCCGACGAACTCGAACGCCGCGAAGACGCCTGGCGTCCTCTCGCCCGCGTGTTGCGCGAGTGGTTGCCGGAGGCGCGCCAAGCAGTGCGCGGAAGCGAAGCCATCACTCGCCTGCGTTCCGCGGAGGGTTGGCTTCAGACCGAGACCGACCGGTTGCGCGCTGAACGGTTCCGCCCGATTGCGGAACGGGCGGCGGAGGTCTGGGCGCTGCTCCGGCAGAACAGCAGCGTGGCGCTCGAGGGTCTGAAGCTCGCCGGAACGACCTCAAACCGCCGCGTGGTGCTGGATGTCACCGTCGACGACGTCGGCGGGCAAGCGCTCGGGGTGATGAGCCAAGGCGAAATCCACGCCCTCGCGCTCAGCCTTTTCCTGCCGCGCGTGCTGCTGCCGGAGTCTCCGTTCGGCTTCGTCGTGATCGACGATCCCGTACAAGCGATGGACCCCGGCAAGGTCGACGGTCTCGCGCGCGTGTTGTCCAGGGTCGCGAAGACACGGCAGGTCATGGTCTTCACTCACGACGAACGGCTGCCCGAATCGGTGCGACGACTGCAGATTCCCGCACACGTGATCGAGGTAACGCGCCGCGCAGGCTCCGTGGTCGAATGTCGGCAAACCGCCGATCCGGTCAGCCAGTACCTCGACGATGCGCACGCGCTGCTGAAGACCACCGACCTCCCGCCACCCGCGACCGCGCGCGCCGTGTCGCTGTTCTGTCGCTTGGCGATCGAGGCCGCTTGCACGGAGACGGTCCGGCGCCGGCGCATCGGGCGGGGCGAGCACTACACCGACGTGGAAGCGGCCTTGGCCGACGCGCGCACACTGCTGCAGAAGTTGGGGCTCGCCATTTTCGACGACGCCGGCCGGGCCGGAGAGGTCACGAGACGGATCAACCAACGCTCGCGGGAAGCCGCCGATGCAGTCGCCTGGGCCAATCGCGGCCCGCACGAAGAAGACGTTGCGGACGTTGAGCAATGCGCGATGCACGTCGAGGCAACCGCGGGGATTACGCGCCGGCTGGGTCGCCAGCGATAGCCACCATGACCTCACTCGAGTGCCTCGACGCGGCCGACGCGCTCGTCGGGCGCGGACGTGACCGGCGCGCCGACGGCTGGGCGAGAATCGCCGCGGTACTCGGCCGGCACGCCATCGAGAGAGCGCTTCATCAGTACTGGCGGCTCCGTCAGCCCGGTGTGGAACGCTGCAACGGGCGCGCGCAGTTCCTCTGCCTGAACACATATCTGAGCGACCGCGATCTGGCCCGTGCGACGTTCGTCGCCTGGTCCGACCTGAGCCATTACTGTCATCACCACCCGTACGAAATCGCCCCGAACGCGGACGAGTTGAGCGAACGCCTTCTGGCCGCCCGCCGATTCGCGACCGAGGTTGAACGGCAGGCCATCGACGCCCGCCGACGCTGACGTCGGCAGCGTGCCGCTGGTCGACGGAAAGTGCGACATCGTTCCAGCGGTGGCTGGCGGGACGACCCGGCCGGTGACGAGCGACGTGCCTATCACGACGCCGGGGCTTGATCCGACCACGCCCACGGTACGGCTCCATCACGGCCGCCGCGAGCCCCCGTCGCTCGCTCCTGGTGCCGTACTCACCGTCAGGGAGGTGCTCCGCAAGGTGCTCCCCAGGTTCCAGTTGCCGGTCGACGACATCTTCGCGATTGGACCATCGACCCGCCGCTGAACAGCGCACCATACACCAGAACCGTGGAGTGGCCGCAGGCCGACGGTTGCCTTGGCTCGTTCATGCGCGAAATCGGCTGCGAAACATCGACTTATCGCGATGAGGAAGACGATGTATCATCCCCGCGTCGTGAGGCCGGACGGTCGAGAACAAACGGGCAGGAAACCACCCCTGAACGGCGGGCCCAGCGCCGCTGACGAAGCCTGGATCACCACCGCCCTGCTGCATCGGGAGCATCCCGACCGCAAGGACTTCACGATGCAGGAGATCGTGCGACGGGCCGAGCACGTCGCGGGTCCAGAGCCGCTGCGCCCCGCCGTCAAGCACCACGTCTCCCACCATGCGGAGGCCCAGACGAGGCCGAACCCCGGGGCGGCATTGCCTGCTGTTCGCAACCGCCCTCGGGCCGGGGGCGACGACTCTTCAGGCCTAGCGACCCGCGACACCCGGACCGCTCGGACCGCCGTGGCCGGGAAATCCCGCAGAAGGAGCGGCTACTGCCCCAAGTACCGCCCCTGGGTCGATTGGTATCACTCAGGTTCCGACGAAAACAGATTCAGTGGGCCGGAGTGGCAAGAGAGCCAAAGTCGTCTGCAAAGGAAGGGCGTCACACAGACAACTTTGGCTTCGCGGGGCTAATCAAAAGTCGTCGTCATCAGGCACTCTTGCTTTTGGCCTCGGGAGTCGCAACCGCTGTTCCTCCATCTCGGCTTCCTCCTTGATTCTCCTTCCCAGCGCCGTTGCGTGCAACATCCAGCTCGGCGTTTGGGTCTCTCTTTTCTCTACCTCTACCTTTTCGCTCACTTCGAACCTCCTTGGTATCCAACCGCGCCACATAGCACGGGCTCTTCCCCGGATCAAGTTGCTCCGACTCCAGCGCCGTTGTCAACGTCGTTACCTCATTTGACTGATCGCTAACGGTACGGAACAAGGTACCAGCCTCATCGGCGTCTATAATAAAACTATGGCTCGGATATCCCTCAACCAGACGACGCACCGCTTTGGATTCGGCGTTCCCACCATACTTGATCAACCTCTCGCCATAGGCCGTTGCAATCTGCAGGTCTCGAAGGTCTTTACCCAAGTCGTCTGGCTTGATCTGTGCATAGATTGGGGACATGATACCGGTTGTCATGTTCGCAGCTATTCTTGAGGCAACATCAAAGCTGATCGCCTGTTTGCTGCCAAACGTAATCTGGAGCATTATCTTCTCGTACGTCATTAGGGTCTGCTCCGCGAGACCCTCCAATGCCGTACCGACTACCAGCCCGGATCTTCGCTGCCCTATTTCATCACGCTGCACAAGCTGGACATCAAGAGGCCCAAGTTCCGCTAGCGGATTCATTACGATCTCATTGGCCCCCAATGCAATGAGAGTCCCAGCGCTCTTGCACCTCCTCGGGACACAAAGATAGAACTTCTTCGATACAATCTGAAGAAGCCTGGCAATTCGATATGCAGCATCGGCGGTCCCACCATTTGTAGTCAAGATCAAGAAGGTATTCGACCTACCTCCAGCACTCAAATCCAGAGACTCAACGAGACTTCCAACACCAGCGTTGCTTATGATTCCGCCATATACGACCACTCTAGCGTCCAGTTTCTTCGCGATCTCATTTGCCGCCGTCGTTACGTTATCTTTCATGTCTCGATCCGTCGTTACGATCCACTACACTTGCTTCATCATCCAAGACCCAACTCGGATTCGCCAAAAAAAGAACTGGCTCAGCTAGTCCTATAGGGTTGACTTCCTCACAACAGAACCAACCCGTGCGTGTTAACCTCCCCTCAAGCCTGCCCCACTCTAGTGCCCACGTTCCACTGCGAGCCACTGCCTGCTCCAATGATCCCCTGAATCGAACAAGACCGTCAAGCCTCCATCGGCACTTGAGACACGGGTCACCAAGGCGGAACGAGCGCGACCGCGCGGACGGGCCGGTTCCGTTCTCGATCTCCATCGGCAGCGCCGCGAGCAGGAAGCCAGTGAGGGGAAGGCCGGAGAGGTCCGCGAGATTCTTCCAGGTTGAAGACGCCGGCCGCGGCGCCGATCCGGTGGGCGATGAAGTCGGTCGAGGGGCCGTGGTAGATGCTGGCGGTGTCGATGCCGACCAGCCCGGCACCGCGGTCCTCCACCAGCAGCCGCGTCGCGTCGGCGCCGATGCCGGGGAAGTGCAGGTCGCCGGTCTCGCCCAGGGTGTCGTCGTCGAGATAGGCCAGCGGGCGGCCCAGCCGGTCCTGATCAGCACCGCCGCCCCGGCCGGCACCGGGCCGTGCTCGGCCTCCCACGCGAGAACGTCCTCGGGAGTGACCTGGTAAATCCGCGGCGGCGGCCGCCGCCTCGGCGACGTCGATGACAATGCCGGGAAGGATCAACCGGTCCAGCGGAATCGACGCCGCGTCGCCGCCGCCCTCGGCGAAGTGGGGCGGCGCGTCCAGATGGGTGCCGCCGTGCTCGGCCGTCGCGAACTCCCGCGCCGCGTAGGGGTAGCCGCCGGGCGTCGGCCCCTCGGCCAGGGTGTCTAACCGGAAACCGGTCGTATCCGTGGGCCAGCAGAGGGTGTCGCTGGCGTAGGCATGGCTCAGGTCGACCGTCCGCCATCCCGCGACGGCCTTGGGTCCGGGAGGCGGCGGGAGAGGCGGGGGCGGGTCGTCGGACGGCGCATCCGTGCAGGCGGCGAGTTGGACGGCGAGCACCGCGCCTACGACGAGACCCCATTTCACGGTGCGGACTCCTACCGGGAACCGTCGTTGATGCTCGTGGCGCCGAGGCGGCGGAGCAGCCGCTCGGTGTCGGGGTGCAGCGGACGGGACACGGTGCCGACGTCGAGCGGGGTGAGGCCGCGGCCATCGGCGATGTCGACCCGCGCGCCGTTCTCGGCCAGCACCTCGACGATCGCGTTCTTGGCGAGGCGGGCCGCGCCGTGCATGGCGGTGCGCCCCCGCCGGTCGACGGCGTCGACGTCGATGTCCATGCCCACGAGCAGGCTCACCAGCTCGAGCGACTGCTCGTCGGTGGGCTGCCGCGCCTCGTTCAGCACCACGCCGACGGCGGCCATCAGGGGGGTGGTGCCGTCGTCGGCGGGCAGGCCGGGGTCGCCGCCGGCCGCCGCGATCGCCTGCAGGATCTCCGGGTCGGGCACCCGCGCCGCCGCGGCCAGCCAGAGGGGGGTCGCCCCCACGTAGCGGCCGTAGGAGATGAAGTCGCCCTTGAAGACGAACGGAGCCCGGGTGAGCCGGGCGTTGGGGTCGGCGCCGTGCTCGAGGAGCGCCTCCACGAGGTCGGCCTTGCCGGTCTCGACGGCGGCGTGCAGGGCGGTCCGGCCGATGCTGTCGGGCACGTTGGGGTCGGCGCCGCGCTCGAGGAGGAACAGGGCGAGGGCCTCGTGGGTGCTCGGCTCGACGTCGAGGTGGTACTCCCAGCCGCTGATCGCCACCTGGCTGGCCGCCGCGACCACGAGCGGGGTCCGGCCCGAGGTCTGCGACTCCTCGACGTCGACGCGGGCGTCGAAGGCGAGGTACGGCTCGCCCGCGTTCACGTCGGCGCCGCCGTCGAGCAGCACCCTGGCCGTCTCGACGTCGCCGTTGCGGGCCGCGAGGAGGAGGGCGGTGGTGCCGTGCACGGACCGGGCGTGCACGTCGGCGCCGGCCTCGATGAGGAGCCGCGCGACGCCCGCGTGCCCTTCCGACGCCGCCCACATCAGCGGGGTCTGGGCCCGGAAGTGCGCGGTGCCGTGCACGGCGGCGCCGGCCGCGACCAGCAGCCGCACCACGTCGGGGTTGCCGGTGCGGGCGGCGGTCATCAACACCGTCTCGCCGCCGGGGCGCGCCGCGTCGGGGTCGGCGCCGGCGCGCAGCAGGACGTCCGCCATCTCGGCGCTGGCGTTGAGGGCAGCCAGCGCGAGGGGGGTCACGCCGAGGTCGTTCGCCGCGTTCACGTCGGCCCCGCCCGCCACGAGCAGCCGGGCGGTCTCGATGTCGTTCCAGTGCGCGGCCCAGTGGAGGGCGCTGGCCCCGTCGGGCTGACGGGCATCGACCGCCGCCGACGCCGCCAGGAGCGCCCGCACCCCACCTCGATCCTGCCGCTCAGCGGCGTCGGCGAGCGGCGCGTCCTCGGCAGCGCCGACGGCGGCGGGCCAGAGCACGAGGGTCGCGACGAGTACGCCGGCAAGCGTGCGCCAGCCGGACCTTGGTTCCCGAGAAGCTCCGGCCATCGTTCGTCCGCGCATTCCCGTCACTCCCTGCCGACCCGAAACAGACGCCTGGTGGTTAGCGTCTCCCGGTCGAGTGATTCGCACCTGGCGACCAACCCGGAATCGGCACCCGGGCGGCGTCCGCCTCCGCCCGGGCGACCCGACTGAGTACCCCGCCGTCCTACTACGACGCAACTCCGACCGTCACACCGACAGCACGTCCGCCCGGCCGGTGCTGTCGCCCATCGTCTCGATGGGCACGCCCAGCTTGTCGAGCATGGCCAGGAACAGGTTGGTGTTGGGCGTGTCCTCGGCCACCTGCACGTGGCGCCCGCCGCTGAGCCGGCCGCCGGCGCCGCCCACGAGCAGGGTGGGCAGGTCGTGGTGGTTGTGGCGGTTGCCGTCGCTCAGGCCGCTGCCGTACATCACCATCGCCGAGTCGAGCAGGGTGCCGTCGCCGTCCTCGGTCACGGCGAGCCGGTCGATGTAGTAGGCGAACATCTCCGTCAGGTGGTGGTCCACCTTCTTGAGCCGCTCGATGAGCACCCGGTCGCCGCCGTGATGCGACAGCGCGTGGTGGGCGTCGGGCACGCCGATCTCCGGGTAGGCGCGGTTGCTCGTCTCGTGCCCCAGCATGAACGTGGTGATGCGGGTCAGGTCGGCCTGGAAGGCGAGCACCTGCAGGTCGAACATCAGCTTGGCGTGGTCCACGAAGCGGTCGGGCACGCCGGCCGGCTGGTCCATCGCGGGCAGCTCGCGCGCCGACTGCTGCTCGGCCATCTGGATGCGCCGCTCGACGTCGCGCACCGCGCCGAGGTACTCGTCCAGCTTCACCTGGTCGCGGGGGCCGAGGTCCTTGCGGAGCCGCGCCACCTTGGCCGTCACCATGTCGAGCAGGCTGCGGTCGTGCCGCCGGGCCGCGAGCCACGCCGCGGGGTCGGTGGTGCCGCCGGTGCCGAAGAGCCGCTCGAAGACGGCGCGGGGGTCGCTGGCCATCGGCAGGGGCGTCGTGGGGCTGCTCCAGCACAGGGTGTTGGCGTAGGCGCAACTGTAGCCGGGGTCGCACGACCCCGCCCGGTCCGCGGACTCGAGCGACAGCTCGAGCGACGCGAGCTGGGTCTCCTGGCCGAGCGCGCGGGCCGCGATCTGGTCCATCGAGACACCGGCCCGGATGTCGTGCCCCTCGGTCTTCTTCGGGTGCACGCCGGTGAGGAACGCGCCGGCCGCGCGGGCGTGGTCGCCGGCCCCCTCGCCGGGGCGGGCGATGCCCTCGTGGCTGCACAGCCCGCTGATCATGACCATGCGCTCGCGGTGCGCGGCGAGCGGCCGCAGGGTCTCGGTGATGTCGAGGGCGCCGGCGCCGGACGGCGTCCAGTTCTGCATGTACATGCCGTTGGGCACGTACACGACGCCGAGGCGGCGCACGGTCTCGGCCGCGCCGGCGCGGAGGCCGAACGCGGGCACCATGCCGTCGAGCATCGGCAACGCCAGGGTCACGCCGAGGCCGCGGAGAAACGTACGACGCGGGAGGTGCTTCCTGGTGACAATCATGGCTCTCGCGATCTCCTCAGTTGAAACGGAGTGCTCTCGACGACGCCGAGAATCATCGACGACCAGCGGTAGTCGTCGGCCGCCGCGCCGCGCGCGATGCCGCGGACGGCAGGCCCGTCGAAGTACTCGACCCCCCGGCCCAGGGCATAGGTCAGGAGCTTCTCGGTCACGGTCTCGACGAAACGCTCCTCGGCGCCGAGCAGGATGTCGCGCAGCCCCGCCGGCCCGTCGAACCGCGAGCCGTCGGGCAGGGTGCTCGACACGTCGATGGGGGCGCCTTCCTCGGTCGTCCGCCACGCCCCGATGCCGTCGTAGTTCTCGAGCGAGAAGCCCAGGGGATCCATCAGCACGTGGCAGCTCGCGCACACCGGGCTGATGCGGTGGACCTCCATGCGCTCGCGCATCGAGAGCCGGCGGGCCTCCTCGGGGTGGTTCGCGTCGGGCAGCCCCGGCACCTCGGGCGGGGGCGGCGGGGGCGGCGTGCCGAGGAGGTTCTCGAGCACCCACAGCCCGCGCTTGGTCGGCGAGGTGCGGTTCGGGTACGAGGTGGCGGTCAGGATGCTTCCCTGCCCGAGCAGCCCGCCGCGCCCGTGGCCGGCCACCTTCACCTGCCGGAAGTGGTTGCCGTAGACGTTGGACACGCCGTAGTGCCGGGCGAGTCGCTCGTTCAGATAGGTGTAGTCGGCCCGCAGGAGGTCGAGGACGCTGCGGTCGCCGCGCACCTGGCTCTCGACGAAGAGGGCGGTCTCCTCCTCCATCGCCTCGCGCAGGTTCTCGTCGAAGTCGAGGAACGCGTCGGGGTCGGGGGCCACCGTCCGCATGTTGCGCAGCAGCAGCCACTGGCCGAAGAAGTTGTCGACGAACGCGTCCGAGCGCGGGTCTCCGAGCATGCGGGCGATCTGCCCCTCCAGCACCCCCGGCTTGCGCAGCCGGCCCGCCGCGGCGACGTCGATCAGCTCGTCGTCGGGCAGGCTGCTCCACAGGAAGAACGACAGGCGCGAGGCCAGCTCGAGGTCGCTGACGGGATAGGCCTTGCCGGGCGTCGCGCCGGCCGGGTCGCGCTCGATGCGGAACAGGAACTCGGGGTCGATGAGCACGCCCCGCACCGCGAACTGGATGCCCTGCTCGAAGCCGCCCTCGCGGCGGCCTTCCTCGTAGAGCGCCAGCAGCGGCTCGACGTCGGCCTCGGTGACGGGACGGCGGAACGCCCGCCGGGCGAGGCCGGACAGGATCTCGGCCGCGCAGGCGGCCTCGTCGGCCGGCGCCTCGGGGTAGCACGAGAAGACCCGCCGGCGGCTGGGCGTGTCCTCGGGCGTCGCCCCGCCGTAGGGGCCGCTGATCTCGATGCTGCCGAGGGCCATCGCCGCGTTCCGGTCGCGCGAGTAGGCGAGGCTCGACACCCCCGGGACCGGCTCGAGGACGCCCTCGGCGACCGCCGCCCGGTCGAGGAACGCGGCGCTGACGAGCCGCGTGCCCGCCTTCACCTCCAGCCGCACCTCGAGCCCCTCGTCGGCGGTCTGCTCGTAGAGCGAGGGCCGCGACACCGCGTTCCACGGCGCCCGCACGCCGTCGCCGCCGACCGTGAACTCGCCGATGCGGGCGCGGTCGAGACGCAGCTCGACGTCGTTCGGCTCCTGCAGCCCGCGGATGTGGTTGCCGTAGGCGCGCTGCAGCTCGAGGCGGATGACGTACTCGCCGTCGAGGGGGAAGTGGTGGCGCACCGCGAGGCCGCCGCGCGAGCCGAACGGCAGCTCCTCGCTCATGCGGCCTTCCTGCCACTTCGTGTAGGGGACCGTGTAGGTCTCGACGGCGGGCCGGATCGAGGGGTCGCCGAGGGCGAGCCGGCTGATCTTCTCGGCCGCGACCATGTAGCGGTCGAGGAGGACCGGCGAGATGGCCAGCACGTCGGCGATGTTGTCGAACCCGTAGCCCGATTCGTCGGGCGGCAGCAGCTCGCGCTCGTCGATCTCCAGGGCCAGCAGGTCGCGGATGGCGTTGCGGTACTCGACGCGGTTGAGGCGGTGGATGGGGGGGCGGCCCGGATTGGGGTCGGCCGCCGCGGCGGCGTCGAGGGCGGTCTCGATGACGTGGGCGGCCGCGTCGTAGGCCTCGGGCTCGGGCCGCGGGCGGCCCGGCGGCGGCATCGCCCGCCCCCGCAGCTTGCGGACGACCTTCTCCCACGCCTCGACCTCGCCGGCGACGTGGCCGACGCGCTCGGTGTCGATGGACTGCAGGGTCAGGCCCGCCTGCAGGGTGCGGTCGTTGTGGCACGCCACGCAGTAGCGGTCGAGCAGCGCCCGCGGCGTGGACGCGGCTTCCGGCGCCGACGCGGCTTCCGGCGCCTGCGCCCAGGCGTGACCGGCACCGCCGGCCGCGAGCACGAGCAACCCCACCAGACTCCTGGCCGTCATCGCAGTCCTTCCTGCCCGTTCCGACGCGGCCGGAACGCGCCCCGCGTACGCTCAGATCCAGTTGTGCATGGTAACCCAGATGCACCCGCACACCAACCCACACCAACCCCGCCCGGAAACAAGTTCCGGCCCAGGGCCACGGGCGAATCGTTCAGCCGCCTGCCGCTTGATCAGCTCGGTCGCGTTCCTCCTGCCGGCCACGCAGATACGCGACGTCGACGGCGGTTTCCTCCTGCCGACGGCGCAGATACGCGACGTCGACGGCGATGGCGTCGACCCTGGCGCCGAGCGACGCGATTCGTCCCTGGTTTTCCTTGACGTTCTCGGCCAGGCCGTCGACCTTGGCCCCCAGCGACGCGACTTTTCCCTGGCCTTCCTTGACGTTCTCGGCCAGGCCGTCGACCTTGGCCCCCAGCGACGCGACTTGTCCCTGGCTTTCCTTGACGTTCTCCGTAATGGCCTTGACGTTCTCGGTGATCGCCGCGTGCGCCGCGGTGTTGTCGACCCTGATGGAGTCCAGCCTGGACGCGAGGAACCTGGCCGTGGCGAGAACAAGCACCAGGATTCCGAGCACTTCCGGAACCGTCAACGTCATGTGTTAATGGTATCACGCATGTGTGCCAACGACATCCCGATCGGATTGGCGTCGCCGCGGCCGAGCGTTCCCGGTCGTGATCGAGACCGAGCGCGGGCGCCCGCCGGAAGCCGCCGGAGCCGTGACGGCGTCAACGCCGCCGGGCGGCGCGGGTCAGCCCGTGCCCGGCTGGAAAACCGTCGCCGAGGGTGATGGGGAGACGCCCGCCGATGGGCGCTTCGCCCGCGACGGCGCGCACCGCGGAGGCCTCGGCGAGGTCGTAGAGGTCGTAGGTCAGCAGCATCGCCGGCAGCTCGGGCAGGGCCGTCGAGACGTAGGGGTTGCCGAAGAACACGGTGACGAACGGCTGGTCGCGCCGCGCGGCGCCGCGGGCGACGTCGCGCAGGAGCCGGGCGACGCCGGGCGACAGGTCCAGCCGCCCGCTGGACGAGGCGGCGCGCACGAAGACCGACGCGACGACCGCGTCGTAGCGGCCGGCGCTCGCCTCCACGAGGTCGAACTCGTCCTGCGAGGTATGGTCCGACACCTCGACCGCGGTCACGTTCCGCCACCGGGCCCGCAGCTCGGGGATGAACGTGCGGCTCGGGGCGCCGTTGCCCCAGCCCGAGGGATAGTCGAGCACCGACAGGTAGAGGATCGCCGCCGACCGCGGCAGCGTCAGGGGCACGTCGCCGCGCTCGTCGCGGAGGAGGGTCAGGCCGCGCCGGCTCACCTCGGCCGCCACCGCCCGGTGGCGGCGGGCACCGACCACCCGCGGCAGATCGTCGAGGCTGACCGCCCGTGTCCGGTGCAGGCCCAGCGCCGCCTTCGCGGCCAGGATCCGGCGCACCGAGGCGTCGATGCGGGCCTCGGTCAACGTCCCCCGCTCGACCGCCCGCCGGAGGCCCGCGAACGCCGCCGCGTCGTCGGGCGAGTGCACCACGACGTCGTGCCCGGCCGCCACCGCCGCCACCGCGGCCCGGCCCGGCGACATTTCGTTGGTGATGCCGCGCATGCGCATCGAGTCGGTGTACACGAGCCCGTCGAAGCCCAGGTCGTCGCGCAGCAGGCCGGTCACTATCGGCGGGCTCACCGTGGCCGGCCGCGTCGGGCCGGGGTCGAGGCGGGGCATGGCGACGTGGGACGTCATGACCGCCCCCGCCCCCGCCGCGATGCCCGCCCGGAACGGCGGCAGCTCGACCCGGTCGAGGCGCGCCCGGGGATGCGCGATGAGCGGCAGCCCGCGGTGCGAGTCGACGTCGGTGTCGCCGTGCCCCGGAAAGTGCTTGAGGGTGGCCACCACGCCGCCCGCCTGCAGGCCGCGCACCCAGGCCGAGGCGAGGCGCGCCACCACCGCCGGGTCCTCGCCGAACGAGCGCGTGTTGATGACCGGGTTGCGGGGGTTGTTGTTCACGTCGGCGACCGGCGCGAAGTTGACGTGCACGCCGAGGGCCCGCGCCTCGACCGCGGTGACGCGCCCCGCCTCGTAGGCCAGCCTCTCGTCGCCCGCCGCCCCGAACGCCATCGCCCGCGGGAACGTGGTGCCGCCCCGCAGCCGGAACCCGATGCCGGTCTCGAAGTCGGCCGCGTTCAGCAGGGGCAGCGCCGAGAGGGCCTGGAGCCGGTTGTTGATGGACGCTCCGGCCATGGGCTGCCCCAGGGTGGTGCGCGCGTAGGTCGGGTTGAGGAGCACGTCGGGGGCGGGGTCGCGTCCGCCGAACATCAGGAACCCGCCCGGGTGCTGCTCGCGCACCAGGGCCGCGAGCCGGTCGAACTCGGCGCTGTCGGTGCTGAGATAGGTGGACCGGAACGACGGCATGACGAGCTGGCCGACCTTCTCGTCGAGGGTCATCCCGGCCAGGGTCGCCTCGACCCACCGGCTTGCCTCGGGCTCGAGCTGGGCGGCCGGGCTGGCGGTCAGGAGCACCGCGGCGAGCAAGCCGGCGGTCGCGGCGAAGAGCGCGGGCACGGGACCCGCCGCCGCCGGGGAACGCCGGGAAGGCCGCTGTCGCGCGCACGGCGGTGAAGTTGAAGCCGAGGAACCCGCCGCCGGTGAACGCCGCGCAGGCCGTGACCGCGCCGCGCACGGCGGCGAAAGCGAATGGGTGCGGCTCTTCTTCGTCGGCTGCCCAACCCGTTCTGCGGCGGCGAGGCAGGGCGCGGTTGGATCCGGCAACGCGCTGATCGTGGTGAGGGACCGGCGAAGGGGACCGGTGTCCGACGGTACTTGTGGTGCGGCG
>JAJEFC010000239.1 GCA_022820675.1 Vicinamibacteria bacterium | reverse complement strand
GGCGGACCGGGCCGGCGCGAGGGGCGCGGGCCGATGGGGCTGGCCGCCCGTGGTGGAACCCCATGCCGGGTCGCGCCGGAGGGCGCCGGCGAACCGCCGGGGCGCCCGCCTGCCAAGGTGCGAGGAGGGCGCATCCCGGGGCACGTGCAACCGAGGAACGACGCGGCAAGGCTGGAGGCATCGCGGCTCCCGTGCAGCCGGGTCTTCGCTGCGGGCGGCCGGCCGTGAGCGGGTCGTCTTCCGTCTCCCTCCAGGCGCGCCTGCGCGCGGCGGCGCCCCGGCTCGGGCCGTTCGCCGGCCGGGTCCACCACCGTCCGCGGGTCGGCTCCACCAACGACGTCGCCGCCGAGCTCGCGGGGCGCGGCGCGCCGCACGGCACGGTGGTGGTGGCCGAGGAGCAGACGGCGGGAAGAGGGCGCCACGGGAACCGCTGGTCGTCCCCGCCCGGCGCCGGCCTCTACCTGTCGGTCCTGCTGCGCACCGACTCGCCCCCGGTGCTGACGCTGGTTGCGGGGGTGGCGGTGGCCGAGGCCCTGGCGCAGGCGGCGGGGCTCGACGCAGTGCTCGAGTGGCCGAACGACGTGGTGGCCGAGGCGGTGGGACGCCTGCCGGGCCTGCGCGAGGGGCCGCACCGGGACGGACGGGAGGGTCGTCGCCGGCGGAAGGTCGCGGGGATTCTGGCCGAGGCGTCGACGGTGGGCCACCGCGTCGACCGCGTCGTCCTGGGCATCGGCATCAACCTGCGTGACGGCGAGTGGCCGCCCCAGGTGGCGTCGCGAGCCGGTTCGGTGGAAGGCCTGACCGGCCGCCGGGTCGACCCCGCCGCGCTGCTGGTGGAGGTGCTGGCGGCCCTCGCCGCGCGGTGCGCCGAGCTCGAGGCGGGCCGGGTCGGCGCCCTGCTGCGGCGGTGGGAGGCCCTCGCGCCGTCGAGCCGCGGCGCGTCCGTGGAGTGGTCGGAGGGCCCGGTCCGCCGACGCGGGGTCACCGAGGGGGTGGACGAGCAGGGGGCGTTGATCGTGCGGGTGGAGGGGCGCCGCGAGCGGTTGTCCGGCGGCGAGGTGCGCCATGTCGGATGACGGACGGGAGACCGATGCTGCTTGCGATCGACATCGGCAACACGAACATCGTCTTCGGCATCTTCGACGGGCCGCGGCTCGGCGAGATCTGGCGGCTGGAGACCCTGCGGGGCCGCACCGCGGACGAGCTGCGGGTGCTGGTGAGCCGGCTCTTCGCGGAGGGCGGCCTGGAGACGGCCCGGGTGTCGGGCGTCGTCCTCTCGTCGGTCGTTCCCCCCCTGACCGGCACCGTCACCCGGATGGCGCGCGACGCGTTCGGGCTGGAGGCCCTGGTCGTGGACGCCGCCAACGCGGGCGTGCGCGTCCGCTATCGGCCGCCGGAGGACGTCGGCGCGGACCGGCTCGTGAACAGCCTCGCCGCGCTCGACCGGTACGGGAAGGCGGGCCGGGCGATCGTCGTGGTCGACTTCGGCACCGCCACCACGTTCGACGTCATCTCCGCCGCCGGCGACTACGTCGGCGGCGTCATCTGCCCGGGGGTCGAGGTCTCCGCCGACGCCCTGTTCCAGCGGGCCGCGCGCCTGCCGCGGGTCGACGTCCGGCGGCCCGGGCAGGTCGTCGGGGCGAGCACCGTGGCGTCCATGCAGTCGGGGCTGTACTTCGGCTACGTGGCCATGGTGGAGGGGCTCCTGACGCGCCTGCGCGCCGAGCTGGCGGGCGACGGGTCGGCGGTGAGCGTCGCCACCGGGGGACTCGCCGCGGCCATCGCGGCGGAGACCGCGTCCATCGACCACGTCGACCCCGACCTGACCCTGCACGGTCTCCGGCTCGCCTGGGTCCGCAACCGGGAATCGGGCCGATGACGGATCCGGGCGCATACTGCCGCGAGATCGAGTCCTATCTCTGCCGCTGCAACGACGGTCACCTGATTCGCATCGTGGGACCGGCCTTCGAGCAGGTGCGCGGATGGGCCGAGGCCGGGGTGCCGCTGCAGGTCGTGACCGCCGGCATCGATCGCCGGCTCGCCCGCTACCGGGCGACGGGTCCTCATCGACGGCCGCTGCGCATCGAGTTCTGCGAGGCCGACGTGCTCGACGCCTTCGACGAGTGGCGGCGGGCGGTCGGCGTGGGCGCGGCCGCGCGCGGTGCTTCCGACGCCCCCGACGGCGGGGAGGGCCCCGATCGCCGCACGCGTTCGGGCCGCCGCCTCACCCTGCCACGGCACGTCGACCGTATCCTCGAGGCGGCCTCCAACCGGCTCGCGCGCGAAGAGATGCCGGAAGGCTTGCGCGCGGCCCTGACGCGGCTCGTCGCCGACCTCGACGCCCTCCGGCCGGCGGTGCGCGGCGCCCGCGGCGCGGCGAGGAAGGCCGTGATCGAACGGCTCGACGCGATCGACCGCGTGCTGCTCGCGGCGGCGCGCGAGGCGGCGGGCCCGGACCTCGACGGGCTCGAGGCCGAAGCCCGGGACGAGCTGGCGTCGTTCCGGCCGCGCCTGGACGCCGCCGCCTTCGCCCGTGCCGTGGACGCGAGCGTGGACCGGCTGCTGCGGAGCCGCCTCGGCCTGCCGTCGGTGCGGTTCGACGAGTAGGCGCACCGGCCCGGGCCCGGCGTGGGCGATTGCCCCGTGGGCCGCGGGCCGGCAACCGGAGCCTCGGGAGTCTCGGCGCCAGGGGAGCTTCGCGCGCCACCGCGGGGGCGCCCGTCGGCGAATTCCGGCCGGCGGTCCGCGCCGCCGCCCGGGACAGGACGGCCATGAACCCACCGGGCGAGACCGCTTCGGACCGCGCCGACGCCATCGAGCTGACCATCGAGAGGCCGGCGGTCGGCGGCCGGATGATCGCGCGCCGGGAGGGGCGCGTGGTCCTGGTGGCCGGGGCCATTCCCGGCGAACGGGTACGCGCGGCGGTCGAAGGGAGGCGCGGCGGCGCGATGCTCGCCCGCACCCTCGACGTGGTGCGCCCGTCGCCGGATCGGCGCCCCGTCGACGTCCCCGCCTCCTGCGGGGGCCGGACGCTGGCCCACGTCGCGTACCCGAGGCAGCTCGCCCTGAAGTCGGAGATCGTGCGGGACGCCTTCCGCCGCATCGGGCGCATCGACCTGCCCGAGGCGCCAGCGGTCGCGGCGTCGCCCGAGACCGGCTACCGGATGCGCGCGCGCCTGCACGCCGGCGACGGCGGGGTCGGGTTCCTCGACGAGGGCTCCCACCGCGTCTGCGGCGCCGCCGGCACCGGGGTGCTGTCGGCGGGCGCCGAGCGGGTGGTCGCGGCATTGAACGAACGGGCGGCGGAGCTGCGGGCGGGCGGCGTCCGGACCGTCGAGCTGGCCGAGGATCTCGCCGGCCATCGGTGCGTCCTGCATCTGCTCGTGGAGGGCCCCGTCGCCGCCGCGGGCGTACGGTGGGAGGCGCTGGCCGAGGAGGCGGGCGTATCGGGCCTGTCGGTGGCGTCGATGGCGTTTCCGGGGCCGCCGGTGGCGGTGCGCTCGCCCTTCGTCACCGATCCGTTGGCGGCCTTCCTGCCGTCGCCCCAGGCCGAGGGCCTCGCGCTGCGCCGGCACGCCAACGCGTTCTTCCAGGCGAACCGTCACCTCGTGGCCGGGCTGACGGCGGCGGCGGCCGAGCTCGCCGCCGGCGGCGAGGTCGTGGACCTGTACGCCGGGGTCGGGCTCTTCGCGGCGGGCATCGCGGCGCGCGGCGGGACCCGGGTCACCGCGGTGGAGCGCGACCGGGTGAGCGCCGCCGACCTCGCCGCCAACGGCGCGCCCCTCGAGGGCGATCTGCACGTCATCCGGGCGCCGGTCGAGACGTACCTGAAACGCTGCGGCCGTCTCTCCGGCGCCGCCGTCATCGTGGACCCGCCGCGGACCGGCCTCTCGCGCGAAGCCGTCACCCGGCTCGCGCGCCGCCGGCCCCGGCGCATCGTCTACGTCTCGTGCGACGTCGCCACCCAGGCCCGGGACCTCCGCGCCCTCCGGGCTTCCGGCTACCGCGTCGGCGAGGTCCGGGCGTTCGACATGTTCCCGAACACCCCGCACGTCGAGACGGTGGTCGCCCTCGACCGGGCGTAGGCGTCTGCGCCGTGGAACGGGGGGACTCCTGGAGCGTTGGTTGGGCGGTGAGCGGAACCGCAGGCGACGATTGGCGGGTCCATCTCGGGCCTGTTTTACATGTAACGATGGTCGACAAGACGACGTCCGTTCGTGCCGGCAGGCTCAGCAGCCCGTGGCGAAAGTCCCCGCTGCATTCGAGCGGCGATGCATCCCGCCTGACTGCGTTGTTCGTCGGTTACATATGCCCAATATGCGCCCTCCTCACGCTTTGTCAGGCGGGCGCCTTGCCGCTCTCGATGCAACGCGGGGCTTTCACCACGGGCTGTCAGGGGCCCAGGTTTTCGGTGTGATAGCCTCTGAAGGAATCATGCCTTGGACTGACGTGTTGTCGCCCGCCATCGTGATCGCGGTCGTCGTGCTCCTGTGGCGCGACACGAACGGTCGCATCGCTGCCCTTGCCGGGACCGTCGCCGACCTCGCCAAGACCGTAACCGACGTCGACCGTCGGCTCACTGCGGCCGTGAGCGACGTCGATCGCCGCTTGGCGAACCTCGAAGGACGAATCACGGGGTGGCAGGACCGACAGCATTCGCCGCAAGATTGAACACGGATCTCCCCGCCGGTATCGAGCGTCCCGGCTACCTGTCTCACGGCCGGGCTGCCGTCCGTCGATGCTGCTCCAGGGGGACGGCCACGTCCCGCTACATCCG
>JAJEFC010000234.1 GCA_022820675.1 Vicinamibacteria bacterium | reverse complement strand
TCGCTGCCGGACGGCTACGGGACGGTGGTGGGGGAGCGCGGGGCGGCGCTGTCGGCGGGCGAACGGCAGCGGGTGGCGGTGGCGCGGGCCCTGCTCGCCGCCCCCTCGGTGCTGGTCCTCGACGAGCCGACGGCGGCCCTCGATCCGGAGTCGGAGCAGCGGGTGGCGGAGGGGTTCGAGGCGGTCATGCGGGGGCGGACCACCGTGCTCATCACCCACCGCGCGGCCCTCGCGCGCCGGGCGGATCGGGTCGCGGTCCTCGACGGCGCGCGCGTCGTCGAAGAGGGCGCCCCCGACGAGCTGATGGCGCGGGGCGGCCGGTTCGCGGAGCTGTTCGCGGCGGATCGCGCGTCGTAGTGGTGTGTCCGCGAAATGGCTTCACATCGCACCGACGTGGTCGACAAGGCCGGCAAACCCCGATTTCGGGGGCCAACCGAGGGCAGCCGGGTCTGGCCCACGGAAGCTGAACTGTAGAGTCACTCTTGGGGTCACACCAGTAGCCAGGTGCCAGAACCCGGCGCCGGAGGAACCCCGCGTCCCGGCGGCGCGCGGCACGGCGGGGGGAGCGGTCTCGTCGTGGCCGGTCGGTCATCGCCGCACGAGCGGCGGGCTCCGGGATCGAGCGGCGCCGGGGCCCGGAGGGCACGCATCGGAGCGAGGACGAAGGGGATGGACCTGGATCACGCCGGCGCGGACGAGGGGGCCGTGCCCGGGCCGCGGCCGGTGCGGGTGGCGGTCGTGGACAGCGGGGTCAATCCCTCGCACCCCCACATCGGGCGGGTCGCCGGGGGCCTGACGGTGGCGCCCGGCGCGGCGGACGGCGACCCTGTCGACCGTATCGGTCACGGCACCGCGGTGACCGCGGCCATCCAGGAACGCGCGCCGGGAGCCGACGTGTTCATCGTGAAGGTCTTCGACCGGACGCTGTCGGCGTCCATCGACACCCTCATCGCGGGCATCGACGCGGCGTGGCGCCAGGGGGCGGACCTCGTCAACCTCAGCCTCGGCACCGCGAACCAGGCGCACGCCGCGGCGTTGCGCGCGGCCGCGGACCGGGCGGCGGCGGCGGGGGCGCTCATCGTGAGCGCGGGGCCTCACGAGAACGTGCGGTACCTCCCGGGGACGCTGGACGGCGTGGTGGCGGTCGAGCTGGACTGGACCTGCCCGCGGCTCGCGGTGGAGGTGGGAACGGACGCCGCCCGCCGGCCGGTCTGCCGGGCCTCCGGCTATCCCCGGCCGGCCCCGGGCATCCCGCCGGAACGGAATCTCAAGGGCCTGAGCTTCGCGGTGGCCAACGTCACCGGCGTCCTCGCCCGGACGCTGACCGGCGGCTGCCGCCCCACTGCCGACGGCGCGCTGGCCGCCCTGCGCGCCGAGGCCGACGGCGCGGGCCGTTGATGGCGGACGAACGGCCCTTCGCGTCCCCGGCCGCCGGCCCGACCCACGCCTCGCGGCGCTGGCGGGCGATGCCGCGGTGGGAGCGCCGGGGCGCCATCCCGCCGGGGCAGGAGAAACCGAAGTCGGCTTCGGGCCTCGACCGCCGACGCCGCGCAGCGACATGGCGGAGTTGACGCGCCATCCTGAAATGTCGTATTTTTGTGGCCTGGAAGTGTCGTATTCTTGCAGGGATCTGACGAGATGAGGTCGGGCAGGAAAACACTGGAGCGTCGCGTCGCCGTGCGGATCGCACGGAGCAAGGCAAGTGTCTTCCTGCGCGGTGATTTCAGGGATCTCGGTGGTTACGACCAGGTGGGCCGGAGCTTGCGGAGGCTGACGGCGAAGGGCAGGCTCGTCAGAATCGGCTACGGCGTCTATGCGCGGGCGGTCCTCTCGCCGTTCTCCGGCGAGGTCGTGCCCGCGAAGCCCCTGCCCGCGCTTGCCTCGGAGGCCTTGGCGCGTCTCGATGTCGAGACGGCGCCATCGAGCTTCAGCCAAGCCTACGACCGAGGCTCCACGACGCAGGTGCCGACCGGCAGAGCAATTGCCGTCAGGGGGCGCTTCTCTCGGAAGATCGGCTACGGCGGCAAGTATGCCGTCTTCGAACGTGCTTCCCGAACCTGAGCTGGTTGAGGCGATCGCCACGGATCTCGGTGTCGATCCGTCGTTCGTGGAGAAGGACTGGTACGCCATCCGATTGGTCGCCACCGTCGCCGGCGTTCGGAGGGCAACCTGACTCCTGTCTTCTCCGGCGGCACCAGTCTCTCCAAGGGGTACGGTCTCATCCGTCGGTTTTCCGCGGATCGAGAACAGGGAGCGGTTCGGCAATTGAAGGGGCAGGGCACGGGAACGTGAATCGCGGCCGGCCGGGCATTCTGCGGGGAAACGCCGTCGCCCTGATCATCTTACTCGGGGCCGCCGGCGTCGCCCAGGCCCAAGACGCGGTCATCGACGGCACCGTCACCGATGCGACGCGCCTCGTGCTGCCCGGCGTGACGGTGGAGGCGCGTAGCGCGGAATCCGGCGACCTCGTCGCGACCACCGTCACCGACGGCGCCGGCGTTTTCGCGATCGGGGGGCTTCGGCCGGGCACGTACGACGTGCGGTTCACGCTGCCGGGCTTCCACGAGGTCGTGCGCACGGGCGTGGAGGCGGCGGGGGCCGCGGTCACCCTCGAGATCGAGCTGGTGGTCGAGCTCGAGGAGCAGGTCGTGGTCGTCGGCAGCCGCGCGCGGCCGCGGTCGGTGACGGCGTCGCCGGTGCCCATCGACGCCATCCCGTTCCGCGACGTCGCCAGCCAGGGGGGGCACTCGCTCGACTACCAGTTGCGGACGCTCGTGCCGTCGTTCAACGTCGCCACGCACCCCATCAGCGGGGCGGCGTCGCTGGTGCGGCCGGCCAGCCTGCGGAACCTCGCCCACGACCATACGCTCGTGCTGGTGAACGGCAAGCGCCGCCACCGCTCGGCCATCCTCGTCTGGTTCGGGGGCGTGACCGACGGCACCCAGGGCCCCGACATCTCGACCATTCCGGCCATCGCGCTGCGGCAGGTCGAGGTGCTGCGCGACGGGGCGTCGGCGCAGTACGGCTCGGACGCCATCGCCGGGGTGATGAACTTCCTGCTCAAGGACGACCGGTCGGGCGGCAGCCTGGAGATAGACACGGGCACGTACCGCGCGGGCGACGGCGACGCCTACAGCGCCGCCGGCAACGTCGGGCTGCCCCTCGGCGACGCCGGCTTCGCCAACCTCAGCTTCGAGTACGGCAACACCGGCCCCACCGACCGCAGCGTGCAGCGCGCCGACGCGGCGGCGCTCACCGCCGCGGGCAACACCGCGGTGGCCGACCCCGCGCAGCCGTGGGGCGACCCGACGAGCGAGGACGACCTGAAGCTCTTCGGCAACTTCGGCCACCGATACGCCGGCGGCCTCGAGCTCTACGGCCACGCCAACTACGCGGGCCGGACGTCGACCCAGGGGTTCTACTACCGGAACCCCAACACGCGGGCCAACATCTTCAGCCTCGACGGCGGGCAGACGCTGCTCGTCGGCGACGTGCTCGACGCCCGCGACGGCGTGCGCGACGGGTCGGCGGGTTGCCCCACGGTGACCATCACCGACGACCGGCCCGACCCGGCACCCCTGGCGCAGGTGTTCGCCGACCCGAGCTGCTTCAACTTCCAGGAGATCGCGCCGGGCGGGTTCACCCCGTCGTTCAGCGGGGTCATCGCCGACGTGTCGGCGGTCGCCGGCCTGCGCCGGACCGCAGCCAGCGGCCTGACGTGGGACGCGAGCGCCGGCTACGGCGCGCACCAGGCCGACTTCTTCCTCTACAACACCGTCAACGCCTCGCTCGGCCCCGACACGCCGCGCGACTTCGACCCCGGGCTCTACCGGCAGGCCGAGGTCAACCTGAACCTCGACCTTTCCTGGGCGGCCACCGAGATGGTGCACGTCGCGGGCGGGGCCGAGTGGCGGGACGAGCGCTTCACGATTCGGGAAGGCGAGCCGCTCTCGTGGCAGGTGGGCCCCTACGCGGCGCAGGGCTTCGTCTCCGGCTCGAACGGTTTCGCGGGGTTCCCCGACTACACCGCCGGCACATGGACCCGCGCCAACGCCGCCGTCTACGGCGACGTCGAGCTGCGCGAGCCCGACGACGGCCGCTGGACGGTCGGCGGCGCCCTCCGGCTCGAGCGCTTCGACGTGTTCGGCGCCACCACCAACGGCAAGCTGTCGGCCCGCTACGCGCTGACCCCGGCCGTCTCCGTGCGCGGCGGCGTCAGCACCGGGTTCCGCGCCCCCACGCCCGGACAGCAGAACACCTTCAACGTGCAGTCGACCATCGACCCGGACACGCTGGACCTCGTCGACAGCGCCACCGTGCCGTCGACCTTCCGGGCCGCGCAGCTCCGCGGCGGCCGGCCCCTCGACCCCGAGACCTCGGTCAACGCGACCGCGGGGGTGGTGGTCGACACCGGGCCGTTCACCTTGACCGCCGACTACTTCCAGGTCGACGTCGACAACCGCCTCGCCCTGTCGCAGAACTTCACCCTCGGCGCCGACGAGCGCGCGCAGCTCCTGTCGGAGGGCATCGCGTCGGCGCGCACCCTGGCCTTCTTCCGCTTCTTCATCAACGACTTCTCGACCCGGACGCGGGGCGTCGACGTGGTCTCGACCTGGACGCCTCTCGCGCTGGGCGGCGCCACCGTCTTCAGCTTCGCGCTGAACCACACCGACACCGAGGTGACGAACGACTCCGACCTGCTCGGCCCCGGCGACGTGCGCGCCATCGAGCGGGGCGTGCCGGAGACGCGCTGGAACGTGGCCGTCAACCAGCGCGCAGGCCGGGTCGGCCTCCTCGGCCGCCTCCACTACTACGGGTCGTGGGTCGACCACATCGACGCCCGCTCCGCGCGCGGCGCCGACGCCCCGGTCCTAGGCGGCCGCTTCATCCTCGACCTCGAGGCCAGCGTTCCCCTCACCGCCGGCGCGACCCTCTCGGTCGGCGGCCAGAACGTCTTCGACACCTACTCGGACCGGATGGACCTGTTCGCGGCGCGGTTCGGCCTGCCCTACAGCCAGTTCACGCCGTGGGGCATGAGCGGCGGCTACTACTACGCGCGCCTCGGCTACCGCTGGGGCGGGTAGGGCGAACCGGCCGGCTCTGGGCCGCGGTTCCAGGACGCCACGAAAGGACACGGCTGATTCCGCTCCTCTCCGAAGATTGGCTCTGGCGCCCTCTGGCGCCGCATTGTGTCCGAGACTTGCGGGAAGGCAGTACGCTCTGTACGATCGGTTGGTGAAAACGCGAAACGTACGGTTGCCGGCCCCGAGGTGACGCATGGTTGACTGCACTCTACGCCGGATAGATTTGTCGAGCTTCCGTAGTCTCTCGTTTCAAAAGGTGATTTTCGACAATCCGACCTTTATTGTCGGCCGGAACGGGTCTGGAAAGAGCAACTTCGCTGACGCCTTCGCGTTCCTCGCGGAGGCGATGGCCTCCCCCTTGCAGGCCGTCATCGAACGGCGCGGAGGGTTCTCGGCCGTATCCCATCGCAGATCTGGAAGGGGCAGGCCAGCGAACCTCACCCTGCGGGCGTTCCTGCAAGACTTGGACAAGGATACCACAGAGGCAAGCTATTTCATCGATCTGGCCCCCCGGAGAGGTGACGAGTTTGAAGTCGCGTACGAAACATGTCATGTCAAGCGATCCGACGACACCGAGGATTCGTTTAGCCGCCAAACTGTCAGGGGTTCGACGCACTGGACAAGTACCATTGAATCACTGGTACCTGTTATCGAGCCGAACGCCTTGGCCTTGCCGCTTGTTGGCGGGGATAAGCGTTTCGGAGCAATGTTTCGTTTTATCTCCGGCATGCGGACATACCGAATCGAACCGGCGGCACTACGTGCGATGCAGGACGCAGACGGAGGCTCGGGCCTACGCCCGGACGGCAGGAATGCCGCCAGCGTGCTGCGTGAGATTCGACGCAAGGCCCCGATGGACTGGAAGCGCATCTGCGAATTGCTTGAGAATATTGTTCCGGGAACGGTGGACGTGCGACCAAAGAAGCACGGCAACAAACTGACGCTGGAGTTCACACAGAATCGGGCCGGGACAGACCCCATCAAGTTCGAAGCATTCAGCATGTCCGATGGCACGTTGCGTGTACTGGGACTCATAACGGCTGTCTTCCAGCGTCCTGCTCCCTCTCTACTTGTCATCGAGGAGCCGGAAGCATCCATACATGCCGGCGCGCTCGGCTCGATCCTCGACGTACTGCGGTTGGCTACTGGCTCCATGCAGGTCGTTGTTACAACCCATAGCCCGGACATTCTCGACGCCAAATGGATCGAGGAGGGACACCTGCGAATCTTGAGCTGGGAGGAGGGATTCACACGGATTGACCGAGCTTCGCCGGCCGTGCGGACCGCGCTGGAGAGACAGTTGATGGGTGCAGGTGAGTTGCTTCGCTCGAATGCGTTGACGGCGGAGCAAGCTGCGAGTCCGGAGGCGCAATAGCCACGGGCCCCGCTGTATTGGGAGGAGCGAGCGGGTGTGAGAATCCAACCGATTGTAGAGGGCCACGGCGATGTCGCGGCGTTTCCGATCTTGTTGCGGCGGCTTTTGGAAGAAGCGCGAGTGTGGAGTGTGGGCGTCGGGAGACCGATTCGAAGGCCTCGCCATAGTCTGGTGGAGGAGGTCGGCGTGCAACAGGCGATACAGGTGGCGCTCCTGCAGCCGGATTGCGGCGGTGTGTTTATCCTGTTGGACGGGGACAAGGACTGTCCGGCCGATCTCGGGCCGAGTGTACAAGGTTGGGCGACGGAAGCGGCGGCGGGAGTCCCGTGCAGTGTTGTCCTGGCCCAGAAGGAATACGAGGCGTGGTTCCTGGCGTCCATCGAATCGTTGCGCGGTTACCGGCGGATCCGGTTCGATGCTGAACCGCATCCGGATCCAGAGCGTCCTCGTGGCGCGAAGGCGCAACTGGAGGCGCGTATGGAGCAAGGTGCGAGCTATTTGGAGACGGCGGACCAACCAGCGTTCAGTGCGAGGTTTTCGATGTCGGCTGCCTACGGGCGTTCGCGGTCGTTTCGCAAGCTGGCGAATTCGTTCGGGGGATTGGTGCGGCAGATGGGGCATGACATCGCTGGTTGGCCGCCGCTGGGCTGGACTGGGTAGTTGGGGGTCGGCAGCGCCGCGTGGGCGGGGGCGCGAACGGGAATGGACCGGTGTGGTCCCCGGACACTGGACCTCGTTACACGGCCATCGTGCCGTCGACTTTTGGGGGCTGGGCAGCTCCAGGGCGGTCGGCCCGTCGATCCGGAGACCTCGTTCAGAGGGCGTCACGTTGGCGCGCGCGCTGGCCTTCTTCTGGCTCTTCATCAACGACTTCTCGACCTGGACGCGGGGCGTCGACGTGGTCTCGACCTGGGCGCCCCCGGGCTGGGCGGCGCCACCGTCTTCAGCTTGGCGATGAACCGCGCGGACACGACGTGACGAAGGACTGGGATTTGCTCGACCCCGGTGACGCGCGGGCGATTGAGCGGGGCGTGCCGGAGGCGCGCTGGAACCTGGCCGTCAACCAGCGCCCGGCCGGGCCGGAAGACTGGCGCGATGTGCCGCAGGCGAAACCATGGGCGGCGAAGGAGGGGCGGGGGAGGCGCTTCTACGCGTCGGCCGTCGCGCCGCCGCAGGAGCTGCCGGCGCCAGCGGTGCAACCGAAGCAGTGGGGGCCGACGGCGATGGCGCGGCGGCGCAGGGCGGCGAGTGCCTCGACGGGCGAGACCGGCGGGGGGTTGGCCGTGATCAGGCCGCGAGCGAGGTCCATCACCGTCTGCGGGGCGGAAGCCTCCACCGCCAGGTCGAGCATCTGGTTGAAGTCGCAGTCGTAGAGCCGGCCGTCCCAGCCGACGCTGAGCGTGTTGCGGCACATGAGGCCGTCGACCGTGGCGGGGTTGAACGCCTGCACCAGGCGGTCCATGTACCCCTGCAGGTTGCCCGACCGCTCGAGCCAGTCGAGATACCGGCTGATAGGCATATTGGTGATCGTGAACAGCCGGTTGAAGCGGATGCCGTGGCGCCGTTCGAGCTGCTGCTTCCAGTCGCGCTCGAGGGCGGCCTGGCCGGCCGGCAGGAACGCCCCGACGGGGTTGGTCACGAGGTCGAGCTCGAGGCCGGAGCCGGGGGCGCCGTAGCCCAGGGCGTTGAGCCGCTGCAGCGCCTCGATGGACTTCTCGAAGACCCCGTCGCCGCGCTGCCGGTCGGTCATCGCGCCGGCGTACGACGGCAGCGAGGCCACGATCTCCACCCGGTGCACGGCCAGGAACTCCGCGAGGTCCTCGTAGGCGGGCAGGGTCAGGATCGTCAGGTTGCAGCGGTCCATCACGCGCCGGCCGAGCCCGGCCGCCCGCGCCACCATGTCGCGGAACCGCGGGTGCAGCTCGGGCGCCCCGCCGGTGATGTCGACGGTGGGGATGTCGGTCGCCGCGAGCAGCGCGAAGCAGGCCTCGACCACCTCGTCCGGCATCACCTCGCGCCGGTCCGGCCCGGCGTCGACGTGGCAGTGGCGGCAGACCTGGTTGCAGCGCTTGCCCACGTTGATCTGCAGCGTCGTCGCCGCCACGGGCCGCAACGGCTCGTGTCCCGCGGAAGCGGCCGCCTCGCGGAAGGTGCGGGCGAGGGGCAGCGCGTCGAGGCGCGCGCGTTGGGCGGCGGGCGGGGCGAGCGGCGAGCGCGTGTTGAGCAGGGTGGGCAGCGACATGGCTACATCGACAGCTTGTCGAGGCGGTTGCGCATCTGCACGCCGTGGACGAGCGCCGCCCCCCCGCGGATGGCGGCGGCGACATGCACCGCCTCGGTCATCTGGTCGGGGGCGGCGCCCTTCTCCAGGGACGCCGTCGTATACGCGTCGATGCAGTAGGGGCACTGCACCGCGTGCGACACCGCCAGCGCGATGAGCGCCTTCTCGCGCCCGGTCAGCGCGCCCTCGGCGAACACCGCGTCGTACCACGCCGAGAACTTCTCCCACAACTCGGGCGCGTCCTTGCCGACTTCATGGAACTTCGCCAGATCCGGGGGGTGGTAGTAGGTGTCCATGAACGAGTCTCTCGCGGTCTCCGCGCCGGCGCCGGGCGGCGGAGCGCGAGGCCCGCCTTTGGCGAGCGCCGCCCGCCATCGCGGTTGGGTGCGGCGGGGACCTGTCGACCATCGTATCACTCCCGGCTGTCTCGCGGCAGCCGGGGAGCGGCCCCGGTGCGCGTTCGTGCATCTCCGCGGAACTGCCGGACACATCGTTACGTCTCCAGGGTTGACACTCTACCCGAGTGGCGTTCGCGTGATGGCAGTCTGCCGGAGGTGGACCCATGTCTTGGCCGGCCTGGCTCTTCCGCATCGTTCCCTAGCTCGGCCGCCGCCGGGCCGATGACGACCTCGAACAGGAAATGCGCCTGCACCTGGAGCTCGAGCGCGACCGGCTGATCGACGCCGGCGTCGCCCCCGAGGCGGCGGGCCGCGCCGCCCGCCGCCGGCTCGGGAACCCGGCCCTCATCCGGGAGGACACGCGCGCCGTCTGGGGGTGGCGCTGGCTCGACGGCCTCGGCCGGGACCTGCGCCACGTGGCGCGGGGGCTGCGCCGCAGCCCCGGATTCACCGCCGTCGTCGTCGCGGTGCTCGGGTTGGGCATCGGGGCGTCGACGGCGGTCTTCTCCCTCGTCCACGGCGTGCTGCTGTTGCCGCTGCCGTTCCGCGAGCCGGGGCGGCTCGTCACCGTGCAGATCCACATCCGCGAGATGGAGGACCGGTTTCCCGCGTTTCCCGCCAACCTCCGGGCCATCGAGGCGTGGGCGGCGTGCCGGGGCGCCTGCGCCGGCGTTGCGGCGGCCCGCCCGTCCCGGTCGACCCTGACGAACGCGGGCGAGCCCCGGAGCCTGAACAGCGCGCAGGTGACGGCGAACTTCTCTTCGACCTGCTCGGCGTGGCGCCGGCCCGCGGGCGGGGGTTCCGGGCCGGCGACACCGCCGTCGGCGGGCCCGGCGTCGCGATTCTCACTCACGATCTGTGGCAGGGGGCGTTCGGCGGCGACGCCGGCATCGTGGGGCGGGTCCTCACGCTGGACGACCAGCGGGTCGAGGTGATCGGGGTGCTCCCCGAGTCGCTGTGGCTCCCCGACCTGGAGCTGCTCACGCCGCTGCGGGTCCGCACCGGCGGCCCTCCGGAGATCTTCCGGCCGCTCCGCTACGCGCCGGAGCAGGCGCAGCGGTCCGGCGAGTTCGACTATCCGGCGCTCGTGCGTCTGTCGCCGGGGACCGCCCCGGAGCAGGCGCGCACGATGCTGACGACGCTGACCCGCGAGGCCTTCGGGGACTTTCCGTTCACCGTCACGACCATCGTCCGACCCCTCGATCTGCAGGTCGTCAGCGAAGTGCGGGCGGCGTTGACGTGGCTGCTCGCGGCGGTCGGAGCGGTGCTGCTGGTGGCGTGCGTCAACGTGGCGAGCCTGCTGTCGGCCCGCGGCCTGCGCCGGCGGCACGAGCTCGCGGTGCGGAGCGCCCTCGGCGGGGGCGCCGCCGACCTGGTGCGCCACGTGCTGGCCGAGAGCGTTCTGCTCGCCG
>JAJEFC010000313.1 GCA_022820675.1 Vicinamibacteria bacterium | reverse complement strand
CCGTACCCCGCGGGCGCCTTCGTCGCCCTACGCCGCGCGGACTGCCCGCGCCCGGGCCGCGCGGACTGCCCGCCCCCGGGCCGCGCGGACTGCCCGCGCTCGGGGGCGCCCGTACCGCCAGCGGCGCCGCTCGCGGTCTTGCCAGGGGTCCGTGGCTGGCGATCGCGACGGCGCCGGCCGTACCCCGCGGGCGCTTTCGTCGCCCCATGCCGCGCGGACTGCCCGCGCCCGGGGGCGCCCGTACCACCAGCGGCGCCGCTCGCGGTCTTGCCAGGGGTTCGTGGCTGGCGATCGCGACGGCGCTGGCCGTACTGGCTGCCTGCCAGACACAGTCGTGGGAGCAGTACATGGATGCGGCCGCCTTCGCCTACCAGGACGGCCGGACCGACGAGACGGAGTCGTTCTTCCTCCTGGCAGCGCAGGTCGCCGAGGAGTTCGAGGACACGGATCCCCGGCGGGCCCTGACCCTCGGCAACCTCGCCGACCTGTACCGCGCGGAGGCCCGCGACGAGGAGGCGGAGTCGGCCTACCTGGAGTCGCTGGCGCTGCTCGAACGGATCGACGGCCCGGACTCGCCGAGAGTGGCCCGGTTCGTGGCCGACATCGCGGTGTTCTACACGGACCTGGGCCGAGACGAGGAAGCGGAGCCCCTGTACTGGCGGGCGCTGGAAGCGCTCGAGTGGGCGCACGGGTTCTACCACGGCGACGTGCTGGAGCTGCGGACGATGCTGGCGGGGTTCCTCCTGCAGCAGGAGCGGTACCGGGAGGCGGAGCCGTTGTACGTCGAGGTGCTGGCGATCCTGCTCGACACGCCGGAGCCGGACCGCGATCTGGACCGCCTGCTCACCGTGCTCGACGAGTACGCGGCGCTACTGCGCGCCACCGGCCGGGAGGACGAAGCGGCGGACGCCGCGGTCCGCGCGAGCGGCATCCGGGCTCGGTTCTGACCTGGACGGGCGCGGCCGGACCGCGCGTTAAGAACGCAACACCGACCCGGCCCGCGATGCGGGCCGCGAAACGACGAGGACATCATGAAACGTGCGATCGCTCTGGCAACGGGACTGCTGCTGTCGGCCGGCCTCGCCCACGCGGAGGCGGCCACCGTCACCACCGTCATCGGGAACGGCGCCGCCGGCCTCTCCGACGCGCAGGTCGCCAACCCCTACGGCGTCGTCGTCGGCCCCGACGGCGCCCTGTACTTCTGCGACCTCGACAACCAGCGCATCCGCCGGCTGGACCGCGAGACGGGGGCGACCACGACCATCGCCGGCAACGGCGACCGGGGCTATTACGGCGACGGCGGCCCGGCCACTGCGGCCGCCCTCAACATGCCCCACGAGATCCAGTTCGACGACGGGGGCCATCTCTACATCGTCGAGCGCGACAGCCACGTCGTGCGCCGGGTGGACGCGGAGACCGGCATCATCTCCACCGTCGCCGGCACCGGCGAGGCGGGCTTCTCGGGCGACGGCGGGCCGGCCGTCGAGGCGATGCTAAGGCGGCCCCACAGCATCGCCTTCGACCCCGAGGGCCGGCTCCTCATCTGCGACATCGGGAACCACCGCATCCGCCGCGTCGACCCCGCCACCGGCCTCATCGCGACCTGGGCCGGCACCGGCGACCGCGAGCCGACGCCCGACGGCGCCCCCCTCGCCGGCACCCCCCTCAACGGCCCGCGCGCCATGGCCAGCGACCCCGACGGCAACCTGTACCTCGCCCTGCGCGAAGGCAACGCCATCTACCGCATCGACCTCGCGGCCGAGACCATCCACCACGTGGCGGGCACCGGCGAGCAGGGCTTCACCGGCGACGGCGGCCCCGCCGCCGCGGCGACGCTGGCCGGCCCCAAGGGCCTCGCCTTCGCCGAGGGCCGACTCTACATCGCCGACACCGAGAACCACGTCATCCGCATGGTCGACACCGCCACCGGCCTCATCTCCACCGTGCTCGGCGACGGCACCCGCGGCGACGGCCCCGAGGACGACCCCCTGCGCTGCCGCATGGCAAGGCCCCACGGCATCTTCTACGAGCCCGGCCGGGGCCTCTACGTCGGCGACAGCGAGGCCCACCGCATCCGGCTGCTGGAGTAGGTCTCGACCTGGGGGATCGCGGTGACGGTGGACCCGGGAACGCTGGATTGATGAGATCATCAATCTTCATCAATTCTCCTGGAATTGATGAAACACCGCCGCGGCGCCGGAGGAATCCAGAGGGGCAACCGATACAGGAGGAACGCGATGTCACGTGGTCAACTCGCGATAGCGGTGGGGCTCGGCCTCGCGCTCGGCACCGGTCCGGCATTCGCACAGCCCGTGCAGGACGACTTCCACCACCTGGGCGAGATCAACAAGGCGTCCATCGTCATGCTGGCCGAGGTCGGCCTGGTGCCCGAGCCGATGGCGGCGGAAATCGCGCGCGGCATCTCGGCCGTCATCGCCGGGCAGGACGAGCCGGGTGCCCCGCGCTCGTCCGACTACCTCGACTTCGAGGCGCTCCTCGTCGAGGCCGCGGGCCGGGAAGCGTCGCGGCTCCACACCGGCCGGAGCCGCCAGGACATCGGCTCGACGTTCCGGCGCCTCGCCATCCGGGCGGCCCTGCTCGACGCCTACGAGGCCCTGCTCGCGCCGCGCGACGCCCTGCTCGACCTCGCCTCCCGGCACACCGGAACCATCGTCCCCGCCTACACCCACGGCGTGCAGGCGCAGCCGACGTCGCTGGCCCACTACCTGCTGGCCTTCGCCGCCGCCCTCGACCGCGACGCCGAGCGCGTCGAGGAGGCCTTCGCGCGGGTGAACCGCAGCCCCCTCGGGGCCGCCGCCCTCGCCACCTCCGGGTTCCCCCTCGACCGCGAGCGCCTCGCCGAGCTGCTGGGGTTCGACGGCGTCGTCGAGAACGCCTACGACGCCAACCACGTCTCGTCGGTCGACTCGAAGACGGAGGTCGCGTCGACCCTCGCGATCTCCGCCCTGTCGATCGGGCAGCTCATGGAGGACGTGCACATCCAGTACCACGACCCCGCGCCGTGGCTGCTACTCGACCGGTCGCTCACCGGGGTCAGCAGCATCATGCCGCAGAAGCGGAACCCCGTCATCCTGGCCACCCTCCGGCGGCTCGCGAGCACCGTGATCGGCGACGCACAGACGGTGTTCCTCGCCGCGCACAACACGTCGACGGGCATGGCCGACTACCGCGCCCCCGACCAGCTCCTGGAGACCGTCGCCAAGGCCGCGGAGATGTACCGGGTCTACGCGCGGGTCGTGAACGGCCTGGTGGTCGACCCGGCGCGATCGCTCGCCGAGGTCGACGCCGACTACGCGACGATGACCGAGGTCGCCGACACCTTGCTGCGCCACGCCGACGTGCCGTTCCGCGTCGGCCACCACTACGCGTCGGAGATCACGGAGTACGGCCGCGCCCAGGGCAAGCGGCCGAAGGAGCTGACCGCCGACGAGCTGCGCCACCTGTACGACGAGGCCTACGGCGAGCCGCTGCCGGTGGACGTGGCCCTGATCCAGGCCGCGCTCGACCCCGAGCAGATGGTGGCGAGCCGGCGAGGCCTCGGCGGGCCGCAGGCAGCGGAGGTGACGCGCATGCTCGAGGCGGGCCGCGAGCGGGCGAACGAGAGCCGCGGGTGGCTGCGCGACACGCGCGCACGCCTCTCGGAAGCGCAGTCCGCGCTGGAGGGGGCGTTCACGCGATTGATGGACATGGCCCCTTGACGCTCACTCCAGCCGCCGCCGAACTGGACACCCGCGTTCCGTCGCGGGGTGTCCCCCCTCGGAGAGAGAGCGAGCCGCCCGGGCAGCGACGGCCCCCGCGGGTCGCCGCTGCCCTGGCGTCCTACCGCGGGTACTTGATCTGGAGCCGCTCGTACATCCTCACCACCGCACGTGGGTCGGGGCGCGCCGCGCCCGGGCCGTAGTACTGCGTGTGGGCGCTCAGATCCACGCGCCGGGCCGCGCTCTGGGCGGAGACGCCCTGGGCGTAAAGGTCGTTCACCTGGCGGTTGAGGTCCCGCAGGTACGCCTGCAGGTGGTCGATCTGCTCGCGCTCGGTGAACGGGGTGCCGTGGCCAGGCACCATGACGTCGAAGTCGAGCGCCTTCAGGCGGTCGAGCGAGGCCGGCCACTCCTCGACGTAGCCGTCGCCCATGTACGGCAGGCCGTGGCCGCCGGGGCGGCCGACGAAGAAGTCGCCGGTGAACACGATGCGCTCCTCGGGGAGGAACACCAGGGTGTCGCCGCCGGTGTGGCCGCGCCCGGGGAAGTGGAGCTGCACCTCGCGGCCGCCCTTCACGAGGGTCATGGTGTCGCTGTAGGTCAGGTTGGGCGGGGTCGGCACCGTCTCCTGCAGCGCCTCCCAGTGCGCCTCCTGGATGCGGAGCTGGGTCTCCAGCCGGGCCCGCTCCGAGGCGTCCTCGGTCGCCGCGATCTGCGCCTTCCGCTGCTCGATCTGGTTCGGAATCACGGCCGTGAACGAGCGGTTGGTGCGCTGGCTGAGCACGTCGGACGAGAGCATCGTGCGCACGAAGTCGTGGCCGATGATCTCCACGTCGTCGCCGAAGATCTGGTTCCCGTGCGCGTGGTCGAAGTGGTAGTGGCTGTTGAAGACGTAGCGGACGGGCTTGTCGGTGAGCTTGGCGACGCCCTCCATGAGCCCGCGCGCGGCGGCGGGGGTGACGGAGGTGTCGACCACCATGACGTGGTCGTCGTTGATGATGACGAGCGAGTTGCTCATGACCGTCATCGACCCGGTGCCGATGGCGAACCAGACCCCGTCGGCGAGCTCCTCGAAGCGGTGGCTGGGGCTGCCGTCGGGGCTCTGCAGGGCGGCGCCGCGGGTCTGCCACTGGGCCGCGAACACGGCCAGGGCGCAAATGGACAGGGTCATCAGGAATCGTCTCATCGGTCGTTCGCCTCCTCGAGAACGAGCTCGTCGCCGGCCCCGACAGCATCGCCCCGCGGCGCCGCTTCCGGCCCGGCCAATAGTCCGGGAACCCGCGCGGTTCCACGGCGCGGACGCCCGGCCACGCGCCCCGGTACCGGCGCGTGGTGGTGTTCCAGGTACAGGTATCCGCTGTAGAACCCGGTGCGATCGGGGCGGTGCTGCCGGTCCCGGACGTGGATCGTCAGCGTCCGCGGCACCTGCGCCGCGTAGCAGTTGTCGCGGGCCGCGGTTTGCAGGTGCAGGTACGCCATGCGCTGTTCGCGGGTCTGGCGGTAGCGCGGGCGCTCGTCGGACCCCACGTCCGAATAGGCGCCGCCCCGCATGTCGTCGAGGGGCGACGGCCGGTGGTTGGCCCGCCGCACGGCCCGCCGGTCGCCGGCGTCGACGAGCCGATCCACGATAGCCTGGGTCAGCCGGGACAACGCGATGCACTCGTCCCGCCGGCACTCGGGATGGTCGCCGACCTCCTCGACGCGATGGGCGATCGGCTCGCCGAGCCGGGCCTGGAGCTCGAGAACGTCGGGCGGCGGCTCGCCGAAGTGCACGATGCCGTCGACCTGCCGGATCACGTAGCAGTCGCCGGGATGCAGCTCGACGACCTCGACCCCGTCGTGCTGGGCGGGGAGCACCCAGTGCCAGGTCTCGGGCGCCGGCCGCCGGTCCTGCTGCGAGACTCCCCCACGTCCCTCCGGCGCCGCCGTGCCCAGCACGCCTCCGATCGCCGCCGCGGCGGCGACGCCCGCCGCCGCCAGTCGCCGCCGGCCGCGGATCCCTTCGGGCATGGTCCGGCCATTCTAGCCCGGAATCCTCCGTGCGGCTCCGCTTGCCGCCCAACCCCGCCTGCAGGAGTCCGCGTCGCAACACACCGCAGACTCCTGCCCCGCAAACCGTCGCCTGAACGGCTCCGATGGCCGGCAACCAGGCCTGCCCGAAGCCCGCATCGTTCAGCGCCGCCGACTTCGGACCCCGGAAACCGACGCATGACGGCTCCGATGGCCACCCAACGGAACGTCGAGGCGTCCGCACGGGGAGGCGCCGCAGTCCCCTGCCGTCGACCCGCTGCCTCGAGGCCGGCACCGTTCGCTCGCCGTACGATCGGCCTTGCGCGCCGAGGCGACGGGTGGCGGTATCATTTGTGCACTTCGGTGACGGGAATCGACACCAGCGAGGAGCGACGACGATGACGCGACGGGTTCACCCGATCGGCTGGATGCTGGCCGCGGCGCTGATGGCCGCACCGACGGCGGGGGCGCAACAGGGGGCGCCGGCCGACGGCGAGTGGCCGACCTACGGCGGCGACGTCGGCAGCACCAAGTACTCGCCTCTCGACCAGATCGACGCCGGCAACTTCGGCGACCTCGAGATCGCCTGGCGCTGGCAGTCGGCCGACGCCTGGGTCAGCATGACGACGCCGGGCGGCGGCGAGTGGCGGGCGCGGTCGGACGTCATCTTCGGCGCCCTCGACGCGGCCGACCCCGAGCGCTGGCGCGACCGCCAGGCGCCCTACACGAACAACCTCAAGGCGACGCCGCTGATGGTCGGCGGCCGGCTGTTCATCAACATGCCGACCTCGCAGGGCGCGGCCGTCGACGCCGCCACCGGGGAGACCCTGTGGGTCTACAACCCGAAGACCTACGAGGCGGGCACCACGACGATGACCGCGCGGTGGAACCAGCGCGGGGTCGCGTACTGGACGGACGGGTCGGCGGAGCGCGTCTTCTGGGGCACGAGCAACGGCTTCCTGCTCTGCGTGGACGCGGCCACCGGGAGGCCCTGCGCCGACTTCGGCGAGAACGGCCGCGTCGACCTGACCCGCGACATCCCCCGCGCCGGCCGCGGCGACCGCGACTGGCTGAACGCCCTGCTCTACTCGGTGCAGTCCCCGCCCCTGGTGGTCGGCGACACCATCATCACGCCGTCGTCCATCTCGTCGTACAACATCACGCGGGAGGCCCCGCCGGGGTGGATGCGGGGCTTCGACGTGCACTCCGGCCGCACCAAGTGGACGTTCCACACCATTCCCCAGGGCGACGAGTTCGGCAACGACACGTGGGGCGGCGACTCGTGGCGGGTCACCGGCAAGGTCGGGGTGTGGACGATGATGAGCGCCGACCCCGAGCTGGGTCTCGTGTACCTGCCGACGAACACGCCGGCGCCCGACTACTACGGCGGCCACCGGCCGGGCGAGAACCTGTTCGCGGAGAGCGTGGTGGCGCTCGACATCGAGACCGGGCAGCGCGAGTGGCACTTCCAGGCCGTGCACCACGGCCTGTGGGACTACGACTTCCCCGCCGCCCCCAACCTCGTCGACATCGAGGTGGACGGCCGGCCCATCAAGGCGCTGGCCCAGGTGAGCAAGCAGGGGTTCCTGTACGTCTTCGACCGGGTCACCGGCGAGCCGGTGTGGCCCATCGAGGAGCGGCCGGTCCCCACCGACACCGACATCCCCGGCGAGCTGGTGTGGCCCACCCAGCCCTTCCCCACCCGGCCCGCGGCGTTCGAGTACCAGGGCGCGACCATCGACGACCTCGCCGACTTCACGCCGGAGATCCGGCAGATGGCGATCGACGCGGTCGACGGCTTCCGCCTCGGTCCCCTGTTCACGCCGCAGAGCCTGAGCGGGACCATCCAGCGCCCGAGCGCGGGGGGCGGCGCCAACTGGTCGGGGGCGGCGGTCGACCCCGAGACGGGCATGCTCTACGTGCCCTCGGTCAACGCCTTCAGCGTGCGCAACTACCGCGACCCCGAGCCCGGCGAGGGCGCCACCCTGAACATCATCGAGGCGCGCGGGGCCGGCACCCGCTCGCCGACGATGCCCCAGGGCCTGCCCCTGTTCAAGCCGCCCTACTCGCGGATGACCGCCATCGACCTGAACACCGGCGACCACGTGTGGATGAACCCCCTGGGAGACGGCGACAGGGTGCGGAACCACCCCCTGCTGCGCGAGCTCGACCTGCCGCCCGTGGGCGGCGACCACAGCCGCAGCGGACCCCTGGTCACCCCCACCCTGCTCATCTACGCGCTGACCACCGGCGGGTCGACGGGCGGTCCCCGCCTGCTCGCGGTCGACAAGGCCACCGGCGAGGAGCTGGCGTCGGTCGACATCCCGCGCGGCGCGATCGGCTCCCCGATGACCTACCTGCTCGACGGCCGGCAGTACATCGCCCTCACCGTCGGCGGCTCGCCGGTGCCCGAGCTGATCGCGCTGGCCCTGCCGGAATAGAGGTCGACGGGCCGGGAGCCGTGGTGGAGCTCCACGTGGAACCGGGAGCGGCGGGGGCCGGCGGGCTGCAAGGGGCCGACGGGTGAAGAACGCGGGGCCCGACAAGGGCGACGAGGGAGAGTATTGGGCCCATCCGATCGAGAAAGGCCGCCACACGGGATGACCCGGCGCTCGCAGGCGGCGCGTCATCGCCCCGGGCTCGCGACGATGACCGAGGCTGCCGGCACGGCTCGCCCGGCGTCGGTGCGGCGATGCATCCCGCACCCCGCCGGCCCCGACACGACGCAAGCCGCCACCACGGGTTGCCGCGCGCTACGTCAGCCTCGGCCGCACGCCGCCCGGCGCCGGCTGATCGCCGCCGCCGCGGCGCTGGTCCTTGTCGCGGCCTCGGCCCCGTTGGCGGCGGCCCAAGCGGGCGCGACGACCGGCGTCATCCGCGGCGTGGTCCGCGATCCGCTCGGCCAGCCCATGCCCGGCGCGGTGATCGTCGTCCTGCACCGCGAGACCGACCTGCAGACCATCGTCGAGACGACACCGGCCGGCACGTTCGTGCGAGCGCTTCTGCCCCCGGGCACCTACGACCTCACGGTGACGGCGGACGGGGGGTACGGCGTCGACCGCATCGAGGGCGCGGTGCTGCGCGTCGGCGAGACCCTCGACCTCGCGGTCGACCTGCGGGTGGTGGCGGCGGAGACGGTGACGGTGGCCGCGGACACCGCCCTGCTGGTGTCGACGGCCGACGTGACGAGCTCGCAGCGGGTGGCCGAGGAAGTCGTCGACCGGCTGCCCAGCGACGGCCGCAACTACCTCGACCTCGCCCTGCTGACGCCGGGGGCGTCGATCTCGCAGGGGCCGGACGGCGACGTCCTCAACATCGCCGGCCAGCGCGGCATCTTCAACAACGTCATCGTCGACGGGGCCGACTTCAACAACCCGTTCTTCGGCGAGCAGCGGGGCGGCCAGCGGCCCGCGTTCACCTTCAACCAGGACGCGATCGAGGAGATCGTGGTGGTGAACCAGGGGGCGACGGCCGAGTTCGGCCGCTCGGCCGGGGGCTTCGTCAACGTCATCACCAAGTCGGGCACCAACGACGCGAGCGGATCGGCCCACTACTTCGGGCAGTGGGACGAGATCTCCGCCGCGTACTCGCCCGCCCGGGGCGGCGGCGAGCCCGACTTCGGGCGCAACCAGGTCGGCGGCACCCTCGGCGGCCCCCTCGTGCGCGACCGCGCGTTCTACTTCCTCGCCTACGACCAGCAGGCGGCGGCCGAGACCCGGCAGGTGGAGCGCCGCGTCGCGAGCCCGGCCGAGCTGGCCCGGCTCGAGACGTTCCTGCAGACCCGCTGGCCGGGCCTCTTCGACGACGAGTTCGGGCCCATCCGCCGCACCGACGACGCCCGGTCGTTCCTCGCCAAGATCGACGTCACCCTCGACGCCCGCCACCAGCTCAGCGGGAAGTACAACCACACGTGGTCCGAGCAGGTGAACGGCACCTTCGACGTCGACTCGTGGGGGCGCTCGGCCAACGGCATCGAGGGCGACCGGTCGCACGCGTTCAACGCCGGGCTGCGCTCGCTCCTCGGCAACACGTTCTCGAACGAGCTCCGCGTGCAATGGGCGCGCGAGGACCGGCCGCGCTGGTACGACGGCCCGCTCATGCCGGAGGCGGCGCTGCCGGGACCGCCGCAGTTCGACCGCCTCGGGGGACGGCCGTTCCCCGACGTCGGCATGGACTTCGCCGACGGCTTCCGCATCGGGCTCCCCTTCTTCCTGCCCATCGACCCCGCCTGGGACACCCGCCTTCAGGTGCTCGACAACGCGTCGGTCCTGTTCGGCCGCCACCTCGTCAAGGCGGGGGTGGAGTACAACCGGACCGGGGCCGGGCAGCAGTTCATCGGGTTCGCGAACAGCCGCTACCTCTTCGACTCGGTCGACGGCTTCATGAGCTTCGCCACCCGCGGCAACCGCTACGTCACCTGCTCGGACGGGTCGAGCAGCGATGCCGGCGTCTGCCCGGCGGGGACGGAGATCACCGGGCCGGTGCTGCTCTACCTGCAGTCGGCGACGGTGCCGGGAGTGCCCCCCGACCAGCTCGGGCTGCAACGGCTCCGCACGCAGGAGCTGGGCCTCTTCCTGCAGGACACCTGGACCCCGCACGACCGGCTGACCCTCGACCTCGGGCTCCGCTGGGAGGGCACGTGGCACCCCGACGTCTTCGTGGCGCCGGAGGATACCTTCTTCGCGCCCTATCTCGACGATCCCCGCTTCCCCTCCGACGGCCGGATCCCCCACGACCTCGACAACTTCCAGCCCCGCCTGGGACTGGCGTGGGACGCCGGCGGGGACGGCCGCACCGTGCTGCGGGCCAACGCCGGGTCCTACGTCGCGCGCATCCCGATGCTGGTCTTCGCGGGGCACCGCACCGACAACGGGGCCTTCCAGCAGGTCATCTTCCGCAGCAGCGCCGCCTCGCCCGCCCTCGGGCCGGTCCCGCCCCTCGACCGGCAGATCGACGGCGCCGCGGCCCGGCCGTTCCTGCCGGAGGTGCGGGTGGCCGACCGCGGCCTGGAGCTGCCGCGCACCTGGTCGTTCAGCGCCGCCGTCGACCGCGACCTCGGGCGCGGCCTCGCCGCGAGCGTCACGTTCACCCACGCCCGCACCGACCACCTCTTCCGCTTCGTCAACCGCAACGACCCCGTCCTCGGCGCGCCGTTCGGCCTCGGCACGCACCCCACCGGGGGCGGGCTCGGCGCCCTGACCGTCGCCGAGAGCAGCGCCCGCTCGCGCTACCACGGCCTGACCCTCGGCCTGCGGGGGCGGGACGCGCTCGGGGGCCGGCTGACCTTCGAGACCAACTACACGCTGGCGTTCGACCGCTCCGACGACGACAACGAGCGCGACCCGTTCACGTTCCGCTACGCGAGCGCGGCCGATCTGGCGCCCGAGTTCGGCTGGTCCGACCGCGACCGGCGCCACGGGGCGAACGGCTACGTGCTGCTCACCCTCCCCGGCGACGTGCGCTTCGACAACGCGTTCCAGGTCCTGTCGGCGTCGCCGGTGTCCGAGCGGTGCGCCGCCCCGGGGACGCGCGCCGCGCAGCCGTCCGACCGGATCTGCGCCGACGGGTCGATCCTGCAACGCAACACGCTGCGCCGCGAGAACGAGTTCGTGACGTGGGACCTGCGGCTCGCCCGGCGTTTCGGCCTCGGGAACGGCGCCACCGTCGAGCCGGTCTTCGAGGTGTTCAACGTCCTGAACGCCGACAACATCCTCGACACCGCCCAGGGGTCGCTGCTGTTCAACTTCGACGGCACCATCCGTAGCGGTCTCGGCGACACCCGGCGGGCGCAGGTGGGGATCAATGTCCGGTTCTGAGCTCGGAGCGTCGCCTGCGGCTCCGCTCACCGCCCAACCGACCCCGCCGGGAGTCTGCACCGTGCTACGACGCAGACTTCTGACCAGGTCGGGCGCGGGCGGCGCTGCCCGCGGGCGCAGGTGGGTCGGTGTCCGGTGCCGAGGTCGCTCTCGTCGGGGTGCGGGCGGCGCTGCCCGGTTCGGCGCAGGTGGGAGCCGATGTCCGTTGAGCCTCACCCTCGCCTGGCGCGGGGTGCACCCCGGATTCGTGAGATGGCTGCGACCCTGGGCTGTCAGGCTCCCGATTCTCGGTGTTCTGGGTTGCGAAACCCCTCCGGAACGCGCCGTCCCGGCCTCAGCGGTACGGTTTGCGGGCCGCGTCCAACTTTCTTGACGTGCGGACGACGTTGCTGCCCGGCGTGATACAGGTGAGAGTCGATGTCCGTTTCTGAGCCCGAGCCCATCGTCTACGATACCGACTCGGCGATCTTCAACGACGACGCGGCGGCCCTGGCCATGCTCCTCCGCCGGCCCGACCGGGTCGACGTGCTCGGGGTCACGGTGGTCGCCGGCAACCACACGGTTCCGCAGGGCGCCGAGCACATGCTGCACCTGCTCGAGCTGGTCGGCGCCGAGGACGTCCCGCTTCACCTGGGCGCGCACGCCCCCCTCGTCAACACCCCGGAACGGGCCGCCCGCCAGGAGGCGCGGTGGGGGCCGATCTCGTTCAAGGGCGCCTTCGACGAGGGGCGCGACGTGCGCCCGCCGCACGGGGGCCGCTTCGCCGCCGTCCGTCCCCGGCCGGACGACGCGGCGTCGTTCATCATCGACGCCATCGAGAGCCGGCCCGACGAGGTCACCCTCGTCGCGGTCGGCCCCATGACCAACCTCGCCCACGTGTTCCGCGCTCGGCCGGACCTGGCGCCAAGGGTGAAGCGCCTCGTCTTCATGGGCGGCGCCGCGCGCGTGCCGGGGAACGTGACCCCCGCGGCCGAGTTCAACCTCTGGTTCGATCCGGACGCGGCGGACGAGGTCCTGCGGGCCGGCGTGCCCGAGATGGTGATGTTCGGCCTCGACATCACGAACCACGCCCCGGTGCGCAAGACGCTCTTCGACCGCATCGTCGCCGCGGACACCCCGCTCACGCGGCTCATGCAGCACCACATGGGGCCGCGCTACGCCCGCGACCCCGCCGCGACGTACTACGTGTGGGACTGCATCACCGCGGCGTGGCTCATCGACCCGTCGGTGGCGACGGTGTCGGAGACGCTGCCCATCGCGGTCGAGACGGCGCTCGGCCCCGCCTGCGGCGCCACCACCGTGACATCGCCGGACGACCCCCGCGGCCGGCCCGTCGAGGTGATGCTGGATCTCAACGTCGACGCCTTCTACGACCTGTACGCGCAACTCCTGACGGCGCCTCTGCCGTGAACCGTCGCACTCCCGTGGCGGGAGCGTCAACCGGAACGGCGGAAGCTCATGGCGCCGCGACCACGCTGGCCTGGAACTGGATGGACGCGGTATCGGCGTCGTCGTCGGTAGCCGAGTAGACGTAGGTGGTCGCCGACTGGACGGCGGTCGGGGTGCCGGAGATCGTCCGCGCGGCGGGATCGAAGGTCAGCCCGGACTGGAGCTCCGGCGAGAGACGGTAGGTCAGGGGCGGGTTCCCGCCGGTCGCGGCCGGCAGCGACATGTGGATGGCGACGCCCACCGTCCACGTCTGGTCCGACACGAACTCCGCGAACGACGGCTGCAGATCCTCCTCGTCGGGCGAGAAGGGATTGAGGGAGCCGACGGAGTCGCACCCCGCCATCAGGCCCGTCGCGGCCACCAGCATCATCGACAACAAGACGTCTCGGCTCATGCTTCCCCTGCGGCGGTGAGCGGAAACCCCTCTCCCACTCTGAACGCACCCGTCCGGCCAGCGCGAACATGGTACTCCAGCCGACGGCGGAGAAACGTTCGACACTGCCGTCACTCGGCGTGCACGGCTCCGGCACCGCCGCATCGGGGTAAACTCTCCGCCATGTCCGACCTGCCCGCGGCCGGCGCCGAGGCGCCGGCGTTCTCGCTGACCGACCGGCAGGGCGGCACCCTCGCGTTCGACGGCGACGGCGACGCGCCCGGGGCCACCCTGCTCTTCTTCTTCAAGCACGACTGCGCGACGTGCGAGTTGACGGCGCCGCTCGTCGAACGGCTCCACCGCGCCCTCGGGCTCCACGGCCTGCGGGTCGCGGGGGTGTCGCAGGACCCCGACGCCGACACCGCCGGCTTCGTGGACCGGCACGGCCTGAGCTTCGACGTCGCCCTCGACGCCGACCTCGCGGTGTCGGCCGACTACGGGTTCGACGCGGTGCCGGCCCTCGTGCTGACCGGCGGGGCCCGCCGGGTCCGCCGCAGCTTCGAGGGGTTCGTGAAGCAGGACCTGCTCGCGCTGATCGGCGAAGCGGCGGCGGCGTGCGGGGTCGCCGCGCCCGAGATCGTCCGGGACGAGGACGGCCTGCCCGACCATCGACCGGGGTGCGGGTCGAAGATTCACGACCCCGAGGTGGCCCGGCGCCTCGCCGTGCGGCGCGGCGCGGCCACGCTCGGGGCGCGGCGGGTGCGCATCCCCGTCGACGACGACCCGTTCGAGTTCATGGCGGCGCAGGGGCTCGGCGACGGGCTGCCGGTGGTGCCCCCGACCGAGGACCGGGTGCTGCGAATGCTCGAGGGCACCACCCGCGCGGCGTCCGACGTCGTCGCCCGCGTGCCCCCGAACCTCGCCCCCGCCACGGTGGAGAAGGTCGCCATCAACGCGGTCATGGCCGGCTGCCGGCCCGAGTACCTGCCGGTGGTCATCGCCGCCGCCGAGGCCGCGTGCACCGACACGTTCAACCTGCACGGCGTGCTGGCGACGACCTACTTCGCGACGCCGGTCATCGTCGTCAACGGCCCCATCCGCCGGCGCATCGGCCTGAACTGCGGCGGCAACGTCTTCGGCCAGGGGTTCCGGGCCAACGCCACCATCGGGCGGGCGCTGCAGCTCCTGGTGCGCAACGTCGGGGGCGGCCGACCCGGCGAGGTCGACATGTCGACGCTGGGGCAGCCGGGCAAGTTCACCTGCTGCATCGGCGAGCACGAGGAGGCCAGCGGCTGGGAGCCCCTGCACGTGGAGCGCGGGTTCCCGGCCGAGGCGAGCACCGTCACCGTCTTCGCCGGCGAGGGGCCGCGGGCCATCCGGGACCAGCTCTCGCGCACGGCGCGCTCGCTCGGGGCCAGCATGGGGTGGTGCATGGAGACGGTGGCCCATCCCCGGCTGCACCGCATGGGCGAGGTGCTGCTGGTCGTGAGCCCCGAGCACGCGAAGACGTTCGCGCGCGACGGCTACGCCAAGGCGGACCTGCGCGCCCGCATCCAGGAGGTGACGGCGAGGCCCCTGCGCGAGCTGCTGCCCGACGACGAGTGCCGGAAGGGCATGGTCCCCGGCGCCCTGCCGCCGGAGCTCCTCGGGCCGGACGGCCGGCCGACGCCGGAGGCGCTGGACACGCCCCTGCCGAAGTTCCGCCGCGACGACGACATCCTGATCGTGGTGGCCGGCGGCACCGCCGGGAAGTTCTCGGCAGTGGTGGGCGGCTGGGCGAGCGGCGCGGCCGGCTCGACGGCGGTGACGCGGGAGATCACGGGATAGGATCGGTCCTCCGGTGGACGGACGCATCCGGGTAGTCGCAACCCACCGGCGGCCCCGGAGGGGTGGCCCGGGGGCGATGCCTTTCGTGGTGCCGCGTTCATGTGAAGGGAGCCAGGGACGCTGACGGGGACATTGCCGTTATGCCAAGCACGCGAACCCGCAGAGATGGGCTACGCTTGCATGCAGTCGGCAGCTTCCTCTCGAGCACGGTTCCGAGAGCCACGCTGTCACTGAAAGCCGCCAATCGGCATCGAGCACTGCCCCGAAGAAGGTGAACGCCATGCACAACGAATCCCCCGTCATTCTCGACCCCACCGACGAGCGCGCCCCCATGGGGCGGCAGCCCGCGGCCCGTTCCGCCCGCCTCGAGGGCGCGCTGGGCATCATCGACATCGCGAAGGCGCGGGGCGACGTCTTCTGCGACGAGGTCGAGCGGCTCGTCCGCGAGCGGATGCCGTCGCTCGAGGTCATCCGCCTGCGCAAGCCGACCTACACCAAGCCGGCCCCGGACGACCTGCGGGAGGAGGTGGGCGCGCGGTGCCGGGCCGTCATCCAGGCCCTCGCCGATTGAGGGTCCTGCACGTCGTGCAGTGTGCACGACCTGGTCGACTACGAGGCCCGCGGCATCCCCGCCGTCATGGTGGCGTCGAGCGAGTTCGTCCGCCCCGCCAGGATGCAGGCCGAGGCCCTCGGCATGCCCGAGATCGCGAGCGGCTCGGTCTTCGTGCCGCATCCGATCCAGGACGCCACCGACGACGAGATGCGGGC
>JAJEFC010000280.1 GCA_022820675.1 Vicinamibacteria bacterium | reverse complement strand
CCCCGGCGAACCCGGCCGGGGCCGATGCGTGGCGCGGTCGGACCCGGACTGCTAGAATCGCGTTCGACAGGGCCGTGCGGCGGCCGGGGCGGGGCGTCCCTGCGTCCGGGCCGGCGCGCGCGGCCCGGATCGCATGGAGTTCCACTGCAGGCTCGGCACGGAGACCGGCGAGGTCATCGAGGGCGTGCATGTCGCCGAGAACGAGGCGGCGCTCCGGCAGGAGCTCGAGGCCAAGGGGCTCTACGTGCTCGCCCTCAGCCGCCGCGGCTCGTTCGGCTGGCCGGGCCTTTCGTCGGCGCCCCGCCGGCGCATCCGGACCCGGGAGTTCCTGGTCTTCAACCAGGAGCTCGCGACGCTCCTGCGGGCCGGCCTGCCTCTCGTGCAGTCGCTCGACATCCTGCGACAGCGCATGGACGACCCCGGCTTCAAGGCGGTCCTGAACGACGTCCACGACCGCGTGCACGCCGGCGCGTCGCTCTCCGAGGCGTTCGACGCGCAGGGCGAGATCGTGCCCGGCATGTACACCGCCTCGCTGCTGGCGGGGGAGAAGAGCGGCGGACTCGAAGAGGTCATCCGCCGCTACGTCGACTACGTGAAGGTGGTCACCGCCCTGCAGCGCAAGACCCTCTCGGCGATGATCTACCCGGTGATCCTGCTGGGGCTCTCGCTGGTCGTGGTGTCCATCATCATCCTGCGGGTGGTGCCCGAGTTCGAGGCGTTCTACGCCGGGTTCGGGGCCGAGCTGCCCCTGATGACCCGCGTCGTGGTGGGGGTGTCGAACGCGGCCAGGGGCAACCTGCTGCTCATCGCCCCGGGCGCCGCCCTCGCCGCGTGGGCGGCGTGGCGCTGGCTGCAGCGGCCGGGCCGGGCGGCGCTGCTCGACCGCCTGGTCCTGCGGCTGCCCGGCGTCGGTTCGATCGCGGGCCGGTTCGCGACGTCGCAACTGTCGCGCACCCTGGCCACCCTGCTCGGCGGCGGGATACCCCTGGTCGACGCCATCGACGTCGCGGCGCGCGCCCTCGGCAACCGGTTCTACGCGGAACAGCTCGCGGTGGCGGGGCAACGGGTGCGCGAGGGCGAGGCGCTGGCCGCGGCCCTGGCGGCGCGGGGGATCTTCCCGTCGGTCGTCATCCGGATGGTCGAGGTGGGCGAGGCGACGGGGGCGCTGCGCGAGATGCTGACGAGCGTCGCCGACTTCTTCGACGAGGAGATAGACACCCGGCTCGGGCGCTTCGTGGCCGTCATCGAGCCGGTGCTGCTGATCGTGATGGGGATCGTCATCGCCGCCCTCCTCGTCGCCCTGTACCTGCCGCTGCTGCAACTGGGGACCGTCCTGTCATGAGCGCCCCCGACCCCACCGCGGCGGCCGGCGGCGTCAGTGCGCCGAAGGTCCGTAGCGTCAGTGCGGCGAAGGCCGGCCGCGTCGGCGCGGCGAAGGCCGGCCGCGTCAATGCGGCGAAGGCTGGCAGCGTCGGCGCGGCGAAGGCCGGCAGCGTCGGCGCGCCAGAGGCCGGTCGCGTCAGCGCGCCGGAGGCCGGCCGCGCCGGTGCGCCAGAGGCCGGCCGCGTCAGCGCGCCGGAGGCCGGCAATGTCAGTGCGGGAGAAGGGGACCGGCGCGGCGCCACCGGGACCGGCGCGTGTCCGCCGGACGACCTGCCGGCCAACGGCGGGCCGGCCGCGGTCGACCACGCGGATGAGATCGCGCGGGCCCGCCGGCTCGCCGAGCGCTACCGCCTGGAGTTCGCGGACATGGACCGGTTCAGCATGGACGCGGACCTGTTCCGCTCGATCCCTGCCGATCTCATGCTGCGGTACGGCTTCGTGCCCTACCGCAGGGTGGGAGACACCCTGGTCATCGTCGTCTCCGACCCCGACCTCCCGAAGATCGACGAGCTGGCGCTGCTGCTCGACACCGCCATCCGGGTCACGGTGGGGACGCGGTCGGCCATCGAGTCCATCCTCAAGAAGAGCGAGGGGTCGCAGCGGGTCCTCGACGAGGCGACCGAGAGCTTCGAGCTGCAGATTCTGCACGAGGACGAGGGCGGCGAGGACAGCCTGACCGTCGAGCGGCTCACGAGCGACATCAGCCCCATCATCCGCCTCGTCGACTCGACGATCTACACCGCCCTGCAGCGCCGCGCGAGCGACATCCACGTCGAGACCCTCGACGACGCCGTCCACGTGAAGTATCGCATCGACGGCACCCTGCAGCCGGCAATGCGCCCCGTGGACAAACAGTTCCACGGCGCCATCCTCTCGCGCATCAAGGTCATGGCCGAGCTCGACATCGCCGAGAAGCGGATTCCCCAGGACGGCCGCTTCAAGGTGCGGGTGCCGGGGAAGACCATCGACTTCCGGGTGTCGGTCATGCCCACCGTGCACGGCGAGGACGCGGTGATCCGCATCCTCGACAAGGAGACCATCAGCGAGCAGTTCCGCGAGCTGCGGCTCGACGTGCTCGGGTTCGCCGACGCCGAGCTCCGCCGCTTCCGCCGCGCCATCAAGGAGCCCTACGGCATGGTGCTGGTGACCGGGCCCACCTGCAGCGGCAAGACGACGACGCTCTACGCGGCGCTCTCGGAGATCCACTCGCCCGAGGACAAGATCGTCACCATCGAGGACCCCGTCGAGTACCAGCTTCACGGCGTCACCCAGATCCCCATCAACGAGCGCAAGGGGCTGACCTTCGCCCGCGGGCTGCGCTCCATCCTCCGGCACGACCCCGACAAGATCATGGTCGGCGAGATCCGCGACTCGGAGACCGCGCAGATCGCCATCCAGTCGGCGCTGACGGGGCACCTCGTCTTCACCACCGTGCACGCCAACAACGTGCTCGACGTGCTCGGCCGGTTCCTGAACATGGGCGTCGAGGCCTACCAGTTCATCTCGTCGCTGAACTGCGTGCTCGCCCAGCGCCTCGTCCGGATGATCTGCACCGAGTGCCGCCGGCCGGCGCGGCTGACCGACGAGGCCCTCGAGGAGGCCGGCCTCGACCCCGGCCTCGCGCGGGGCCGCGAGCTCTTCGAGGGCGCCGGGTGCATCGAGTGCAGCGGGACCGGCTACCGCGGCCGCACCGCGCTGTGCGAGCTGCTCGACCTGAGCGACCGGCTCCGCGAGCTGATTCTGGCCCGGGCCCCGGCCTCGGAGATCAAGCAGGCGATGCGGGCCGAGGGCATGCGCTTCCTGCGGGAGTCGGCGGTCGAGAAGGTGCTGGCCGGCCTGACCACCCTGCAGGAGATCAACAAGGTCACGTTCTTCAAATGAGCGCGCTCGCCAGCCTGTCCCGCCTCTTCGCCGCCCCCGCGCCGTCGGCGGGCATCGAGATCGCGGCCGACCGCGTCACCGGCGTCGTCCTCGACCGCGAGCGGCGCGTGGCCGCCGCCGTCTCCCGGCCGCTTCCTTCCGGGGTGGTGACGCCGGCCGTCAACGCCGCCAACGTCGTCGAGCCCGATACGGTCCGCGACGTCGTGCGCGAGGTGCGGACGGCCCTGCCCGGGGCGCCCCGGCGTGTGGCCCTCGTCGTGCCCGACAGCGCCGCCAAGGTGTCGCTGCTCCGGTTCGACACGGTGCCCGCGCGCGCCGCCGACCTCGAACAGCTCGTGCGATGGCAGGCGCGGAAGACGGCGCCGTTCCGGATCGAGGACGCCCAGGTGGCCTGCGCGCCCGGCGCCCCTCTCGACGGCGGGGGACGGGAGTTCGTCGTGAGCCTGGTGCGGCGCGATATCGTCGAGGAGTACGAGGGCGCCTGCGCACGGGGCGGAGCGCACGCGGGGGTGGTGGACCTCGCCAGCTTCGGCCTGATCGACGCGGTGCTCGCGAGCCGTCCCCCCGCCGAGCCGGACTGGCTGCTCGTGCACGCGGCGGGTGGATACCGGTCGATCGCCGTCGTGCGCCGGGGACACCTCATCCTGTTCCGCCACCGCCCGGCCGGCGATGGTGACGAAGGCCTCGTGGACCTTGTGCACCAGACCACGATGTACTACGAGGACCGGCTGGCAGGCGACGGGTACGGGCGCGTGCTGCTGGCCGTCAGCCGGCAGGGGGCCACGGCCGAGGACGCGGCGCGGCTGCGGCAGCTCATCGAGACGCATCTCGACACCCCCGTGACCCCCATCGCCGCGGGCCGGTCGGCGGAGCCGCCGCACGAGGAGGAGCCGCTTCCCGACGTGGCGGCGGCGTTGGCGGGCCTGCTCGTCCGCGAGCATACCCCCCGCGGCGGGGTCGCGGCCTGACCGAAGACGCGCCGGCGGGCCTGCTCCTCCGCGAGCATACCCCCCGCGGCGGGGCCGCGGCCTGACCGAAGACGCGCCGGCGGGCCTGCTCGTCCGCGAGCACACCCCCGGCGGCGGAGCTGCGGTCTGACCGAAGACGCGCCGGCGGCCTGCTCGTCGGCGAGCACAGCCCCCGCGGCGAGGCGGCGGCCTGACCGAAGACGCGCGGCGGGCCTGCTCGTCCGCGAGCCCCACCGCGGCGGGGCCGCGGCCTGACCGAAGACGCGCCGGCGGGCCCTGCCTGTC
>JAJEFC010000085.1 GCA_022820675.1 Vicinamibacteria bacterium | reverse complement strand
CGGCTGCCGCCTCGGCCGCGGCTTCTGCCGCGGGAGACGCCTCACCCTCGGCCGCGACCGGCGCCTCGGCCGCCACCGGCGCCCCGGAGGCGGCGGGCCCTTCGGAGGCGACCGGCTCCGGGGGCCCGACGGCGTCGGCGGACCCATCGGCTGCCTCCTCGGCCACGACTTCTGCCGCGGGAGACGCCTCACCCTCGGCCGCGACCGGCGCCTCGGCCGCCACCGGCGCCCCGGAGGCGGCGGGCCCTTCGGAGGCGACCGGCTCCGGGGACCCGACGGACAGCCCGGCGCCACCAGGCGCTTCGTCTTCCGCCAGGTCCCGCCAGTCGCGCTGGGCCTGATCGAGCGCCGTGGTCACCGCGTCCCACTGCTCGACCCCGGCCAGCGCCTCGACGCGCTCGCACAGCTCCTCGCGCCGACGGCGCCGCTCTTCCGCGGTGAGGGGGGCGGGCTGGGCGTCGATGTCGGCGAGGGCTGTCTTCGCCCGCCGCGACACCGGCTTGGTACGGGCGCGGACGGCGACGGTCCTCAGGAGGTCCCGGTCGGCGGGACCGAGGGGGGCGAGCCGATCGAACGCGGCGAGGGCGACCTCGCGATGGTCGGTCTTGATCGCCACCGCGGCCAGCTCGTTGCGGTCGTCGAGCCGGTCGAGGGCCGCCCCCCGCACCGCGCGATGCGTCGATCGCCGGGCGACGGCGCCGATCGCCTTCTGGGAATCGAGACGCCCGAGGGCCGAGCGGCTGACCGCCTCGTTGCGGGCGGTCCGGGCCACCTCGCCGAGATCGCGCTCCTCGGACAGCCCCGCGAGGGCGGTCTCGCCCGCGTCGGGCTCCGTCGCCTCGACCGCGATCGCCCGCAGCATCGAGATCGCCTCGTCCCGGACCTGTCCGTCCGAGTCCGTCCGCGCGATGCGCCCGATCGTCGCGGGGTCCGACAAGCGAACCACGGCGGCCAGCCGCACCCCGGGATCGGCGTCCTCCTCGGCAATCGCCGCGAACACGTCCTGGGCGTCGTTCTCCAGGTCGTCCACGGCCGAGGCCCGCACCAGCGGATCCTCGTGTTGCCAACCCGGCTGGCCGCGCAATCGGTCGAGCAAACTCATGAGGCTGTATGGTCCCGCTCAGTTCGTCCGTGGGTCCGGGCGCCGGGGGCCGTCGGCGACCGCCGTCGGCGCCACTGGACAGCGCCAAGGGGAATTATGCATACTCGGGGCCAAAAGTGGAGGGTGGCGCGTACTCGGGACGAGATCGGGCGCCCGGCCACCGCTGGGCCGGGAGCCGGCCCAAGAAATCCACGCGATTGGATCATCGGTATCAGATAATTGGATGAGCGGCATCGGTCGCTCCCGAAACGAAGCAGCTCGCCACTTCCCGGCGGGGCGTCGCCGTCCGGGAACCGCTCATCGCGCCCGAACGGGCGAACCGCCGCTCCACGGCCAAAGGAGGCCCCTTCAATGTCGCATCGACCTCTCTCGTTCCTCGTGATCTGCGGCCTCGCCGCCATCCTGTGCGCCCAGCCCGCCGCCGCCCAGAACCCCGTCGTCGTGATCGAGACCAGCCTGGGCTCCATCACCGCGGAGCTCGACCGCCGGGCCGCGCCGGTCTCGGTGGCCAACTTCCTCGCCTACGCCGAGAGCGGGTTCTACGACGGCACCGTGTTCCACCGCGTCATCAGGGGCTTCATGATCCAGGGTGGCGGAATGACGGCCGACCTGCAGCGGAAGGAGACCCGCGCCCCGATTCGCAACGAGGCGACGAACGGGCTCTCGAACGACCGGGGCACGCTGGCGATGGCCCGCACCAACGTCGTCGACAGCGCCACCGCCCAGTTCTTCATCAACACCGTCGACAACCCCGGGCTCAACAACCGCGGCACCGACCCCGGCAGCTACGGCTACGCGGTGTTCGGCCGGGTCACCGACGGCATGGACGTCGTCGACGCGATCGAGGGCGTGCGGACCGGCCGCCGCGGTCCGTTCAACGACGTGCCGGAAACCGCGGTCGAGATTCTCTCGGTGACCGTGCAGTAGCGGCGGACCGGACGGACTGCCGACCGCCCCGGGAGCCCGCGGTGAAACCCGCGTTGCACCACGCCCGAGGGGCGCGAGCGAATCGCCGAGGCGCCCGCCGCTCGACTGCAACGGCCCCTTGCCCCGGGCTCCCGGCCGGCAGCCGGCGCATCCCGAAACCAGTGAAGGAGCACGTAGTGCATCTACGCATCCGCAGAGCGTCCCGAACGAAGTCCCCTTGCCCACCCCTCTTCACCGCCCCCCGGCGAGTCCGCGGGGCCGGACGCCTGCTGTCGGCCTGCGTGCTCGCGGCCCTGCTGGCGGCGCCCGCGACGGGCCAGCAGATGCCGCCCAACCCTCACGTGCTGGTGGAGACCAGCATGGGCGACTTCGAGATGGAGCTGTTCCGTGACCAGGTCCCCGCGACGGTGGTCAACTTCCTGGTCTACGTGCGGGACGGCTACTACGACGGCACCGTGTTCCATCGGATCCTCCGCGACGTGATCGTGCAGGGCGGCGGCTTCCGGGTCGGCGAGGAAGACCTGCTCGAGCCGAAGGTCGAGGGGCTCCGCGGCACCATCATCAACCAGGCGAGCCGCAACCTGCTGAACCTGCGCGGCACGGTGGCCATGGCGCGCGGCAGCGCGCCCGACAGCGCGCGGCAGCAGTTCTTCATCAACCTCGACAACAACGACAACTTCAACTACCGGAACCCCCTGCCGTCGGGCGTCGGCTACGCGGTCTTCGGCCGGGTGACCGAAGGCATGGACGTCGTCGACCGGATCGGCCGCGTCCGGACCGGCCGCCAGGGCGGGATGCAGGACGTCCCCCGCGACCCGGTGGTCATCCACGCCATCACCCGGATCGAGGCCGGCTAGTGAGGCTAGTGGTCCGTCACGCCATAATCTTCGGATACGGACATGGGTTTACGGCCGGCAATCGTTGGCGAATCACAGCACCCATGCCCGAACATTTAGCTGTGGCGCAGCACTAGTGTCCTAAACCGTGGTTCGCGCAACGCTTGTGCGCGGTATTTGTCCTGTGTTTACAGATACTTGCCGCGATTAGAGCGTTTCACGGACTTAACGGCCGGGACACCAGGAGCCCGCAGCCGTGGACGGCGCGGGCTGGCGCCGCGCCACGGCCTCAGGCCGGACTCATCCCGTTCCCTCCCCGATTCCGGACCGCGGCCGGTCGGAATCGGGGGGGCGATCCGATCGCGCCGAAGGCCCGCCGACCATGTCGGATCGTACCCCCCCGCCGGGCGACGACACCGCGCTCCAACGCCGCGTCCTGGACCTGGTGGGGCAACTGGTCGCGGAGCTCCGCCCGGGCTCCGCCGCCGCCGGCGTCAATCCCGACGACTCGCTGGAACGCGACCTCGGCCTGGGCTCTCTCGAGCAGGTCGAGCTGCTCGGCCGCATCGAGAGGGCCACCGGCGTCCGGGTGTCGGACGCCGTGCTCGGCGCCGTCGACACCCCCGCCGAGCTGGTGCGGGCGGTGCTCGCGGCCGAGCCGGCGGCCGCGGAGACGCCGCGGTCGCGAAC
>JAJEFC010000181.1 GCA_022820675.1 Vicinamibacteria bacterium | reverse complement strand
TCTCGCGAAGATCTCCCTCGAAAACTGCCGACAACGCGAAAACCAACGGCCAGCATACGATATTCTGCCAATCTTCACCACATGAATCCGAGACAAGTCTTGTAGAATTAAGCAGTTACGGTTTTCTGGCAGACACTAGCTCAGCGTGATTCGCCCCGTCAACGACACGGACGTGCACCTCGGTGGGCGACTGCTGGAGCTCCTTCAGAACAGATCTCCATGGAACCGCAAGCTCTGGAGCGTGGGCCTCAGCCTGACCCTGCGGGAGGTATTGGAAGCGGCTGACGCGGTCAGCGCCGGGGTCCTGCATCAGGAGGCTCTGCGTTTTCTGGCCCGGGGCGCTCAGAAGATGGTGGGAACGGATCCTGGGGCGGGAACCGGCGAGGAGAAGAGAACGCTCCAAACCAGCCTGAAGTCGGACTTGCGCCTGCATGGCCTGGACTACGAGGTCGTGATGCGGCAGGCATCGACGATACGGGGGTCGTACCTCGCGCGATGGGCTGGTGCGTTGCGAGGCCCCACGCCGCCTCGCGCCGAACGTGCGGCGCGGGCTATCGCGTCCCACCTGCTGGACATGGGCTACAGTTCCGGTTTCCTGCATCGTTGGTGGAAGTACCGCCTGCATCACGAGCCGGGCCACCGTTCGTTCGCCGATATCGTTGACGACGCGGAGGGGCTCGCGCAGGCGTCGGAGCGCCGTTTCGAGGTCATGGTCCCGATTGCTCGAGCGATTCGACTGAGACAGGGTCAACCGCCGCCGGCGTGGAGATCCGCTCGGGATGTCTCGGCGTGGCTGCGTCGAAATGGCTCCGGTGCGAGCAGAATCCGTCAAGACGGCGGCCTTCTGCTTCAGGTTGAGGCGCTCGATCCGGATGCCGCGGTTGCGCGCGTTGCGGAACTACTGGATCAACTGGCTGCGCGGATCGCGGTTGGCACGAAAGGAGGCTTGGCGCTGCTCGGTGACGTCTGGATAAAGGGCGTGCCCCTGGGATTTCGATTGGATCGCGCGGGGCGCGGTGTCTGGGTGGAGGCGCTTGAACGAGAGAATCAACTTTACGACCTTCGTTCCAGTTCAGGTACTCGTGCCGCAGCGGCGCCTGCACGAGAGAATCAACCGTACGACGCTCGTTCGACCGCGAGGATTCGAGCGGCCATCGAGCTTCTGGCGCATCTGCAATCGAGCTCACCCGGCGCTGCCGTGGCAGGTGGATGGGCGGCTATCGAAGCGCTGTTGAGTGAGCCGGGAACTGACCGGGTACAGGCTGCTGACCGCTTGGCCATGCTGGTGGCCTGTTCGCATCCCAGGGCCGAGTTGACCGCCTTGTCATATGCCGTTTCCCGTGGGGACGGCGAATTGGCAGGACGCCTGAGGGACCTCGACGACAACCGCCGTCGCTGCGATATGGTCGCGCACGCCATTTCGGAGGGTGCCGTCGGCCACGACAGACTCTCCGCCGCCGACCATGCAGCGTTGGTTCGGACACAGGAAATGCTCTCCGAGCCGCGCCGGATTCTGTTGCTTGTCAAAGAGCATGCGGCCAGCGCATTCCGCCGTCTGTACCGTCAGAGGAACATGGTTCTTCACGGGGCGCGAATGGATGCGGTCGCCCTGAGGGCTAGCCGGCTAGCCGGCTAGCCTTCGAACGGCCGCTCCTCTCGTGGGGGCCGGGATCGATCGCATCGTACACGCGCATTACGTCGACAACCTCGCACCGCTTCCGTTGACAGCGCGGGCGACACTTGCCCTGGCCACCGTCGGGACAGCCGACGGCCCCCATCTTACGGGCCTGCTCGAGTAGGGCGGACGGGCCACCAACCAAGTGGTCGCCGACGTCGCTCGCCGGGCGCGTGGCCGCATACCCATCGCTTGAATGGCTGTCGATTGGGGGTGCGAGCGATCCTGCCTGGTTCATCGAGCACGCGGTCGCGGGGCTGACGGCGGTCTGTCCGCAGTGCAGTTGCGACGCGGTGGGGTCCGTGGTCGAATAGTCGAGCGGGCAACGGGCGCTCCGTGATCGCGCCCTGGACCCATCCCCATATCGGTCACGATTCCTCAATCAGACGGGAGGCGACCCATGTTCCGCCACGACACGATTCCCACCGGCCGGGCGGCCGCTCTCGGGATGCTTCTGGCCATCGCGGCCTTCACGTCGGTCGTCGCCGACGCCCAGGGCACGCGCTTCCTGCGGCAGCCCGACGTGAGCGGGTCGCACATCGTCTTCGTGCACGCCAACGACCTGTGGATGGTGGCACGCGACGGCGGGGACGCGACACGGCTCACCAGCTCGGAGGGCGCGGAGACGGATCCCGCGTTCAGCCCCGACGGGCGGTGGGTCGCCTTCTCGGGCCAGTACGGCGGGAACACCGACGTCTACGTCATGCCCTCCGCGGGCGGGCAGCCCGAGCGGCTGACATGGCACCCGGCCGAGGACGTGGTCCAGGGCTGGACCCCGGAGGGAGACGTGCTCTTCCGATCGGGCCGGGAGGGCGTGCCCACCATGCAGTGGAAGCTCTACACGGTGCCGCCCGCGGTGGGGCTGCCGCGCCCGCTGGCGCTTCCGCAAGCCTACCTGGGAGAGATGTCCGCGGACGGCGCGTACCTGGCGTACCAGGAGATCGGCCACTGGGACCCGGAGTGGCGGAACTACCGCGGCGGCCAGGCCCAGCCCATCGCCGTCGTGTCCACGTCGACGTGGGAGCGCGTGACGTCGCCGTGGGAGGGCGAGCGCCAGATGGACCCGGCGTGGATGGACGGCGTCGTCTACTACCTGTCCGAGCGCGACTGGGCCGGCAACGTCTGGTCGTTCGACCCCCGTACCGGGGACGAGCGCCAGCTCACCCGGCACGCGGACTTCGACGTGAAGTCGCTGGGGGCGGGCGGCGGGATCGTGGTCTACGAGCAGGCGGGCTATCTGCACGAGCTCGATCCGGCGTCGGGCCGCACCCGGAAGCTGGAGATCCGCGCGGCCGGCGACATGAACTGGTCGCGGCCGCGCTGGGAGGAGGTCCCCCCTGACCGGCTCCGCAGCGCGGGCCTGTCGCCGACGGGCCGGCGCGCCCTCTTCGAGTGGCGGGGCGAGCTGTTCAGCGTGCCGGCGGGGGAGGGCTCGTGGCGCAACCTGACCCGCACGCCGGGCGTGGCCGACCGCCATCCGGTGTGGTCGCCCGACGGCTCGCGCATCGCGTGGTTCAACGACGCGGCCGGCGAGTACGGCCTGGTCGTCGCCGGGCAGGACGGGTCCGGCCCGCGTCGCATCGACATCCCCGAGCCCTCGTTCTACTTCCGGCCCGAGTGGTCGCCTGACGGCGCGAAGCTGGCGTTCACTGACACCCACTACCGGCTGCTCGTCCTCGACGTGGCGTCGGGTGTGGTGGACCATGTCGACACCGACCGCTTCGCCCACCCCGAGCGGTCGATGAACCCGGTGTGGTCTCCCGACTCGCGGTGGATCGCGTACGCGCGCCGGCTCGACAACCAGTTGCGGGCGATCGTGGTCCACGACACGAGGTCGGGCGCGACGCACCGGCTCACCGACGGGATGGCCGACGCCATCGCGCCTGTCTGGGACGCGTCGGGCAAGTACCTGTACTTCCTGGCGTCCACCGACTACGGGCTCAACACGGGCTGGCTCGACATGACGTCCTACGACCGTCCCGTCACCCGTGCCCTGTACCTGGCGTTGCTGCGGGCCGGCGAGCCGTCGCCCTTCCTGCCCCGGAGCGACGAGGAGGGTGCCGGGGACGGACAGCCGGATGGGGAGGGCGAGGCCGGGGCGGACGACGGCGCACTCCCGGATGTGGTGATCGACGTCGAGGGCATCGACCGGCGCATCGTCCACGCGCCGGGGCTCCCGCTGAGGAACTACACCGGGCTGCTGCCGGGTCCGCGGGGCTCGGTCTTCGTGGCCGAGGCCGGCGCCGGCGGCGGGGCCGGGCCGCCGGCGGGCGCGGCACTGCGGAAGTACACGGTGGAGGACCGGGAAGCGGCGGACTTCATCGAGGGCGCGATGGCGGCCACGGTCTCCCACGACCGCGGGCACCTGCTCTATCACGCCGGTTCGAGCTGGCGCATCGTCGGTACCGACACACCGCCGGGCGACGGTGACGAGCCCCTCGACATGGGCGGCATGCGCGTGCGCGTCGAGCCCCGGGCCGAGTACGCCCAGATGCTGCGCGACGGGTGGCGCTTCATGCGCGACTTCCTCTACGTCGACAACCAGCACGGGGCGCCTTGGGACGACGTGTGGACGTGGTACTCCGCGTGGCTGCCCGACGTGCGCCACCGCTCGGACTTCAACCGGCTCCTCGACATGCTCTCGGGGGAGATCGCGGTCGGCCACTCCTACGTGCGGGGCGGCGACTATCCCGAGCTCGACGACCCGCGCACCGGGCTGCTCGGGGCGGACCTCGAGGAGGACGGCGGCTTCTACCGCATCGCGCGCATCTACTCGGGCGAGGACTGGACGCCGGGCACGACGGGGCCGCTCTCGATGCCGGGGCTGGGGGTCGCCGAGGGCGACTACCTGCTCGCGGTCGACGGCGCCGAGCTGCGCGCGCCGGCCAACCCCTACCGCCTGCTGGAGGGCACGGCGGGCCGGACGATCACCCTGACGGTGTCGTCCACGCCCTCCACGGACGAGGGCCGCGACATCGTCGTGGAGCCCGTCGCGAGCGAGTCCCTCCTGCGCCGCTGGGCGTGGGTCGCCGCGAACCGGGCTCGCGTCGACGAGATGAGCGGAGGCCGGCTCGCCTACGTCTGGTTGCCGAACACGGGGCGCGGCGGCTACGAGTACTTCAACCGCATGTACTACGCGCAGAAGGACCGCGAGGGGGCGGTCATCGACGAGCGCAACAACGGCGGCGGCTCCGCCGCCGACTACATCGTCGACATGCTGGACCGCGAGCTCACCGGTTACTTCAACTCGCGCGCGGGGGACCGCAGGCCGTGGACCCAGCCCATGGCGGCGCTCTTCGGGCCCAAGGTCATGGTGGTGAACGAGCGCGCGGGTTCGGGGGGCGATCTCCTGCCGTACCTGTTCCGCTTCAGGGGCGTCGGTCCCCTCGTCGGCACCCGGACGTGGGGAGGCCTGGTGGGGACGTGGGACACCCCGCCCCTGATCGACGGCGGCGGCTTCGTCGCCCCCCGCGGCGGCTTCATCGACGTGAACGGCGAGTGGGCGGTGGAGGCCGAGGGGGTCGCCCCGGACATTGAGGTCCGGAACGATCCCGCGCCGGTCATCGCGGGGGGAGACCCGCAGCTCGAGGCGGCGGTCCGGGAGGCACTGCGGCTGCTGGAGACGGAGAAGGTGACCTTCAGGGAGGAGCCGGCGCCTCCGGTGCGGTGGCGCCGGCCCGAGAGATAGGGTCGAGGCCACGGCGCCCCGCGGGCCGGCGGGAGCCGGGCGCGGCGACGCGACCGAAGAGGCACTGCGGCTGCTGGAGACGGAGAAGGTGTGACCTGCGCGGAGGAGCCGGCGCCTCCGGTGCGGTGGCGCCGGCCCGAGAGACAGGGGCGAGGCTATGGCGCCCGCGGCCGGCGAGCGCGGGCGCGGCGACGCGACCGAAAATGCCGGTCCCGATTTCGAGACCGCGGTTGCTGCCGCGAGCGAGGCGAGCGCCGGGCGCGGCGACGCGACCGAAGGCCGGGAGGCGCCCGTCGCGCTGCACCTGCGGTTTCCGCGCTACAATCGTCCAACGGTCAGGAGGCGTCTCATGGAGCGATCGGCCGCGTTCACGCCTGACGCATCGAGTTCATCGGTCCAGCTCTCCCGCCTGCCCTCCGACCGGGCGCCGGACCTGCCCGGCTGCGAGTCCTTCCGACTGCCCGCGAGCACCCTCGACGACTACGACGGCCGGTTCGAGTTCTGGGATGGCAAGACCGAGACGGCCTGGAAGGTCCGTGAGCCGACCTCCATCTGGCACGAGCAGCCGACCCGGCGCCTGACCCGACTGGCCGAGCGGGTCGCTTCGCTGCGCGGCTCCCCCATCGAGTGCTTCGGCTCGGCCGATCTGCTCCGCCGGGACGCCGCGGGCGGCAAGCGCTGGATCATGCAGGCGGACGAGGTCCTGTACCTGCACCCCGGCCGGGCGCGCATCTCGGGGCCGGCGGTGGTGGTGGGCGAGGACACGCTGCCGGACGTGGTCCTCGAGGTGGACCACTCCACCGACGTGCGGCGGTGGAAGCTCGGCGTCTACCAGGAATGCGGCTTCCCGGAGATCTGGGTGGCGGTGCCGTGGGACCACTCGACTCGCCGGCCGGGGCTGACGATCCACGTGCGCGGGGGCGAGGGGTACGCCGAGGCGGCGGCGAGCCGGGCGTTTCCGGGTTGGACGGCGGCCGAGATCCATCGGGCGCTGACCGAGGAGCCGATTTCCGCGGAGGCCTGGGGGGCGCTCGAGCGGGTAGCGCGGGCGATGGGCGAGCGCGAGGGCACGACCCCGGCCGACGATCCGATCATGCGCTCGGTGAGCCGGCGGGCGGAGGCGAAGGGGCGCGCGGACGCGGTGTCGGCGACGCTCCGCCTGCGAGGAATCGACGCGCCCGCCGACCTCGCCGGGGCTCTGCAGCGCATCCCGGACGTCCCGCTCGACGCGGTCCTGGCCGCGGCCCTGGCATGCACCGACGCCGGCGATTTCCGGCGACGCCTGCGTGAAGCGGCCGGAGCCCGACGGCGATGAGGAGCCGATGACACCATTCCTGGAGCGTTACTTCGGGTTGTCGCAGGCGGGCACCGACGTCCGCACGGAGGTCACCGCGGGGGCGACGACGTTCCTGACGATGGCCTACATCGCCTTCGTCAACCCGCAGATCCTCTCCGACGCGGGCATGCCGTTCGAGGCGGTCTTCGTCGCGACGTGCCTCGCGGCCGCGTTCAGCACCCTGATCATGGGGCTGTACGCCAACTACCCGATCGCCCTCGCCCCGGGCATGGGCCTCAACGCGTTCTTCGCCTACGGTGTCGTGCTGGGGATGGGGCACCCGTGGGAGGTCGCGCTGGGCGCGGTGTTCGTGTCCGGGGTCCTCTTCGTGGTGCTGAGCGTGATGCGGGTGCGCCGGTGGATCGTCGAGTCGGTGCCGCGGGCCCTGAAGCTGGCCATCTCGGCCGGCATCGGTGTCTTTCTGGGGGTCATCGCCCTCGCCAACGCCGGCATCATCCAGGACAGCCCGGCCACCCTCGTCACCACCGGCGAGCTGCTCGCGCCGGGGCCGATCCTGGCCCTGCTCGGCTTCTGCGCCATCGTCGCCCTGACCGCGCGGGGGGTGCCGGGCGGCGTGCTCCTCGGCATTCTCGGGGTCACCGCGGTCGGCCTCGCGTTCGGGGTCTCCGAGTGGATGGGGCTCGCGGCGGTCCCGCCGAGCCCGGCCCCGACCCTGCTCGCCCTCGACATCGGCGGGGCCCTGCAGGGCGGCATGATCGCGGTCATCCTGACGTTCCTCATCGTCGACCTCTTCGACACCACCGGCACCCTCATCGGGGTCGGGCAGCAGGCCGACCTGCTGGACGCGGAGGGGCGGTTGCCGCGCATCGACCGCGCCCTGATCGCCGACTCGACGGGCACCGTGGGCGGGGCCCTGCTCGGCACCTCGCCGGTCACCAGCTACATCGAGAGCGCGGCCGGCACCTCGGCCGGCGGGCGCACCGGGCTGACCGCGGTGGTCGTGTCGGGCCTCTTCCTCGCCTGCCTGTTCTTCGCGCCGCTGGCCCAGTCGGTCCCGCCGTACGCGACGGCGGCCGCCATCCTCTACGTGGCGTGCCTGATGGCGAAGCCGCTGGTGAGCCTGGACTGGGACGACATCACCGAGTACGGCGCCGCGGTGGTGACGGTGATCGCCATCCCGCTGACGTACTCCATCGCCGACGGCATCGGTCTGGGTTTCATCACCTACGTCGTCAGCAAGGTGCTGGCGGGGCGGGGGAGCGAGTGCCCGACCGGGGTCTTCGTGATTGCCGCGGTGTTCGCGGTGAAGTTCGCCTGGCTGTAACCCTTTGCGGGGCCGCGCCGCCCGCGGCCGCTCGTCAGGGGCGCAGGCAGGGGCCGGCGCGTGAAGGGGAGCTCGTTCCGATGTCGAAACAGCCCGATTCCATCGACTTCAAGACCATCGTGTTCTTGCTCCTGGGGGTCATCGTGCCCCTGTGGCCAATCTCGTTGCCGCTGTTCTGGTACCTGGCCTATCGAGCCTACAAGAGGGGTGACGGCCCCAGGCGTTCGCTGGCCGACTTGAGGGAGGCTGAACAACTGTTCCAGAGCGGCACCATCACGAAAGAGGAATTCGATCGAATCAAGGCGGATACCCTCGGGAGCTCTTCGTAGACCACCGACGGCTCCGGCTCTGCGGCCTCCGATTTGCCGGCCCGATCGCGACCCTTGCCCGAGACACGTTGACATTGGCCGCGGGCTGCCGTACTGTGCGCATCGGACAGATACATATGCACGCAACTGCATCCTCTTGGTGGCGTCGTGCCAACGCTGGCCGACGGCTATGGACGCCCGTGATCGTGGTGGCCTTCGTGCTCGGGGGCGTCTGGGCGTCCGGCGTAGCGGCGGCCGGCGCGGACGGCGAGCTCGCGGACGCGGCCAAGGCGCGGGACTGGCCGCGGTTGGCGGCCCTGATCGACGGCGGCGCGAATGTCGACGCCCCGCAGGCCGACGGGGCGACCGCGCTGCACTGGGCGGCGTACTGGGACGAGGCGGACGCGCTGGAGGGTCTGATTCAGGCCGGCGCCGACGTGGACGCGCGGAACGACTACGGGGCGACGCCGCTGTGGGCGGCCTGCGCGAACCGTCACGCCGGCGCCGTCGTGCGGCTGCTCGCGGCCGGGGCCGATCCCAACCTCGGGCTCGGGTCGGGCGAGACGCTGCTCATGCGGTGCGCCCACACCGGCGATCCCCGGGCGGTCCGGGCGCTGCTCGCGCACGGCGTCGACGTCGACGCGGCCGAGCCGGCGCGGGGGCAAACGGCGCTGATGTGGGCGGTGGCCAACCGTCAGCCGGCGGCGGCCCGGGTGCTCCTCGAGCACGGGGCCGACGTCGACGCGCGGACCCGGACGGTGCGGCAGTTCCGGGGGACCGGCGAGCGCAGCACCACGAGCCCGCAGGGGGCGGCGTGGTTCGACGCCGGCGGGTTCACGCCGCTGCTCTTCGCGGCCCGGCACGGCGACATCGAGTCGGCGCGGTCCCTGCTGGCGGCGGGGGCGGACGTGAACGACCGTTCGGCCGACGGCAACAGCGCCCTGGTGGTGGCGGCGATGAGCGGCCACGAGAACCTCGCCCGGTTCCTGCTGGCCCGGGGCGCGGACCCCGATGCGGCCGGGGCGGGTTACACGGCCCTGCACGCGGCGGTGCTGCGGTCGCAGCCCGACCTGCTGAGGGCGCTGCTGGCGGCGGGGGCGGATCCCGACGTCCCCTTGATTCGCGGCACCCCGGTACCCCGCTGGACCTACCAGTTCGTGTTCACCCTGCGCGAGAAGGGGGCGACGCCGTTCACCCTCGCTGCCAAGTACCTCGAGCCCGACCTGGTGCGTGCCCTCGCCGAGGCGGGCGCCGACCCCCTGATTCCGATGGAGGACGGGAGCACGGCGCTGATGACCGCGGTGGGCCTCGGGCTCAGCCGGTCGACCAACCGGCGGAGCCGGCTCATCGCGCCGGAGCTGGTCGCGGCCGAGTGGGGCAACGAGGCCCTCGTGCTCGAGACGGTGCGGGCCGTCGTCGGGGCGGGCGGGGCGGCGGGCATCAACGAGCAGGGGCGCGGCGGCAACACGGCGCTGCACGGCGCGGCGCGGAACCGGTTCAGGGCGGTCGCCGATTTCCTGATCGCGGAGGGGGCCGACCCCGAAGTCGAGAACGAGGACGGCACCCCGGCGAGAGAGCTGGTGGACCGGCTGGCGGCGGACGCGGCGGGCGGTTGATGCGCCGAGGGTATTCGGCGGACGGTTGAAGGGACGGGCGGTTGTAGAGAGGGACGATATGGTGCGTAGGACACTCGTCATCCTCGCGGTGTCGGCGCTGGCGGCGGGCGCCCAGCTTCACTTGCGGGCCGAGCCCGCGCCTGGAGTGGGCCTCGCCCGGGGGAACGTCGTGTCGTTGCCGCAGTTTGCGGCCGCGGCGGCGAACGCGGCAGACGGCCGGGCCCTGCTCGACCGCTACTGCGTGGCCTGCCACAACGAGCGGACCCGCACCGCCGACCTCACCCTCGACACGATGGACCTCTCGCGGGTGGGCGGCGACGCCGCCGCGTGGGAGCACGTGGTGCGGCGCCTGCGCGCCGGTGAGATGCCCCCGGCGGGCCGCCCCCGGCCCGACGCCGAGACCGCCCACGCGTTCGTCGCGTGGCTCGAGACCGAGCTCGACCGCGCCGCCCTCGCCACCCCCGACCCGGGGCGCTCGGCCGTGCACCGGCTCAACCGGATCGAATACGCCAACGCCGTCCGCGACCTGTTCGGCCTGGAGATCGACGCCCAGGCCCTGCTGCCGCCCGACACCGAGCACCACGGCTTCGACAACATCGCGGAGGTGCTCTCGGTCTCGCCGACCCTCATCGACCGCTACCTCGCCGCCGCCCAGCGCATCAGCCAGCTCGTCGTCGGCGACGCCGCGCTCCGGCCGGTCGCCCACACCTACCCGGTGCACGGGGGGATGAACCAGGACGGCGCGGTGAGCCTCGACCTGCCCCTGGGGTCTCGCGGCGGCGTCGCCGTCGAGCATCACTTCCCGGTCGCCGGCGAGTACGTCATCCGCGTGAGCCTGCGGAAACAGGAGTACGGCTACGTCCGCGGCATGGGACAGCCGCACCTGATGGACGTGCGGCTCGACGGCGCCCGCGTGGGCACGTTCACGGTGGGCCGCGAGTGGGAGGACGGCCAGCTTCCCCCGATGGGCTACGCCGGCAAGTTCGACCAGGTCTACGACTCGCGGTCGTTCCCCGAGTGGGAGCTGTACGCCCTCAACGCCGACAAGGGGCTCGAGGTGCGCGTCCCGGTGACCGGCGGCCGGCACCGGGTGGGGGTGGCGTTCGAGCGCCAGTCGGCCCTGCCCGAGGGGCTGCTGCCGCTGCCCGCCGACCGGTCGACGTACTCGCACGGCCAGGACGAGATGCAGGACGGCAACCCCGCGGTGTCGGTGGTGCAGATCATCGGCCCCTACGACCCCGACGGGACCGCCGACCTCGCGACCCGCGACGCCCTGTTCTCGTGCACTCCGGCCGGCGCCGACGCCGCGGCCGGGCGGGCGTGCGCGGAGACGATCCTGTCCGGCCTGGCCCGCCGGGCGTTCCGCCGGCCCGCGAGCGCGGCCGACGTCGACACGCTGCTCGACTTCTACGAGATGGGCCGCGCCGAGGGCGGCTTCCAGGGCGGCATCCAGGCCGCGGTCGAGCGGTTGCTCGTCGACCCCGAGTTCCTGTTCCGCATCGAGGCCGACCCGGCGGGAGCCGCGCCCGGGACCGCCTACCGCGTCAGCGACATCGAGCTGGCGTCGCGCCTGTCGTTCTTCCTGTGGAGCAGCATCCCCGACGACGAGCTGCTGGGCGTCGCCGAGCGCGGCGAGCTGAGCGACCCCGGCGTCCTCGACGGGCAGGTGCGGCGCATGCTCGCCGACCCGCGGTCGCGGGCCCTCGTCGAGAACTTCGCGGGCCAGTGGCTGCAGCTCCGCAAGCTGCGCAACGCGGCGCCGGACACCGCCACCTACACCGCCTTCGACGAGAACCTGCGCGAGGCGATGTGGCAGGAGACCGAGCTCTTCCTCGAGAGCCAGCTTCGCGAGGACCGGCCCCTGCTCGACATGCTGCGGGCCGACCATACCTTCGTCGACGAGCGGCTCGCTCGCCACTACGGCATTCCCGACGTCCACGGCGTCCACTTCCGCCGCGTGGACTATCCCGACGACAGCCGCGGGGGCCTCCTCGGCCACGCCAGCATCCTGACCATCACGTCCTACGCGAACCGCACCTCGCCGGTGGTGCGCGGCGTGTGGCTGCTCGAGAACTTCCTGGGCACGCCGCCCTCGCCGCCCCCGCCCGACGTGCCGAGCCTGCCCACCGCGGGCGAGGACGGGGCGCCGCGGTCGGTGCGCGAGCGGCTGGAGCAGCACCGCGCCAACGCGGTGTGCGCGTCCTGCCACAACGTCATCGACCCCCTCGGGTTCGCCCTCGAGTCGTTCGACGCCATCGGGCGCTGGCGGACCACCAACGAGGGGGGGACGCCGTACGACACCGGCATCCCCATCGACGCCTCGGGCACCCTCGTCGACGGCACCGAGGTGCACGGGCTGGCCGGCCTCCGCGCCGTCATCCTCGACCGCGAGGAGCAGTTCGTCGAGACCGTCGCCGAGAAGATGCTGACCTACGCCCTCGGGCGCACCCTCGAGCACTACGACATGCCGGTGGTCCGGCAGATCAGCCGCGAGGCCGCGGCAGACGAGATCACGTGGTCGTCCCTGGTTTCGGGCATCGTCAAGAGCACCCCCTTCCTGATGCGGAGAGCGGAGTCATGATCATCACCAAGAAGGCCATTCCTCGCCGGACGGTTCTGCGGGGCGTCGGCGCCACCTTGGCGCTGCCGTTGCTCGACGGCATGGTGCCGGCGGCGACCGCGCTGGCGAAGACCGCGGCGAAGTCTCCCCTCCGTTTCGGCACCGTGTACGTGCCGAACGGCATCATCATGGAGCGGTGGACGCCGCTCGCCGAGGGGCGGGGGTTCGAGTTCACGCCGAGCCTGAAGTCGCTCGAGCCGTTCCGCGACCGCCTGCTGGTGGTGAGCGGGCTCGACAACACCGGGGCGCGGTCGCGCTCGGGCGCGTCGGGCGCCCACGCCAAGCCCGCCGGCGCCTTCCTCACCGGCATCGAGCCGCTGCCCACCACCGGCAGCTCGAGCCTGCAGCTCGGCATCTCCATGGACCAGATCCTCGCCAACGAGGTCGGCCAGGACACGCCGCTGCCGTCGCTCGAGCTCGGCCTCGAGGGGGCCGACACCGTCAACGGCGTGGGGACCTGCGACGTCGGGTTCAGTTGCGCCTACCAGAACCGGCTCGCGTGGGCCGGCCCGTCGACCCCGCTGCCGGTCGAGACCAACCCGCGCGTCGTGTTCGACCGCCTCTTCGGCAACTTCGACAGCACCGACCCCGCGGTGCGGGCGGCGCGGCTGCGCCGGCAGGGCAGCATCCTCGACTCGGTGCTCGAGAAGGTCGACCGTCTGCAGGGCGGCCTCGGCACCCGCGACCGCGCGAAGCTCGACGAGTACCTGCAGTCGGTGCGCGAGATCGAGCGCCGCATCCAGAACGCCGAGTCGCAGGGGCGCGCGCTGCCCGTCGTCGAGTCGCCGGCCGGCATCCCCGTCAGCTACGACGAGCACGCGCGGCTGATGTTCGACATGCAGGCCCTCGCGTTCCAGACCGACACCACGCGGGTCATCACGTTCCAGATCGGCCGCGAGCAGAGCGGGGCGACCTATCCCCAGATTGGCGTCTCCGACTCGCACCACCCGATCTCGCACCACGGCGGGGACAGGAACAAGATCGAGAGCCTCGCCAAGATCAACGCCTATCACGCGTCGCTCTTCGCGTACTTTCTCGAGCGGCTGGCGTCGATGCCGGACGGCGACGACGGCACCGTGCTCGACAACGTCGTCACCCTCTACGGCAGCGCCATCAGCGAGGGCAACTCGCACGACGTCCGCAACCTGCCGCTCCTCCTCGCGGGCGGGGGCGGCGGGCGCATCGCGAGCGGCCGCCACGTCAAGTACCCCGACGAGACCCAGCGCCTCACCAACCTGCAGCTCACGCTGCTGAACACCTTCGGAGTGCCGGTGGAGCAGTTCGGCGACAGCACCGGCGAGCGGCTCACCGAGCTGTCGGAGCTGTCGCGCACGACCGACGGGTAGCCTCGGGCTGCGACTCGTGACCTGCCGGCGGCCGGGGCACTCCTCGGCGCCGGGCGGGGCTGCTCTCGCGGACGGTCGTGTTTCCTCGCGTGGGTTTCTGCGGTCCACTCGGCGTGTCATCATCGGCCCTGGACATCCTGGTGAACAAGGTGCTGCCCAGGGCGGTCATCCTGGCGGTCATCCCGGGTGGTTGACCATACCCGCTCCGGGAGATGTCCGATGAGTGAACAGTCGGGCGTGACTCCGGTAGCTCGGCGTTCCCAGCCTCGGCCGTCGAAGCTCTATCCGGTTCTCTGGCGTTTCGCAGTCGAGCGCCAGCGTATCTACTTGCGGCGGTTGGCCGGCGAGAGCGCGCCGTGGACGGACGACCCCGTACTGTCGGCATATCGGTTCACCAACGCCTTCCGCGCTGCGGACCGGGTCAGCCAGTACCTGATCCGGCTGGCCTACGCCGATCCTCTAGCGAGTGACCAGACGTTGCTGTTGCGGATCCTGCTGTTCAAGATCTTCAATCGCATCGACACCTGGGAGCATATCGTCCGGAATCTCGGCTCTCCCGTCGCCTTTCATTTCGACTACGCGGCGTGCGACGAACTGCTCGGCGAACGCCTCCGCGCCGGCTCTCCGATCTACTCGGCCGCGTACATCATGCCGTCCGGCGGACGGCGCGGCGTCTCCAAGCACAGCATGCACCTCCGTTTGCTTCGCGACATGATCACCTATGGGCGGCTTCCCACTGCCAGAGAGGCACGGCTTGCACCTCGAAACCGCGCACGAATTCGGTGATCGTCTTGAGAAGGTCGTAGTCGACTTGGTCGATCCCGTCGTAGAAGCGGGTCTCCTTCGCTCGGCTGAACACGATCGCCGATACGGCTTCCTCGATGATTCTCGCACGTGCGCCGTCCTGATTCTCGTCAACCCGTGGGTCGCTCTTTCGCTTGCAGTCAAAAGGACGCGTACGACCGGCGACCATCCCAGGCCAGGACGAGATTGAGCGCGGAGTCGTGGGCCAGGAGATACTCGGTGCCTCTCATCCACGCTTCGAGACGTGTGGCGGCCTGGATCAGGGTCACCATCAGCTCACCTCGTCCGTCAACACCAGCACCTCTTGCAGATGCCGGAGGACAAACGCGTCATCGAGCCACGCGTGACCGGCGTCCGCCCAGTCTGTTCCCCAACTGTTCCGGATGAGGAAACCACGCGACGCGGAGGCCGTTCCGACACCGACGGCCACGACGGCGTGAAACCCGACAATGGGGCCGGCGTGAGACATGACCCACGGCGGCGTCGGATCGTAGAACGCACTCGTCGTCGCGATGCCGAGAACAGGCAGACGGCCCGCATTCAGCAGGGCCTCGACGCCGGCGGGGTTCGGAGCTCCGGATGTGCTGCTTCGCCGGTACAGCGAGACGTTCGAGGGAGGCGCCCATTCGGGCGGCGGCTCGTTCGTTCGATACGGGCAATCGGTCTCGGCCGGTTGTCCCGGGTCGAAGAGGGCGCGGGAGACCTCGGGGAAGTCGACGCCGTCCTCGGAGTCGTCGTTTGGAGACGCGAAGTAGTGCAGGTACTCGGGTGACAGCGGCAGTTTCGATCCACGGGCATGTTCGTGAGCCGTGGTGGATGCGTGCGCGACGCAAGTCGGTCGGGCGCCCTGATCCCGGGCGGGACCGAGCTCGGTGCGGTAGTCGAGGTGGACGACGAAGTTCATGCGGCGTGCCCCAGTGCGTCGAGTCGAGCACGGCGCGCCCAGCCGTCGCGTTCCTTGCCGTGTCCGTCGATGTCGATTTCGATGCGCGAAAGTGTAGCGCGGCTCCACGGCCGGATGTGCTCGAAGACGAGCTGATGGACGCCGGCGGCGCGAAATCGCACGTACAACACCCGGGCCGTCGGTGCACCGTAGCCGCGAAGGAGATCGGGCGCTCGTTCACCGAGAAGTTCGGATTCAGCGTTCGCGTCCACGAGACGCCAGATGTATCCGGCGGAGGCATGGTCCTGAACCTGCACAGCGAAGATGTCGTCGGGTCCGGCTTCGAGCGACGTCCCACTGTCGGCCTCGGTCAGTGCCCACACGTCGGCCCAGGGATTCGGCATCGGAACCGCCGGAGCCACGGCCTGCTTCAAGGGCTTGACCGGCGTCGACTGGAGTCGCTCGGCCTCGGCTCGTTCGAGGACATCGGCGGTTGCCAGGGCCCAGCACGCAGCCTGGTAGCTGATGCCGAGGCGGAGGGAGAGCTGATAGATGTGGGCGGGGTCGTGGAGCTTGGCGCGGGTCCAGCCGTGACGCTTCGCCGACGCACGCAGCAGTTGCTTCGGTGCGAGAAGCTCGGAGGCGAACGTGTCCGCTGCTGCTTCCTCCGCGGGGCGGGAGGCCGGGGCGTTGCGCCCGGCGAATCCGACCGTCTCGTCTAGACTGGAGCGGTGCCCCAGCAACAGATGGCCGAGTTCGTGCGCCACGGTGAACCGCTGCACCGGCAGTCCGAGCTTCGTGGTGACGATGATTCCGCGCGCTTCGTCGTTGACGGTGATGAACGCACCCCACAACTTGTCGAGGGGACGGAACAGGAGCGGGACATTCCGTTCGGCGACCGCGCCGATGATGTCGAAGCTTGTGCGGACGCAGTGCCGGGACTGCTCCAGCACCGTCGCCGCCATGCCGATGGCGCGCAGCGTCTCGCTACGTCTGGTCATTGGACTTCCTCGATCGCAGGAATTGCGCGAAGCGCAGCACTTCGTCGCGATCCGTCACGGACAGTTCGGCGGCGGCGCGGGCCACCATGCGGACGGAGTCAGGCTCCGATTCCTCGGAGTCATGCCCGGCGAGGCTCTCCATCGTCGTCTGGTACAGGCTGGCGAGGCGGCTGAGCTCGGTGGCGCTGACCCGGCGAGACCCGTTCTCGATGAGGGAGATTGCGGACCGCGGCACTCCGAGGTAGCGAGCGATGTCCTCCTGGGAGAATCCGCGGTACTCCCGTGCCTCTTTCAGTCGCGTGCTGAGAATGTCCTGCATTGTGCGTTCGTCGCTCATGACTCGGCCTCCTCCGGGCGTTGCGGCGACCGCTGCCACCTCATTTCCGGTGAACGAGATGCTGGATTACTTCGTCGATGCTGTCGTATCCACCGGGGCGAATGTCCCGCACGCTGAATCGTCCGAGGTGCTTCTTGAAGATGGGGGCCATCCGCGCCACGGTCTTCGAATCCACGCAGGGCATCCCGGTCCAGAGATCCGAGTCGGGCGCGTCGCCCGTGATCTGCGCGTCCCAGTCCTCTTGCTCCTCCTTCCACCACGCGCGGAGCTCCGCCTCCAGTTGCGTACGGACGCCCGAGGTGTTCGGCGAGGCGCGGGCGATGACTTCAGACAGCATGATCGGTGAGCGAATGTGCGATAATCGAGAGCCTGTCACAGAACATGTCCGATAGTCAAACATCTTCGAGTGGACCTGTCGTGGCTGCCTTGACCTGCTCGGCTCGCCCGCGGGCGCGGCCTCTCAGATCGGCCACAGAGCTGCGGACACGATCCACGGCGGTACGGCAACGGAGCAGCGGACTTCGAGTACGGAGCCGCATGCGCGGGCGACGCCGAGCAGACGTGGCGCACCTGACGACAGCCAGGACACGGCGACATCCGGGAAGTCGAGCTGACGATGATGCACCGGATGGAGGGCCTTGTGCGTGGCTTCCTTGACGGAGAAGAGGACTTCGCGCCCAGCCGCGTCGGAAAACGATGGCGGATGCTCGGTCGCATCCAGACCGCAGAGTTCCGGGACACCCTTCCCGTCCAGTCTCTCGATGTCGATGCCGATCGAGGTCATCCTGTCGGTTCTCGTGATCGCGGCGGCAACAGTCGTACCCTTGTGGCTTACGCTGCCGATGTACCCCGAGGGCCATGCGCGAGCCCCCGAGGCCAGGCGCTCCGGCTCGATAGCGGGCAGACCGGCCGTCGCAAGGAGGTCAATCAGGCACTCGCGCGTCGCCCGTCGTTGCGTCGCAAGCAGCAGTCCGGGGGTAGCCCCGGGCGGGATGTCGTGAGGGTGCGGCAACCACTCCGAGAAGGAGCCGCCCTTGACCAGGAGTTCCGGTGCGATGCGGTTCAACTCGTCGATCACCGGGTGCGCTTGAAGGTCCATGTTGCCTCGGTGTCGATGGGGTGGGGGGCAGCGAGACCGAGTGTTACGATCACCGGCGCCGCTCGGGACCTCCATGGGCGACGACTCGCGTCGATCATCACACTTGCGGACGGGATATTGTGTACATCACCGACACGCCGCCCGCCACCTGTCGCTGGCGACGCGTTCTGCGGTCGGTTGGACGTGGCACCGGCAAACCACGGCGAGCCGGAGCGTGATTCGTGATTGACCTGTCCACCTGCAAGCCGCGGGCCGCTGCGCTGGGCGCCGTCGGGACCTTGGTCTGGGTCGTGTCCGTCTACGCTCTGCTCGTCGACGAGAGTCTCCTCTACGCCCTCGCCGTCGTTCCGCGCCGGTTCGACGGTCTCTCCGGCGTGCTCGGCGCGCCCCTCGTGCACGGCTCGTTCGCGCACCTCGTCGCCAACACGCTCCCGCTGCTGATCCTCGGGGGTATGGTCGCCGTCCGCGGCGTCGCCTACTACGTGACGGCGACGCTGGCCATCGTCGTGTTGGGGGGCCTTGGCCTGTGGGTGTTCGGACGCAGCGCGGCGCACGTCGGCGCCAGCGGTCTGATCTTCGGCTACTTTGGCCTGCTCGTCGCCCGCGGCTACTACGAACGCAGCCTGCCGTCGGTGGCCGTCGCGGTCCTGGTGGCGGTCGTCTACGGCGGCATGCTCGCGGGCATCCTGCCGCGCGACCCCGGGGTCTCGTGGGAGGCCCACCTGTTCGGTCTGCTCGCCGGCGGACTGTGCGCCCGCGCCGGACTGGTGGCGCCTTCCCGCCGCGGTGCTCGTTGACTACGACGAATGCTACGATGAGGCGTGGCCATCAACATCGCACACCGGCGAGACCTCGACGCGCGCGCGGAACGGTTGGCTGCGCGCCTCGACCTGCGGGGTCGCGGCCGCAAGACGGCGGTCATCGAGCGGGCGCTGCGTGCGCTCGAGGAGCAGACCGAGCGAAGCCGACCGGACCGGGCCGACATCGAAGCGGCGCTCGAACGCCTCGCCGAGGCTGGCGACCGTTTCCGGGAGCGGGAGGGCAGGGTCGGGCGATCCCCCGCCGTCGACCGGCCGCTGTCGCAGGTGTGGCAGGACGAGCTCTACGACGAGCGCGGGCTGCCGAGGTGATCGTGGTCGATACGTCGGCCATCGTTGCCATCCTGCAGCGGGAGGCCGAAGGGCCGGCGCTGCGAGCCGCGATCGCGGGCGCCGGGCGCATCCTCATCTCGGCGGTGTCGGCCGTCGAGCTGGTCGCGGTGTCGAGTCGCGATGAAGCCCTGCACAAAGGCCGTGCGGGACTTCCTGAACGCGCCGTTCGTCGTGGTCGAGCCGGTCGATCGGGACCAGGCCGCGGCTGCGGCGGACGCGTATCGCCGCTTCGGGAAGGGGCGTCATCCCGCGGGACTCAATCTCGGGGACGTCTTCGCCTACGCGCTGGCCCGCACGCGGGGGCTGCCGCTGTTGTTCACCGGGGACGACTTCTCGCGAACCGACATCGACCCCGCTGCTGCTGGCCGGGTCGAGTCCTGATCTCGACGCGGCGTTGCAGGCGTTTCGGCAGCCGAATGCGGTCGAGAACATCCGTCGTGGCATGGCGGCGCAGCTCCACGGCGTGTCGTCCCTGGGATCCCCTTTTTCTCGCCGTCGCCGCCGCTTCGCTCGCGGGATGCGCGCTTGCCGCCGCCATCATCCCGGCGAGTCGTGCTGCCGCCCATCCGCCGATGACCGCGTGGCGCGTTGAGCCTCCGGACCGATGAGCCGGTTCCTGCCCGGGTCTCGCATTCCCCGGTGAGCGGCGGGGGCTGCGGCAGCGGCCTCTGAAGCCGAGGTCGCAAAGCGGGACGCGAGAGCGCTGCCTCTGGCTTCCGATCGAACCCCGCCGTTCCCCGTTGCCGGTCGACAACGGGACTCACAAGGGGGTTCTCCATGATCGAAGCACGAGGCTCGGCGACGAAGCGGCGAACGCGAACGACTCTGGCCGTCGTCGTCCTGGCGTGTCTGTCAGACGCGCCGGGCGCCTCGGCCCAGCAGACGCCGGCTGTCGACGTCGCAGCCGGCTACCAGATCCAACCGCGGTTCGGCGATACCGACCGCGAGCCCGGCCTGGCGGGATGGTTCGTGTCGGCCACCCGGAGTACCGGCGGCCGTGGGGCCATGGAGTTCGAGTACTCGCATGGCCGCATGGACTACAGCTTTCCGACCGAGCACGGGCTGCACGTCGTCGACTACGACGCGCACCTGTTCCTGGCGGGCTACCGATACCGGTTGCGCCTCGGCCCGGCTCGACCCTTCGTCCGCCTCCTGGCGGGCCTTTCGGTCATCACCGACGCGCAGGGCCGCGCCGGACGCCTGAGAAGCCGCGAGAAAGGGGGATTCATGCTGCAACCGGGGGCCGGCATCGACGTCCCCGTCGCCGGTCGCGCGGCCCTTCGGTTGCAGGCGGACTTGTGGTACGTCTACTACCCACGATTCTCGGCCGGTCTGTCGTTCGACCTCGGCGGCTCGTAGTGCCCCGAGCCATCCTGCCCGGCCCCCCTGCCCCCGAAGGCGCCCGGCGGCTCGGAGCGTCAGTCGCACCCGCAATCCGAGTCCGGTCTCCCGTTCAACGCAGTGTGCGGAAGAACCGGCGCAGGTCGCCGACGAGCAGCTCCGGCTCCTCGATGGCGGGGAAGTGCCCGCCGGTGTCGAAGACCGACCAGTGGGTGACGTTGTCGGGCACGTCCTCGACGAAGGAGCGGGGCGGCCCGGTCCGCGACGGGATGCCCACGAACTGCGCGAGGCCCTGCGGCACCTGCACCGGCCCCCGCGACAGCGCCCGCCGGGGGCGCGAGCTGCCGAGCCCGTTGGCGTAGTAGTAGCGCACGCTGGTGCCGATGGTGCGGGTGTGCCAGTAGATGGAGACGAGGGTGAGGATCTGGTCCTTGCTGAAGCGGGTCTCCACGTCGCCGTCGCAGTCGCTCCACGAGCGCAGCTTCTCGGTGACCCACGCCGCGACGCCCGCCGGCGAGTCGGTCAGCCCGAAGGCCAGGGTCTGCGGCTTGGTGCCCTGGATGCGCTGGTAGCCGGTCTCGTTGACCGACCACGCCTCGGCGCGGGCGAGGTAGTCGCGCTCCTCGTCGGTCTCGGGCGGGCGCTGCGCCCGCGGGGGCGCGCCGGGGGTGTGGATGCCGACCACGCGGTCCGGGTACGCGGCGCCGAGCGCGCGGGTGACGCCGGCCCCCCAGTCGCTGCCGTAGGCGCCGAAGCGCTCGTAGCCGAGGCGGTCCATCAGGGCCACCCACAGCTCGGCGGTGCGGGCGATGTCGGTGCCTTCCAGGGGCTCGCCCGAGAAGCCGAAGCCGGGGATGGACGGCACGACGACGTGGAACCCGTCCGCGGCGTCGCCGCCGTGGGCGGCGGGGTCGGCGAGGGAGCGGACCGAGGGCAGCATCTCCCAGACGGTGCCGGGCCAGCCATGAGTCATCAGCAGGGGCAGCGCCCCCTCGCGGGGGCTCCGCTGGTGCACGAAGTGGAGGCGCTGGCCCTCGATCTCCGTCGTGTAGTGGTCGAAGGCGTTCAGGGCCGCCTCGTGGGCGCGCCAGTCGTACTCGTCCCGCCAGTAGGCGATGAGCTCCTCGAGGTAGGCGCGGTCGGTGCCGTAGCTCCACGGCTCGCCCGGGGAGTCGGGCGGCCAGCGGGTGGCCGCGAGCCGGCGCCTGAGATCCTCCAGCGCTTCGTCGCTGACGTCGATGGCGAAGGGCGCGACCTCGGCCTGCGCCGCGGGCGTCCCGCCCGTCGCGGCGGCGCGGGCGGGGGCCGCCGCGGCCCCGAACGGCGCGGCCATTCCGGCCGCGGCCATCGTCTTCAGAAGCGTCCGCCGGTCCATCTGTTGTTCTGACATCGGGTTCTTCTGCTGTTCTGACATCGGGTTCTCCCTCTCGTGCGGCTCGCTCGCGTCGCTCGGACCAGTCCCGGGGCCCGAGGCGATGGGTCACTCGGGGTCGTCGGGGTTGCCCGGGTCGTCCGGATTGTCGCGGCCATCGAGGACTTCGTGGCCGTCGCGCGCCGCGGAGCTCCCGGGTTCTCCAGGGACGTCGGGCCTTCCGGGGCCTGGCTCGTCGATGCCGCCCGTCCCTGCGGTGGTTTCCGCCGCGCCCCCTTCCTCGTCCGAGAGGAGATCCGACAGCGCACTTCGGACATCCGACAGATCCAGCTCACCCAGGCGGTCGCCGACGGGACCGAGCCAGGGTCTCGCCGCATCGACGATCTCGGCTCGATGCTGCCAGGCCCAGACCCCGGCCAGGACCAGGCCCACGAAGACGATGAGCTTGAAGGCGAAGGCGATGATGTGCCGGAGCAGGTAGATGCCCACGAGCAACGCCGCGACGACGGCGACGAGGACGAGTTCGTTGGACAGGGGCCCCATGGTGCGGTCTCGGGATCTTGTCGGTTGCGGAGCAGACTGCGCGACCGAAGGACGCGGTGGGAGCTTCGCTCGACGCGAACCGCTCCGGTGCGGACGCCTGCGGCGGCTCGGACACGCGCCTGCCCCTGCGCGCGCCGGTCGCTGACGCGGTGGGAGCTTCGCTCGACGCGAACCGCTCCGGTGCGGGCGCCTGAGGCGGCTCGGACGACGCGCCTGACCTCGCGCACGCCGGGCGCTCGGGCCGCGGAAGCCCCGCCGGTGGTCAGCGTAGCACGTCGGCCCCGGTTTGCAGCCGCGAACCGGCGCCGGCCCGGTGGCGGATTCGCCGAGGGGGCTATAATCCGGCCCCTGCACAGAACAAGGAGACCCCGTGACACGAGACACCGCGGCGGCGCCGGAAGGGCGCCGCGACCCGACGTTCCCGCGAACGGCTCGTTCGGCGGCCATCGTCTTCTCGCTCTCGCTGTCGATGGCGGGCGCATCCGGCGCCCAGGACTTCCGCCTGATGGAGACGACCATCGACGCGGTGCACGCCGCATTCGAGGCGGGCGAGCTGACCTGCGGCGAGCTGGTCGAGGGCTATCTCGCCCGCATCGAGGCCTACGATCAGGCCGGCCCCGCGCTGAACGCCGTCGAGCACGTCAATCCGCGCGCGGCGGAGGAGGCGGAGGCCCTCGACGCGGCGTTCGCGGAGTCGGGGCCGACCGGCCCCCTCCACTGCGTGCCGGTGCTGCTCAAGGACCAGGTCGAGACCCGCGACATGCCGACGACCTACGGCTCGGCGCTGTTCGACGGGTTCATGTCGGGGCGCGACGCCACCATCGTCACCCGGATGCGCGAGGCGGGGGCCGTCATCCTCGCCAAGACGACCATGGGGGAGTTCGCCTCGCGCTACGTCGGGTCCGGCTTCGGCATCATCCGGAATCCCTACGACCCGACCCGCAACCCGAGCGGGTCGTCGGGGGGCAGCGGGGCCGGCGCCGCCGCCAACTTCGGCCTCGTCGCCATCGGCGAGGACACCGGCGGCTCCATTCGGGGCCCGGCCGCCGTGCACAGCCTCGTCGGCCTGCGGCCCACCGTGCCCCTGGTCAGCCGCCACGGGATGATGCCCGCCAACCCCTCGAGCGACACCCTGGGGCCGATGACCCGCACGGTCCGGGACGCCGCGATCCTGCTCGACGCGATCGCCGGCTACGACCCGAACGACCCGGTGACCGCCTACGCCGCCGGCCGCACGCCCGAATCGTACGTGGACGGCCTCGACCCCGACGGCCTGCGCGGCGCCCGCATCGGAGTGGTCCGCGAGCCCATGGACGCCGAGACCGACCCCGAGTCGGACGACTACCGGCAGGTGCGCCGGCTCGTGGACCAGGCCGTCGCCGACCTCCGGCGGCTCGGGGCGACGGTGCTCGACCCGGTCGAGGTGCCGGGCCTCGACGAGGCGCAGGCGACCTACGTCCGGAACAGCTTCGAGACGGAGGAGGCGACCGACGCGTACCTGGCCGAGCTGCCCGAGGCGCCGATGCGCTCGCTGCGGGAGATCCTGCTGGCGGGGCGGGTCAACCCCTGGCGGGCTCGGGGACTGATGAACGTGGTGGGCCGGTCGACCTCCGAGCAGGAGTACCTGGCGGTCCTCCAGGCCCGGGAACGCCTGCGGCGCGCCGTGCTCGCGGTGCTGGCCGACCACGACCTCGATGCGCTGGTCTACGCGACCTTCGACCACCAGACGACGCTCATCGCCCCCGACGTCCTGACCAATCCGAACCCCGAGGACGGCTACGCCCGCGGGAACAACCGCTACCTCAGCCCGGTGATCGGCTTCCCGGCCCTGACGGTGCCGGCCGGCCTCACCGACGACGGGCTGCCGGTCGGTCTCGAGCTGCTCGGCGGGCCGTTCGCCGAGGCGGCGCTGCTGCGCCTGGGCTACGCCTACGAGCAGGGCACCCACCGGCGGGAGCCCCCGCCGACGACCCCGGCGCTGGACGGTCAGGCGTCAGCGCCGTAGACGTCGACTTGGGCGACCGGTGCGATGTCGACCCAGGTGTGGCGGCGGGGAGGGGCGTCGGGGGCCGCGGCGGTCGATGATGGCGCTTGTGGCCCGGTGCTGGCGCAGCCGGCGGGCGACCTGTGCTCGCGAGAGGCCGGTCACCTGACCAGGAATCGTCGGAGCAGGCCCTCGTCGGCTTTTCCCCCGCGGGTGGTCGAACTGTCCAGGGTTTCGGCCGCGCAGGCGTAGGTCGCGGCTCGGGTCTGTGGGGCGAGGTTGAGCGGGTCGGCCGCCGGCCAGGAACTCGCGAACCTGGTTCGGGGGCTGCAGGCACAGCGTGCAGGCTCGGTTCACGTTTCGCGTTCGACGGCGACACCCTGCGCACCGCCATTCCCCGCGAACTCGTCCCGCGCGGGCTCATGGAGTCAATCCCCTTCAGGCTCACTCCTCGTTGGAAACGACTCTGCGTGGCGCGGGAGAGTCGTGGGTTGCTATAGTTCGGACGTGATCCGACGGCGTGCGGGTTCCTGTTCGGGCGGTGGAAAGGGGGCCGGCCCCGTAGCGGCGGCCCTCGGGTAGCGCATGCAGGGGGGACGACATGAGCGCTAGGGGATGCACGGCGTGTCTTTCCGGACTGGGTCTGGCGGCGACGGCGGCGCTGGTGCTGGGGGGCGGCCCGGCCCCGGGGGTCCTGGCCGCCGGGGACGACATCGCGGGGACGGTGACCGGCGCGGCCGGCCCGGAGGCCGGCGTCTGGGTGATCGCCGAGACGGGCGACTTCGACACGTCGTTCCGCAAGACGGTGGTGACCGACGACGCCGGGCGCTTCCTCGTGCCCGACCTGCCGGTTGCGACCTACGACGTCTGGGTGCGCGGCTACGGGCTGGTCGACTCGGAGAAGATCTCCGCGCGGCCCGGCGACCGGCTCGACGTGACGGTGCGCGCCGCCGCCACCCCGCGCGAGGCGGCCGAGATCTACCCCGCCAACTACTGGTACTCGCTGCTCGAGGTGCCTCCCGCGAGCGACTTCCCCGGTACCGGCCCCCGCGGCAACGGCATCGGCACCGCCATGCGCACCCAGGCCGACTGGATCGACCGCATGAAGGACGGCTGCCAGCTCTGCCACCAGATCGGGAACCACGCCACGCGCGAGATGCCCATGCTGGACCTCGACGACTTCGACTCGACCGCCGACGCCTGGAACTACCGCATCCAGGCGGGCGGGGCGGGGCCGGCGATGGCGGCCGAGATCAACCGCATCGGCCGGCCGCGCGCCATCCGGCTCTACGCGGAGTGGACGGACCGCATCCGCGCCGGCGAGGTGCCGCCCGCGCCCCCGAGACCGCAGGGCGTCGAGCGCAACGTGGTCCTGACGTCGTGGGGCTGGGGCCACCCCCGGGGGATGGTTCACGACAACGTCTCGACGGACAAGCGCAACCCCACCCTCTATCCGAACGGGCCCGTCTACGGCGTCGGGGGGGCGGGGCTCGTCATCACCGACATCGCCGCCCGCCGGTCGGTGCGCATGGACCTGCCGACCCGCATCGAGCGGCCCCGGCAGGCCACCAACTACCAGGGCTCGTCGACCCGGGTGCCGTCGCTCTACTGGGGCGACGAGCCGGCGGGGCTGGTCAGCCGGAGCGCCCACAACCCGATGATGGACGACCAGGGCCGGCTCTGGATCACCCAGGCCGTCCGGCCCAACGACGTGCCCGGCTGGTGCCTGGAGGGGTCGGACCACCCGTTCGCGCGGTACTATCCGATTCAGCATCGCGACGAGTCGCGGCAGGTGTCGTACTACGACCCCGAGACCGGCGAGTTCGAGCTCATCGACACCTGCTTCTTCACCCACCACCTGCAGTTCGCCGACGACGCCGACGACACCCTCTGGCTGAGCGGATCGACCGAGGCGGTGGGCTGGCTGAACACCCGCCTCTACGACGAGACCGGCGACGAGCGGGCCGCGCAGGGGTGGTGCCCGACCGTCATCGACACCAACGGCGACGGCGTCATCACCCGGCCGTGGAACGAGCCCGACCGGGCCGGCGCGGTCGAGATCGACCCGGCGCGGGACACCCGCATCGGCAGCCTCGACAAGTTCCGCCGCGCCTACGGCATCATCCCCCACCCGGACGGCTCGGTCTGGATCACCCGGCGCTTCCCGGTGCCGGGGCAGCTCATCCGGATCGAGCGTGGCGACAACCCGCCGGAGACCTGCAAGGCCGAGGTCTACGAGCCGCCCTACGATCCGGACGGCGACCCCGGTCTGTGGGGCTACGGCCCCCGCGGCATCGACGTCGACCGCAACGGGCTCGTGTGGACGGCGCTGGGCGGCAGCGGCCACGTCGCCAGCTTCGACCGCGGCAAGTGCGGCGTGTTGAACGGTCCCGAGGCGACCGGCCAGCACTGCGTCGAGGGCTGGACCCTGTACCAGACGCCGGGGCCGCGGATGAAGGGGGTGGAGGGGACGGCCAACGCCGACTACCACTACTACCACTGGGTCGACCAGTTCGACACCCTCGGCCTCGGCGAGAACGTGCCCATCACCACCGGCACGACCTCCGACGCCCTGCTGGCCCTGCTGCCCGGGACGGGGGAGTGGGTCACGATGCGGGTGCCCTATCCCCTGGGGTTCTACAGCCGCGGCCTCGACGGCCGCATCGACGACCCCGACGCGGGGTGGAAGGGCCGCGGGGTGTGGGCGAGCTTCAACACCGGCTCGACTTTCCACCTGGAGGGCGGGAAGGGGATGACGAGCGAGATCGTCCGGTTCCAGATCCGGCCGGATCCCCTGTCGGAGTAGACGTCGGGCGCCGGAGGACAGCGAGCACACGCCGAAACCGTCGGTTGGAGGATGCCCCCGGCGGCACGACATCTTGAGGTCGGCACCGCGCTCCAATCGATCACTTTCGCGTGGTCGGCGGCAGCGGATCGGACGTCCGGCGCCGGAGGAGCGGCGCCGGCGCCCGAGGATTGAAGCGGGGGCGGGCCGGCCGAGAGGAGGTTCCGGAAGCGGGCGACCGGAGTTCGGTCCCCCCGGTGACTGCACCGACCGTGGGCGGGGCCGGGGATGCGTGAGTATTTTCGGGTTGACCCTGAAAAAGTCATGAGTATATTCAGGTATACCTGGAATTGCTCATGCGCCGCCATCTCCGGTTCCGGTACATCCGCGATGCCGTCACCGCGGATCTCGCGGACGCGATGGTCTTCGTGGGGGGGCCGCGGCAGGTCGGGAAGACGACCTTCGCCCTGTCGCTGCTGGCCGAGGGCGGGAACGAGTCGTCTCCCGCCTACCTGAACTGGGACGTGCTGGCGGACCGCGACGAGATCCTGTCCGCCCGCCTGCCGCCGGGGCAGCCCCTGATCATCTTCGACGAGGTCCACAAGTACGCGTCGTGGCGCGGCCTGGTCAAGGGCCTCTACGACAAGAACCGGTCGTCCATCTCCTTCCTCGTCACCGGTTCCGCCCGGCTCGACTACTACCGGAAGGGCGGCGACGCGCTGCAGGGGCGGTATCACTACTATCGGCTGCATCCGTTCACGGTGATGGAGGGCGGTCGGCCGCCGAGCGCGTCGCTCGTGGCGCACCTGTTGCGGTTCGGCGGCTTTCCCGAACCGTTCCTGCGGGGCGAGGATCGCTTCCACCGCCGCTGGGCGCGGGAGCGTTCGGCGCGGGTCGTGCACGAGGATCTGCGCGACCTGGAACAGGTGCGCGAGGTGTCCCGGCTCGACCTGCTGCTCGGCCATCTCCCGGCCTGCGTGGGGTCGCCGCTGTCGGTCCACCGCCTCGCGAAGCTCCTGCAGGCGTCGCACGACAGCGTCGAGCGCTGGATTGCGATTCTGGAGCGGCTGTACGTCTGCTACCGCCTCGCGCCCTTCGGGGCGAAGGCGATCAGGGCGGTGCGCAAGGAGAAGAAGCTCTACTTCTGGGACTGGTCAGGCGTGGAGGCCGGCGGCGCCCGCTTCGAGAACATGGTGGCCGGGCACCTGTTGAAATACTGCCACCTGGTCGAGGACACCGAGGGTCATGCGATGGAGCTGCGGTTTCTTCGCGACACCGACGGGCGGGAGATCGACTTCGTGGTTCTGCGCGATGGGCGCCCCGAGTTCGCCGTCGAGTGCAAGAGCGGCGGGCGGCGGGCGTCGCCCGCCTGCCGGTACTTTCGGGAGCGTACGGAGATTCCCCGCTTCTACCAGGTCCACCTGGGCTCCGGCGACTTCGGCGACGCGGACTCGGACACGCGGGTGCTCCCGTTCGCCGGCTTCTGCGCCGAGCTGGCGTTGCCGTGACGCCGCGGCCGGCGGAGCTGCGCGGGGGGCAGGCCGGCAGCTCGGCAGCGGCGGCGGGTCGTCGCGGCCGGCGGCTCGCAGAACGGGACGCGACGGTCCGCCGTCGACGCGGCGGAACGGGCCGGCACCCCGCCGCTGGCGGGCGAGCGTCACGGGGCCGCCGTCGGCGACCGGCGGCACCCAGGGCGAAACGCGACGGTCCGCCGTCGACGCGGGGGCAGGCCGGGTCGCTACTGGCGGGTGAGCGTCACGGTGCCGCTGTCGGTGACCGGCGGCACGCACGACGTGTTGGTCGTCCAGGTCCCGTCCAGCGTCGTCGCCGTGAACGATGTCACCGTCACGGAGAGGGCGCAGCCCGGCGCGAAGTACTGACGGAACACC
>JAJEFC010000196.1 GCA_022820675.1 Vicinamibacteria bacterium | reverse complement strand
CCGGGCCGGCCCCCGGGACGGCCGACGCCCCCGCCGCCGACCCCGCCGCGGGGGCGACCGCCGAGGCCGCATGCGCCCACGAGATCCTGTCGCGGCTCGCCCGCCGCGCCTACCGGCGCACCGCGTCGGAGGAAGAGCTCGCGGTGCTGCTCGACTTCTACCGGCAGGGCCGGGCCGCCGGCGGCTTCGACGACGGGGTCGAGCTGGCCATCCGGCGCCTCCTCGTCAGCCCCGAGTTCCTCTACCGCATCGAGGCCGACCCCGAGGGCGCCGCCCCCGGCGCACCGTACCCGGTGGCAGACCTCGACCTGGCGTCGCGGCTCTCGTTCTTCCTCTGGAGCAGCATCCCCGACGAAGAGCTCCTCGCGGCGGCCGAGGCCGGCCGCCTCCGCGACCCCGGCGAGCTCGAGCGGCAGGTGCGGCGCATGGTCGCCGACCCCCGCTCCGAGACCCTCACCACCAACTTCGCGGCGCAGTGGCTGCAGCTCCGCAACCTCGAGACCACGGTGCGGCCCGGCGACCCCTTCTCGGTCGCCTTCGACGAGTCGCTGCGCCAGAGCATGCTGCGCGAGACTCGGCTCTTCGTCGACAGCATCGTGCGCGACGACCGCAGCGTCGTCGACCTGCTCACCGCCGGCTACACGTTCCTTGACGAGCGGCTGGCCGAGCACTACGGCATCGCCGGGGTCACCGGCAGCCGCTTCCGGCGCGTCGACCTGCCCGCCGACAGCCCCCGGCGCGGCATCCTCGGGCACGGCAGCGTGCTCACCCTGACCTCGCACGCCATCCGCACCTCGCCGGTGCTGCGGGGCAAGTGGATTCTCGACAACCTGCTCGGCACCCCGCCGCCCGACCCGCCGCCCAACATCCCGGCCCTGAACGACCAGCGGACGCAGGCCAGGCGGCCCACGGTGCGGGCGCGGCTCGAGGCCCACCGCGCCAACCCCGCGTGCTCGGCGTGCCACGCCATGATCGACCCCACCGGCTTCGCCCTCGAGAACTTCGACGCCATCGGCCGGTGGCGCGTCGTCGACGAGTCGTTCAACCCCATCGACCCGGCCGGGGTGCTGCCCGACGGCCGCGCGTTCGACGGCGTCGCCGAGATGCGCGACACCCTCGCCCGCGACCCCCGGCAGTTCGTGACCACCGTGACCGAGAAGCTCATGACCTATGCCCTCGGCCGCGGCCTCGAGCACTACGACATGCCGACCCTGCGCCGCATCGTGCGCGAGGCGGCGGCCGACGACTACCGGTTCCAGACCGTGGTGCTCGGCATCGTCCGGAGTGATCCGTTCCTGATGAGGAGATCGCAGTCATGATCGTCACCCAGAAGTCGCTGTCCCGGCGCACCGTGCTGCGCGGCCTCGGGGCCACCGTCGCCCTGCCCCTGCTCGACGCCATGGTGCCCGCGCTCTCGGCCGCGGCCCGACAGGTGACCGCCCCGGTGCCGAGGCTGGCGTTCTTCTACGTGCCGAACGGCATCCTCCCCCGCAGCTTCCACCCCGAGGGCGCCGGCGGCTCCGGCTTCGACCTGACCCCCGTGCTCCAGCCCCTCGCCGGGTACCGCGACCGGATGACCATCGTCACCGGGCTCAGCAACTCGGGCGTCGTCAGCCCCAACGAGGGCGGCGGCGTGCACACCCGCGCCCACGGCGGCTGGCTCAACGGCATCCTCCCCAAGCGCACCGAGGGGGCCGACATCCGCGCCGGCAAGACCATCGACCAGTACGCCGCCGACCAGCTCGGGGCCGACACCGCCCTGCGCTCGCTCGAGCTCACCACCGAGTCGAACTACCAGGTGGGCAACTGCGAGAACGGCTACAGTTGCGCCTACCGCAACTCGACCTCGTGGCTCACCCCCACGACCCCGCTGCCCCACGAGCGCGACCCCCGGGTCGTCTTCCAGCGCCTGTTCGGCGACGGCGGCAGCGTCGAGGCCCGGCTGGCCCAGATGCGCACCGACCGCAGCATCCTCGACTCGGTCGGCGACAGCATCCACCGCCTCGAGAATAAGGTCGTCGCCCAGGACCGCGCCACCGTCGGCGAGTACCTGCAGTCCAACCGCGAGATCGAGCGGCGCATCCAGCGCACCGAGGCCAACCAGGCCTCGACCCCGCTGCCCGCCGTCGACCAGCCCGCCGGTGTCCCCGACGACTACGAGGAGCACGTCGGCCTGCTGCACGACATGCTCGTCCTCGCGTTCCAGGCCGACGTCACCCGCGTGAGCTGCATGCAGATGGCCCGCGAGACCAGCGGCCGGACGTATCCCAACATCGGCGTCCCCGAGGCGCACCACACCGTCTCGCACCACCAGCAGGACCCGCACAACATCACCCAGTACACGAAGATCAGCCAGTACCAGATGCAGCTCTTCGCCCGGCTCGTCGAGAAGATGGCCGACGCCCCCGACGGCGACGGCACCCTCCTCGACCACGCCATGCTCCTGCACGGCGCCGGCATGGGCGACGGCGACCAGCACACTCCCTACAACCTGCCCATCACCCTCATGGGCGGCGGCTGCGGCCGGCTCGCCGGCAACCGCCACCTCGTCTACGACCTGCACACCCCGTTCATGAACCTCGGGCTCACCCTGCTCGAGAAGGTCGGGGTCAAGGTGGACCGCATCAGCGACAGCACCGGGCCGCTGACGGGGGTGTAGGGGAGCGGGGCCGCGGCACGGGCGGCCACGCGGCGGTCCGGGGCCGTGCGTCCTCCGATTGGGGGCGCACGGCTCCCCGACGGGGCGCCCGCCCCGATGTCGAAACGGGCGACGCAGGACCCCGTCTTTGCCGCAGGCACGCGCCGGCCCTCGGCCCGTGCATGGGGTGACGTCCTGGGCGGCGGCAGGGTCATCGGCCCCGGGGAAGTCGTCAACGGAAACGCATCACCGCCCGGCGGAGCGAGCCGCGCCGGTCAAATGGCCTCCCCACCGCCCGGTGGAGCGAGCCGCGCCGGTCGGTGGTTTCCCCGCTTGACCGGCAGGCGCGAGCGCGGGCAGACTGGTGGTATGGAGGCGGTCACCGGCGCGACGAGGAACGCCGTCTGGCAGGAGATGCTGGACGTCGCGCGTCTCGTTCGGTACTACGACCGGATGGCCAGGCGGCAGCAGCAACGACACCTGGGCATTCGCATCGTGCTCTTCGCGTCGGCGACCGTCGGCGTGGCGGCCGCCATCGACGCGTTGCCCGAGGCTGTCCGCATTGCCTCCGGCGCGCTGATCGCCCTCCTGGTGGCGTGGGACTTTCTCGCCGACTACGCGAACAAGGCGGCGATACTCGGCGTCATCCGCGGCGAGTGCAGCGAGGTGGAGGACGACCTCGCCGAGCTGTGGGGCAAGGTCCAGTCCGACTCGGCCGACGACGGCGATGCCGGCCGGGTGCTCGCCGGCTTGAAGCGTCGCGTGACGCGTGTGACCGCCCGCGCCGGAGCGGCGAACATCCCGACCAACGAACGGCTGAACGTCCGGTGCGAAGAGGACGCGTTCAAGTCCTTGAGCGAGCGCTATGCCGAGGGATGAGGCCCAGGCGACGGAAGCACCCGGACGCGCAACAGCGGCGGCGCTGGACGGCCATGGTCACTGGAGGAGCTCGGGCTCTCCTCCACGCCCCGGCCGCGTCAAGCCGCCGCCGCCAAAGCCGGTCAAGCCGGAGAAGTAGCTGGAGACGTCCTGAAAGTCCCGGCCACGCGGAGCCCGGGGCTTCAGTCCCATCGCTTCCATGTATGCGCGGATCTGCGGCAAGGCGGCGGGCAGGACTCCGGAGGACGAGGCCACCTCGTGCATCTTCGGGCCGTTGCGCATGTTGGGCGCGATGGCGCCGGGGAAGACCTGGGCCGCGTGTCTGCACCTGTTCCAGTGCGGGCACTTGTTTCCGGGGGACTTCGAGCCGACGGATGTCGACGTGCGGTTCTGGCCCCGGTTTCCGCCAGGGCGACGAGGGTACGTCGAGCCTGACGTTCACGTCATCGCGCGCCGCGACGCGGATGTTCGCACCATTCTGATCGAGGTGAAGCGCGGGGCGGGGCTGGGACAAGACCAGCTGTTTCAACAGTGGGAACGAATCCAGTTGCCCTCGGAAGCAACCAGGCATCGGCCTGGCGCTGAGCCAGCGACGGCTCCGACGTCTCCGCCGTTTCCACGGGGCCGGCGTCCGCGCTCGCGGCGCGTCCCGCATCCGCGCCCGGTGCGCCCACGCCGCGCGCCTGGTCGCACGCCGCCTCCAGCGCCCGGCGCACGACCGCCCCCGCCTCCGGCGACAGACGGCCCCGCACCACCACCATCCCGTCCTCGTCCACCCACGTCCGCAGCGACCGCGTTTCGTGCCGCCGCCGGTCCTCGTCCTGCTCGGTCGCTCGATCGACGCGCCGCCAGGCCCGAACAATCTTCTCCACGTGGGCGGCGGTGCCCGACAGCGCCACGTTCAGCAGGTCGTCCTCCGTCTCCCGCGTCGCCACTCGCGTGATCGCCCGCATCTTCGAGTAGGAGACCTTGCCGCACCGCATCGCGTCGCTCAGCTTCGGCAGATCGGCGAGCGCGCGCGCCACCCGCACGTGCTCGCGGGCGGCGCCCGGCGCGAGTCCGGTGCGCCAGCCCAGCCACTCGGCACATGACGTGCAGCCGGCCCAGCCGTTGCGGTCGTCGAACCGCCGGATCAGCTCCAGCAACTCCCACGTCGCCGCCTGGATGCGGGAGGAGAGCTCGGCGATGCGGTCACCGAGCGCGACGACCTCGGCCTGGGGACCGTCGGGGCACCAGGGCCGAGGCGGGGGCGGGTCGCCCGAGGGCACGAAGGAGTCCGCGGGATGCGACGGGGACAGGGGACGGCGGGCGTCGTCTGAGTCTCAGAACCCATACCCTATCATAAACCCCTGATTTTGAACGGCTTGTGCGCGCTTCAGGGCGCCGAACGGGTCCTCATCCGACGGATTCGTATCTCCCGGCCGACATCGTGCAGCCGGCGGCGGCTGGGCGCGTCAGCGCGGCATTCCTCGCGGCGAGCCGGAATCGCGCCGGCCGGCTCTCCGAAGGCTGTCAAGAAGAAAATGCACCCCGCGGTCTTGCCGGCCTTGCTCGTCGCCTGCGGCTCCGCTTGGCGCCTAACCAAACGCTCATGGCCGCGCTTCGCGTGACCACCCGCGGGGGGTCGTTTGTCTTCGCCACCCTGTATTTCACGGCAATCCTACAGGAGTCCGCACGGTTCTACGGTGCAGACTCCTGGTTCGGCGCCGCTGCCGCTGCTCCGCTGGCGTCCGTGGTCGGTGCCAGTTGGTCCAGACGTGGCTGCAGGGCCGCCCGCAGCGAGAGCAGGTTGTCGGCCATCCACCGGCGGGTGGGCTCCAGCTCCGCCTCCGCCGACGTCAAGCTGACCGCGTCGGGCCCGCTCCAGCACGACCAGGGACTCGCCCCAAGACCCCGGACCCTCCTCCTGCCACGAGATGGCGCCCTCGACCCTGCCGTCGATCTCCTCCCGGTGCCGGAGCAGGGCGCGGTACCTCTCCTGACGGTCGGGGCCCTTGAAGGACAGGAACACCTGGGCCTTCCCGTCGACCAGGCCCAGGCCGTAGGACGCGCCCGCGTGTCCGGTGTGGAACTGCCGCCACTTGCCGCGCCAGCCGCCCGGCTCCAGGCCGCCCTGTCGTAGGCGAGCCACCAGCGGCCGGTAGAACTCCGCGTAGAGCGTGTTCGAGTTCTTGGCGGAAAGGGGTGCCCCGGCTGCGGTCGCGACCGGCTTGACCACCGCACGGAAATCGGCGGCCAGGACGCCGCCGACGCGGTAGGCGCGCACCTCGACGGCGTCCACGTGGATAGTGTCGGCGGCGTTCAACCACTCGAGGATGCTCCGGTGGTACGGGGTGAAGTCCCGGGCCACCCAGATCAGGATGCCGGCCTCCGCGCCGGCCGCGTACCCCAGTAGCCGTAGGCAGTGCGAGTCGTCCGATTGCTCAAGCTGGTTCTCGATCACCACCTTGGTCGACTGCGCGGATCGGTGACCGGCGGCGGGAACCCCCCCGGCCCCCGCGCGCCGGCTGTCAGCAGCCGCACGCCCTCGCGCGTGCGCCCGGTGCCGGCGGCGATGTCGGCCATCGACACCAGACCGGCGTCGGCGATGCGCGCCACCGTCACGCCGGGGACCTTCTCGACGTCGGCCACCGCCGACAGAATCGCGTCGTCGAGACGCGCCGCCTCGCGGTCGAACTCGACGTACTGGATTCCCTCCGCGCGACCGACCAGCGCGTCGTCGCAGCCCGCCTCGAACAGGGCGTCGATCAGCGCCTCGTCCTGAACGTCCGGGCCGTCGACTATCAACGTGAAGTGGTGGAGCGACATCACTCCGGTCCCTCCTGCTTCCGCCTGTGCGGGCAGCGATGGAGTGCGTCCGTCTACTGCCCTTTGCTGTGAAACGCCACCTGGATCCGGGCGCACGGAGAGCGTGACCGTGGTTGGAACGGCCTTGAGCGCACCGACGAGGGGTCCGGATCGGATGGACGGTGCGGACAGCCCCGACTATGGTCCGTCACGGCGTCGC
>JAJEFC010000130.1 GCA_022820675.1 Vicinamibacteria bacterium | reverse complement strand
CGGCCACGACGCCGGCGTTGCGGCCGGGCGGCCGAGGGGCGCGGCGAGCTCGTCGACGTCGTCCACCGGACCCCGAACCCGTCACGGGCCCGCCGCGGCCGAGCCGGACGTTCCGGGAGCGAACAGGTGAGAAGCGCCGCCTCGAGCTGGCGCGGGCAGCTCCGGGACACGCACCACCCCGAAGTTGACATCAGCGCCGTTATCGGACCCTGGGGGGGCCGCGGTGGCCGCGGCGTTCAGTCCCGGCCGAACCCTCGCAGCAGCTCGACGGCGGGGGCGTCGAGGTCGATGTCGCCGAGCTCCTCGAGGAGCTCGGCGGTGCGGGAGGTCCGCCAGGGAGTCGGGCAAGATGATCGCGCCAACGCCTGGTACCTCGGCCTGCAGAGCGCGGAGCTCCGCGAGGGACGCCGCTTCGCCCGGCGAGTCGAACGTACCCCGTTGAACAGGTTTCGTACGTCATTCGACAGATGCCGCCACTGACGCCAACCGCCAACCGCGTGCTTCACCCCCCGCCCGACCCGTCTCCAGGAGCAGGCATCGCGTCCCACAACAGGTTCACGTCCGTCGGGTAGTGCACGTTCGTCTCCACCACGAACGAGTCACACCGACCGCGCAATGGCTCTACCACGTTTGCGCATCCTCATCGGGCCGGCCCCCCCGGACCCCGCCGGACCCGGTCCTGGGAGGCCGGTGCCGCCGTGCCGTGCCGTCAGGTCGGTGTAGATCTCATCGACGGACTCGCCGTCAAGGCGAGTGCCGCTCGCGGCGGCGCCGGCGCGCGAGAAGCAGACCAGCGACACCCGCACTGCTGCCCCGTCGATCACCCACGGCTCGTCGCTCCACGCCTCGAAGATCGGTCGGATGTCGGTCGCCGCCTGCAGCGCTCGCCGGTTCGCACCACCCCGGATGGAGTTCGTTGCAACGAGCCCGACCCGAACCGCTTTCCCGGAGGCGATCTGCTGGCCCGCCTTCTCGAACCAGTAGCAGACCAAGTCGGCCTCGGCCGGCACGCGGTTGGCGTAGGTCTTGAACATCTGCGACACGTAGTCCTCGCCCAGATGCGTGATCAGCAACTTGCCGCCCAGGAACGGCGGGTTGCCGATGACGATGTCGGCCCACGGCCACTCCGGTTCAAAGCTGTCCGGCGTCAGGATCGCGTCCCGGCACTCGATGGTGTCGAGGGGCTTCAGGATCGGGTCCCGAGCTTCCCCGAAACCGTTGCGCCGCATCCACTGGATCTCGCCGATCCAGACCGACACGCGCGCCAGCTCGGCCGCGTAGGGGTTGAGCTCGATGCCCTTGACGTTGGCCGGGCCGATCTCCGGGAACGCCCGCTGGAAGCCCAGGGCCTCGGCCTCGAGCTGCACGCGGTGCTCGAGGTCCTTGAGCGCCTGCAGGGCCAGGTACAGGAAGTTGCCCGAGCCACACGCCGGGTCGAGCACCTTGAATCCCCGCAGGCGGTTGAGGAACGCCCGGTACCGCTGCTCGGCCGCGTCAGCCGCTTCGTCCGGGCGGGACGCGACTTGGCGGCTTCGGCTCGTTCCAGCTCGGCCGCGATCGCGGTCTTCTCAGCGTTCCACTCGGCGAGCAGCGGCCTGACGACCACCGGGTCGACGAGCAGCATGATCTTGTCGCGGTCGGTGTAGTGCGCTCCGAGCTGGGCACGCTTGTCCGGGTCGAGGCCTCGCTCGAACAGCGTGCCGAGGATCGACGGGTCGATCTCGGACCAATCGAGGTCGGAGGCCTCCAGCACCGTCTCAAGGTCGCTCTTCTCGAGCGGCAGCGTGGTGTCGTCGTTGAACAGGCTGCCGTTGAACCAGTCCACCGTCTCGAAGCCGACGCGACCGCCGGACGCCATCGCCCGGAAGAGTTCGCCGGCCAGCTCACCGAACCGCGACGGGGCAGGAAGAGCGTGCCGCAGCATCCGCGTGAACATGTGGTCCGGCAGCAGGCCGACGTCGTCGGCGAACATGCAGAAGACCAGCCGGTTGACGAAGTGGGCGACCGCCGGAGGGTCGTGCCCGCGCTCGCGAAGCGCCTGGGCGACGGACGCGAACGACGCCGCCACCCGCTCGGCGAGCGACTGCCTGGTCTCCCCTGGCCGCAGACGTTCCGGGTCGGAGAACGCCCATTTCAGCCTGTCACGGGTCGCCGCCTCGGCCAGGTCGTCGAGCTCGAACTCGTGCGTCCGGCTGACGCTGTTCGTCCAGTTGGTGCGGATCCGGAACCGCACCATGTCGGACACGATGAGCAGCGGCGGGTTCTCGAGCGCCAGGGCGTACTGCCGGAGCTGGTCGAACGCCGCGTCGAGATTCGCCCGCTTGCCCTTGTATTCCCACGCGAAGTGGTGGCGCTTCCAGACGTCGGCCCAGCCGTCGCGGCCGGTGTCCCTGCGCGCTCCTCGCTCGAAGCAGTACGTGTTCCCGGTCGGGTCGGCCTCGGCTGGCGTCGGCTCGCCGAGCAAGCGACACAGGTCGATGAAGTGCTCCTGGGACGCGGAGCGTTCTTTCAGCTCGGCGGCCCGCCACTTCGTTAGAGGTATAACCGAAAGTTGTGGATCGCGGCGTGAGGCAGGTGGCGTATCCTTCCGTGTGAACAACCCAAAAACACCCTGGCTGAGGGGCCGGGGGGAAGGAGACACCACCCATGCTGACGGTACCCGACAACAGGCAC
>JAJEFC010000414.1 GCA_022820675.1 Vicinamibacteria bacterium | reverse complement strand
GCAAGCTGCCGCCCGCCAAGTCGCTCGGAGACGCCGTCGGTCTGACGGCCCGCCTCGGTGGCTGGCTCGGCCGCCCTCGCAACCCGCCGGGGGCGCAAGTGCTGTGGCACGGCTACACCCAACTGGTGGCCATGGCCTTCGCCTTCGAGCTGCGAGACGAGTACGGATGACCTCACACGCATACGAGTCCAGCCGGAGAGATCCGGGGCACGGGCAGTCCTAGCTAGCATTCTGCATCCTGAGCATCCTGGGTCCGAAGCATCCTCGGCATCCTGGCATCCTGGGCGGTGACCATCCTGGCATCCTGGGACTGTCATGGACCTTGGTGGACTGGAATCATCGCGTGGTCATAAACGTGGTATATGTCTTACTGCGAAGATCCAAAAGACCCCAGTTTTATTGGGATTTTATTGCGGTTTGGCAGGCCGCATCTAGTACCAGACGATCTCGCCGGTGTCGGCGTCGAGGGCCAGCGTGGAGTTGTGGTACAGGTGCTTCTTGTCGTTTCCCCCGAGCATGAACTTCGGGGCGGGCGACGTCACCGACGTGCCGATGTAGATGAGGTTCAGGGCCGGGTCGAAGCTGGGCACCATCCAGGCGCCCACGTGCTTGCGCTCCTCGTAGGGCACGTCGCCCCAGCTCTCGTCGCCCGGTTCGCCGGGCGCGGGAATGGTGCGCGTCCGCCACAGCTCCTCGCCGGTCCTGGCGTCGTGGGCGGTGATGACGCACGCCTCGGTACCGCCGGCCGGAGTGCAGCTCCGCCCCGAGATGATCTTGCCGCCGGCGATGATGGGGCCGGAGGTCTGATTGGCGGGGTGCGTCCGGTAGTCGAGTATCTGCGTCTCCCAGGCCAGCCGGCCCGTCGCGGCGTCGAGGGCGAAGACGTAGTCGTCGACGCTGGTGTCGATGATGAGGTCGTCGTAGATGGCGAGGTTGCGGTTGACCTCGGCGAGGACGGTGATGAGGAACTCGTCCACGTCGTCGGGGAGCGACCGCCGGTATTCCCACAGGAGATCGCCGCTCGCGCCGTCGAGGGCCTGGATGACGTCGCGCGGGTTGGGCATGTACAGAACGCCGTCGTGGACGAGCGGCGTGCCCTGCTGGAGGCCGGGCCCGAGGGCCCGCGTCCAGACCATCCGCAGGTCGCCCACGTTGTCGCGATCGATCTGATCCAGCGGACTGTAGCCCCAGCCGTCGAGGGTCCGCCGCCACATGAGCCAGTCGGCCGGATCGGGATCCTGCAGGACCTCGTCCGTCACCGGGACGAAGGGACTGCCTGGCTGAGCCAGCGCCTGGCCCGCCGTCATCACGAGACACACTACCAATGCGAAACGGATCGTAGAGAATGCCAAACGGATCGTAGACATGCGCCCCTCCACGCCACACTCTACACGCGTGCTCGCGGGCGGGTAAACCGGCCTCCCGCCTCCACGGCCAAGCGGGGAAGCACGGCCGGCGCGCGTCCGATGGCCTGGACCGTCGACGGGCTGTTCTCCAACGCGCGCCCTGCGTGCGCGACCGGGCGGCGCACCGGCCGGGTTCGGTATCGCTGACGCTTCGCGGCTGTTGCGGCCTCAGCGCTTGTCGCCGGCCCCGCGGCCCAGTGCCAGTGGACCGTCCTGGAACGGCTTTCCCCGTGCGCTCGCCAACGCGCACCCGCAACTGCTGCAAAACAGGGCAGCGGCGTGGAAAGCGTTCATGCAGGACGGTCCGCTAGTGGGCCAGCGGGTCCGGCCGTACCTGGAACTTGAAGACCGGCGCCACGCGCTCGGTTCCCCCCTCGGCGTGGAACGGGGTCCGGCTGCCCGACGTCGTCCAGATGCCCCGCCCCTTCCAGCCGGCGTCGGGGTCGTCGATGCGTCCGTCCAGCCCCTTGCCGAAGAAGCTCCCCAGCGGGTAGGGCACGCGGAAGTTGTGGAACTCGCCGTCCACCAGCGCGAGCACGCCCTCGGACAGGTTGCCGGTGGCGAGGGGGACGTTCTCCCCGAGCCCGAGCAGATCGAACCGGTCGGTGAAGTTGTAGTACGCCGACTCGGCGGCCCCGGAATCGACCGCGCCCTTGAAGTTCGGCCCCGGAAACTGGTAGAGCGCCCAGCCTTCCGGGCAGTGCCGGCCGGTGGCGGTGGGCCCGTTCAGGGGGCCCGTGCACTTCGTCCGGTCGAAGCTCGCGAAGTGGCCGCTCGCCAGCACCGTCCACACGACGCCGTCGCTGTCGACGTCCATGCCGCGCGGCGAGAACCCCTGCACTTCTGCGTCCGACTCGTTCCACGGCACCTCGTAGAACTCGGCCAGCGCGGTGTCGACCGGATCGTCGCCCGGCACGAGCCTCACGAGGCCGCCCGGGAACCCGAGGGTCGAGCCCCAGATGGACCCGTCGAGGGGGCTGGGGGCGACGCCGTAGAAGCCGCGCTCGATGCGCGCGTCCTTCGCGGGGTCGATGGGCTCGCCCGGCTCGACGTACTCGTCCCGCCGGCCGTTGCCGTTGGTGTCGAGCACCTGCACCGTCCAGCCCTGGGCCAGCTCCTCGTCGCCGGTCTCGTCGAACACCCTGGTGTCGAACCACGCGACGACCGGCCCGCTGCCGCAGAACCACAGCTTGTCGTCGTAGGCGAAGTTCAGGTGATGGGTGCCGAAGCAGGTGTTGACGGTGGTGACCTCGCCCGTCTCGGGGTCGTACATCTGGACCTGCCGGTTGCTGCGCTCGATGGGGAACGCTTGCGCGGACGGGTGGTCGGACCCCGGCTGGCAGAAGGCGGGGGTCTCGGCCGCGCGCACCCTGGCCGCTATCCACACCCGCGCGCGGCTGTCCAAGGCGGGGGTCTCGGCCGCGCGCACCCTGGCCGCTATCCACACCCGCGCGCGGCTGTCCATGGCGAAGCTGTGGGCGACGCTGCGGCTGTGCCAGATGACCTCGTCGCCCCAATACGGCGACGACATCTTCGGCGGGGTGTCCGCCGAGTTCGGCGTGTCGGCGTCGCGCACCTGGAGGGGCACCACGCTGGCGACGTGCGTATTGGGGTCGACGAGAGGCATGTCGTCGGTGCTGTTCTCGGGGGCGCCGTAGACGGGGCCGTTCGCGTTGACGTTCGGGTCGCGCTTGTCGGCCGAGATCAGGTCGTGCATGTACGCCTCGGGGTCCGACCAGTCCCACATGGTCACGACGGCGTTCCGCTCGACGCCCCGGGGGCGGGCCGGCGCGTCGGTGGGGTACTCGCCGGCCTGGATGCGGTCGGTCCAGTCGGCGTACATCGCCAGCGCCCGGTCGCGGCCGACCACGGCGAGCCGCGCGTCCATGGTGGCGCCGGCCTGCCCGGACTGCACCCGGCGGTCCCACGCCGCGAAGTGCGAGTCGAAGTCGCCGAGGGCATCGGGAATCTCCCGCGTGGCCTTGTTGCCCAGGGCGTGGCAGCCGGTGCAGCCGTCGGTGTTGACCACCGAGCGGATCCACTCGCCCTGGCTCTCGATGTCGGGTGAGATGCCGTTCCCGTCGGTCCCCGTGCCCGGGAACTCGTCCGGCGCCGGGACCTCGAGCAGGGCGAACCAGTCCTGCGCCGGGTAGTACTCGGCCGCCGCCGCCGCGTCGGGGGCGGTGACCGCCGTGAGATCGAGCGCGTCGCCCGGCTCCGCCCGCACCTTCTCGGAGTCGACCAGCCCGTAGCCGCGCACCCAGACGTCGTAGGTCGCCTCGGGCAGGTCCGGGAGGAGGTAGCGCCCCGCGTCGTCCGTCACCACGATGCGGACGAAGCGGGTGGGCAGGTCGCGCGTCTCCGCGATCACCCACACCCCGGCCTCGGGCCCGTCGGGGCCGGTGACCACCCCGGCGATGTCGTCGGCGTCCATCGCGATCGCCCCGCCGGGCGCCTGGGCCGCGAGGACCGTGACGACCGAGAGGGCGGCGGCGACGGCGCCCGCGACCAGCATTCGGCTCGAAGACAGCACACAGCGCGTCATGTCCAACCTCCTCGATGCCCGGAGATCCGCATCCGCCAGCCTGAACGGCCCAGGGCGGGTCGGTCAACCTCGATCGTGCCCGCCATCATGTCACCCGCCTCGCGGTCGATGCAACGGCGCGGCCCAGGTTCCGGCCAGTGGTCCGCGGTGCCGGCGCCGCTCTCCGGGGCGGGAGCCTGCGCCGTGGAACGGGGGCGACTCCCGGACGGTCGGTGGCGGCGAGGGGAGCCACCGGCGACGCTTTCCGGGGATGGAGTCGGGGCCGTGGAACGGCCCGTATTCCTGCAGAGTCGGTTGGCCGGCGGGTGGAGCCGCAGGCGGTGCTGTCCAGGGGCGGAGTTGGGCCGTGCGCATTCCTGCAGAGTCGGTTGGCCGGCAAGCGGAGCCGCAGGAGCTCTCCAGGGGCGGGAGTTTGGGCCGTGGAACGGCGCGTATTCCTGGAGGGTAGGTTGGGGCAGTGGCCGGAGCCGCGGGCGACGCTCGCCGGACTACGAGATGCCGGTGATGGTCCCCGGCGTGGCGCGCGGGTCGCGAGGTCCCCAGGCCCTGGCCGCGACGCGGCCCAGGAAGTCCGCGATGAACGCGTTCACGAGGTCGGGCTCCTCGAGGTTCAGCGTGTGCCCCGACTTCGGCAGGACGGCCAGACCGCTCCGGGGAATGACGCGCTTCAGCCACAGGCTGGTCTCGAGGCAGCCGTCGTCCTCGTCTCCCGCGAGGATCAGCACCGCCGCCTCGATCTCGCGCAGCTTCGCCTCCAGCGCGTACAGCGACGGCCGCCGCCGCTGCACGCCCAGCATCGTGCGCACCGCGCCATCCGCGTCGTGCTCGCCGAGCTCGCCCACGAGCTGCTCCCAACCCCGCGGATCCTTCTGCTCGAACTGCACCCGCGCCGGCCCCGACAGGTAACGACGGGCGAAGGGCGCCATCCCCGACTCCCGAATCACGCGCGCGATGGCCTCGCATTCGCCGCGGAAGCGCGGCGCTTCCTCGGGGCGGGCCCCGTAGCCGGTGCCGGCGACGATGAGCGAGCGGACGCGCGCGGCGTGCCGCATCGCCAGGTGCAGCCCCGCGAAGCCCCCCATGGAGATGCCGACGACGTCCGCCGCCTCGACGCCGAGCCCGTCCAGCACCGCGACGGCGTCTTCGACGGCGTGCTGCTGCGAGTACGCGCCGGCGTCGGCCGGGGCCTGCGACGGCGGATAGCCCCGCGCCGCGTAGGTGATGCAGCGGTGGCTCCGGGAGAACCGCCGGACCTGGGGCTCCCAGCTCCGGTGATCGCCGGCGTACTCGTGAACGAAGAGGATGGCGTCGCCGCGCCCCACGGACTCGGTGTGGAGCTTCACGCCGTCCGACGTGACGACTGTCTGCGCCGCCATGGTTCCCGCGCTCATCTCCGGGCCGCGATCCCGGCGGCGCGCAGCATCTCCGCCGCGGTCAGCCCGTCGAGCGGGTGGCCGAGCGCGGGCGTGAGCGCGAAGGCGGCGAGGGTCGCGGCGAGCCGGTTCATGGTCATGGAAGCCTCCATCGAGCCTCGGTCCGCGGGATCGGCATCCCGATCATAGCGGCTCGCCGCGTCCGCTCCGGCGGCATTCTCGCTCGACCCGGGCGGTCCGGGTTGGGCCGGACCGCGAGGGGTCGGGCGTCAGCGCCGGCTCGACGGCGGTGTTTCTTGATCGGGCGCTCCGGGTTGGCGCCGGACCGCGAGGGGTCGGGCGTCAGCGCCGGCTCGACGGGCGGTATTCTCGCTCGGCCGGGCGGTCCGGATTTCCGCTGCCCGCCTTCCGGGGGCCGTTGACGCCGGCTCTCCGCCGCCGGGTCCTGACGAGGGGATCTCCCGCTCGTACGCGTTGGTGGTATAAGGGCGGCACGGGCGGCCACGCGGTCTGCCGGCGCCCTCGGGCGGCGCCAGGGAGTTGCGATCATGTCGAAGGGAGCTCGTCTCGACGTCTCGGCGTTGGCGGTCAGGGTGGCGGCGGCCGGACTGATCGTGGCCGGCGGCCTCGCCGGCGGACCGGATGTCGCGCCGGGCGTCGCCGAGGCGGCGCAGCCCCGGGCGGCGGACGGGGCGTTGACCACGCGGCAGGACGCGCTCTACACCAACTCGACGCTGGCGTTGAACCCGCGAACCGGGCAGGGCGAGTGGTACTTCCAGCACGCCCCGGGCGAGACCCTCGACCTCGACATCGTCTACGAGCGGGTGCTCGTCGACGCCGACGGCGAGCAGTGGCTCTTCACGATCGGCAAGGACGGCATCCTCTGGAAGCTCGACCGGCGGACCGGGGCGCTGGTCGAGCTGCGCGAGCCGGTCTACCAGGACGCGTTCGAGTCGATCGACCGGGCCACCGGCGAGCTGACGGCCCAGCCGGAAACGCGCCTCGGTTCCTGCCCCCGGACCGGAAACGTCAGAAAGCTGACGCACGCCGTACGCCGGACCCTGAGGCGCCAGGGAGCGAGAGGCATCAAGTCCAATCATCACAGCAACTTGGAGCGAAACTCGGGCGGCTTGGCGGCTCACCCCGAAACTGCCCAAATTCTCTCTTGACACCCGCGCATAGTTGTGGGTAGGCTAGCTGTCCTGTGGCGTGCCCAGGCCCGTGAAGGGGCCGGCACCAGGGGGGGTACTCGTGCGTATAATTTTCGGAGCGAAACACCTGCTGGTCGCAGCAGCTACGGTCGCCGTACTCCTTTT
>JAJEFC010000246.1 GCA_022820675.1 Vicinamibacteria bacterium | reverse complement strand
GGCGGCGCGGCCGGCCGCCTCGGCGCGGGCCTCCCCGGGCGCCGGGAGCGTGAAGGTGAACGTGGTGCCGCGGCACGCCCCGGCGCTCTCCGCCCGGATGCGGCCGCCGTGCGCTTCCACCAGCCCCTTGCAGATGGCGAGCCCGAGGCCGTGGCCCGCCGTCGCCCCCGCCCGGCCCCCGGCGTGCTTGCGGAAAAGGTGCGGCAGCAGGTCGGGCGGCACGCCCCGGCCCTCGTCGGAGACCGAGACGGCCACGTGCGCGCCCTCATGCGCCGCCGCGACCCGGATCGGGGTCGACTCCGGCGCGTGGCGCGCGGCGTTGGCGAAGAGGTTGTTGAGCACCTGAACGACGCGCCGGCGGTCGGCCATCACCGGAGGCAGCCCCGCCGGCAGGTCGACGACGACGGCGTGGCGGCCCCCGCCGCTCAGGAAGGTGCTTCGCGCCCGCTCCACCAGGGCGGCCACGTCGGAGGGCTCGGGCGCGACCGAGAGCGTGCCCGAGTCGATGCGCCCCGCGTCCAGCAGGTCGCCGATGAGCCCGCGCATGTGGCCGGCCTGCTCGGCGATGATGCGGAAGAACTCGCGCATCTCGGCCCGGTCGAGCTCGGCCGCCTCCTCCAGCAGCGTGTCCGCCGAGCCCTTGATGGCCGCCAGCGGCGCGCGAAGCTCGTGGCTCACCAGGCCCAGGAACTCGGTCCGCATCCGTTCGATCTCGTCGAGCGGCGCGAGGTCCTGCAGGGTCACGACCACCGAGCGCACTGCGTCGTCCTCGGCCCGGATCGGCGTGGCGTTGACGAGGGTCCTGACGCTGCGCCCGCCGGGGACCGAGAGCTCGACCTCCTCGGCCCGCAACGTCTCGCCGGCGCCGAGGTGCTCGGTGATGGGGAGCTCGCTCAGGGACACCTCGCGGCCGTCGGCGCGCCGGAAGGAGACCACCTCCAGGAGCTCGTCGAGCGGGCGGCCCGGCATTCGCAGGCCCTCGACGATGCGCTTGGCTTCGCGATTGATCGACACCGTCCGGCCGCTGCGGGCATCGAAGACGACGACCCCGACCGGCGAGGTCTCGATCAGCGCTTCGAGGTCGGCCCGCGCGCGCTGCTCGTTGCGGTGGGTTCGCGCGTTGGCGATCGCGGCCGCGGCCTGCGAGGCGAACAGCCTCAGCACCTCCTCGTCCTCGTCGGTGAACGCCTCGCCGTAGGCCTTCTCGGCGAGGAAGAAGTTGCCGACGTCGGCGCCGCGGTGGCGCATCGGCGTGCCCTGGAAGGTCCGGGAGAAGGTCGGCGCCGGCGCGATGCCGAGCGAGCGGACGTAGCCCGAGAGGTCGGCGAGCCGCAACGGACCCGGCAGCTCGCGCAGGTGCCGGAACAGGCGGCCGCTGTCGGGCCACGTGAAGAGCGCCAACTGTTCCTCGGGCGTGAAGCCGGAGAACACGAAGTCCTGGGGCGCGCCCGCCTCGTCGACGGTGGCGATGACGCCGAAGCGGGCGCCGGTGAGCCCGCGGGCGTTCTCGACCACCTCGGGGAGCACGGTGTCGAGGTCGAGCGTCGCGCTGATGCGCAGGATGGCCGCGTTGAGGGTGGAGATGCGCTCGCGCAGCGCTTCGTTCTCCCGCCTCGCGTCGTCGGAATCGGTCAAGGCTCCCCCCGTCGGCAGGGCACGAATCGTGGTGCGCCGCGTCGTTTCGGGCCCCGCGGTGGAATTATCGCCGTAGTTTACGCGAACGACATGAAAACGGTCCTTCTGGACACCCCCATTTACGAAACATCCTGCAAGGTAGCCGGTACGCGTTCGTGTGAGCCCTGACACCTCGCCCGGCAACGCGTATTGCCAACGGCCGGGAACCACCCCCGCCGACTTCGATCTGGGCGCAGGCAACGCGACGGAGGACGTCGATTACTCTTTCGTTTTCGATTTCGAAGGTCAGCGTCGTCACAGCCTGCGCCGTATAGTCGGCGTCCGCTGTCGCCGTTCCCGCCTCCGTCGACCAGCTCCACGTCCGTCTCGAACCCGCGACGCCAGCCGCGCCGTCAGCGTGGCCGCGGCGCCCTCCACCACCGTGACGGCCGTGGGGTCCACCGACACCGCCACCGTGTCGTTGTCGGCGATCGTCACCGTCGTGCTGGCGCGTTCCTCCTCTCCCAGGGACAGGCGGGGCACTTAAGGGGAATTGGCCACGATCACGATGAAGTTCTCGTCGCCTTCGACGAACGCGTCGTCGACCGTTCCCGCCGTGAACGAGCGGCCGGGGACGCGCGGCTGGTCGATGACGTGCTCGGCCACGCCGCCCGCGGACGACGGAGCCGCTATACTCTTGGCCACGTGCCCGAGGCGATGCGCCTGGCCACGTCCCGTTTCGAGGAGCACCTCGGCGCTTCGAGCGCACCGGCAGGAGCGAAGCGCGCAACGGGCGGCGCAGGGGAATTGGCGCGGAAAGTTGGCGGAATCCGTAACTGACTGCAAAAAGGGAACTTGTTCGCCAGGCAATCGACCTTTCGAGCCGAGGGTCACCGGTTCGAATTCTGCCGGGCGTGGCATCTTCCCGCACAGCGCCGCCGGATTCCCGTGAGCCGTGCGTCGAGCTCGACGCCGGAGGAGCATGATTGCATCGTGCTCACCGACGCGGAGCGGCACCATGCGTGAACAGGAGGCCCCGTTGACCGACAGCATGCGTGTTCCACGCCGTCGCGCGTTGCGCGTGCTGGGTGCGATGGCGTTGGCGCCGGCCGCGACGGAGGGCGCGCGGGCGCTGCATCCGCTGGTGCCCCCGCAGCCGGATGGCGGGACGTGGCGGCCGGGCTTCTTCACGCCCGACGAGGCCGCCGCCGTGGAGGCCCTCGCCGAGGCCATCGTTCCCGAGACCGACACCCCCGGGGCGCGGGCCGCCAACGTGCACCAGTACATCGACTGGATGGTGAGCCGCGCCGCGGAGGGCGACGGCCCGGCCGAGCTGCCGGCGATCGTCCGGGAAGGGCTGACGTGGCTCGACCGACGAAGCGCCGCCCTCTACGGCGGCCGATTCGCCGCCGTCGATGGGCCACGGCAGGCGGAGCTGCTGACCCGGCTCGCCGCGGACCCGCCGCGGGAGGAGCAGGCCGGCGTGGACCTCTTCCGGGAGGTGCGCCGCCTGACCATCAGCGGCTACTACCGTTCGGAGATCGGGATGCGGGAGGAGCTGGGCTACGCCGGCAAGCAGTACCTGACCGGGTTCGAGGGGTGCACGCACGAGCACCACCTGAGCTGGGAGCCCGACGGAGCGGAAGGGCGCGGACAGGAGCCTGCGCGGTAGCGAGGCGGGGACACCTGGCGGATTGGCCGGGCGGCAGGCGGGGCCGCGTCGCGACCTGCGGTCGCGTTGGGAGTCTTCGCTGGCGCGAACCTCTGCGGCGACGATGGGCGGATGAGGCTCATGGAGATCCTGCAACGGGGCCCGGTGCACGACGTCGTGGTCATCGGCAGCGGCGCATCGGGGGCGATGACCGCGCACGCCCTGGTGGGTCACGGCGTGCGGGTGCTCATGCTCGACGCGGGCTGGAAGTTCGACCGGTCGGAGTCGTGGGCGCACGTCCTGCCGTTCGAGGCGGACCGCCGCCGCCGGGAGGGCGAGGCGCCGCCCCGCTACCGGCTCGACGACCGCGAGCAGCCGTACCTCACGCCGGCGGGGCGTCCCTTCCAGCTCTGGCGGACGTGGGGATGGGGCGGCAAGACCAACGTCTGGGGGCGGGTCAGCCTCCGCATGTCCGACCTCGACTTCGCCGGCCCGGAGCGCGAGGGGTGGGGCATCCCGTGGCCCATTCGCTACGCCGACATCTCTCCCTACTACGACCGGGTCGAACAGCTCGTCGGCGTGACCGGGGGCGACGACGGCTCGGACTCGCTGCCGGGGAGCCGCCACCACCTGCCGCCGGTGAGGCCGCGCTGCGCCGAGGTCATCCTGTCGCGGGCGGCCGGGCGCCTCGGCATTCCCGCCGTGCCCATCCGCCGCGCGGTGCTGACCCGCGCCCACGGGGGGCGGCCCGCCTGCCACTACTGCGGGTCGTGCGGGTCGGGCTGCCGCACCGCGTCGTTCTTCAACGCCACCGACTACCTGCTGATGCCGGCCCTCGAGACGGGCCGGCTGGAGATCGTCTCCGGCGCGGTGGCGGCGCGGGTGCTGACGGGCGACGACGGCCGCGCCGACGCGGTGCAGTACTTCGAGCGCGAGAGCGGGGCCGAGCGGGTGGTGCGGGCGCGGACGGTGGTGGTGGCCGCCTCCGCGATGGACTCGACGCGCATCCTCCTCAACTCGAAGTCGCGGCGGCATCCCGCCGGGCTCGGGAACGGCAACGACCAGCTCGGCCGCAACTACTGCGAGCAGGTCCGGTTCCACCGCTTCGGCTTCCTGCCCCAGCTCTTCGGCCAGGGCTACACCAACGATGACGGCATCGGGGGCGGGCACGTCTACATTCCGCGGTTCAACCACCGGCTCACCGGCCTGGACTACGTCGGCGGCTTCGGCATCCAGCTCTGGGGCAACGGGTGCCAGACGACGGGCGTGAACGTGGCCGAGCTGCTGCCGGGCCTCGAGTTCGGGGCCGGCTTCAAGCGGCGGGTCCGCGAGCGCTACCCCGCCCTCGCCGCCCTCCACCCCTACGGCGAGATCCTGCCGCGCCCCGACAACCGGGTGACCGTCGACGAGACGCGCACCGACCGCTACGGGGTGCCGCTGATGCGCATCGACGTCACCTTCGGCGACAACGAGATGCGGATGGTGCGGCACATGCACGAGGTGGCCGACGAGATCCTGCACACCGCGGGGGCCGAGACGGTGCCGTCGTCGCCCGACGAGCACGACCCGCCGGGGGCCGCGATCCACGAGCACGGGACGGTGCGGATGGGGGACGACCCGGCGCGGTCGGTGCTGAACCGGTTCAACCGGATGCACGAGGTCGACAACGTGCTGGTCGTCGACGGCTCGTCGTTCACGAGCGCGTCCGAGAAGAACCCGACGCTGACCATCCTCGCCCTCGCGTGGCGGGCCGGCGACTACCTGGCCGAGGAGCTGCGGAGCGGGCGGCTGTGACGGGGTCGGGAAGGCCGGATGCCGGATAGTGCGGGCCGCCCCGCGCCCCTCGACGGCATCCGGGTCATCGATCTCAGCCGGGTGGTGTCGGGCCCCTGGTGCACGATGACCCTCGGCGACATGGGGGCCGACGTCGTCAAGATCGAGGAGCCGGGCCGCGGCGACGAGTCCCGCGCGTTCGGCCCCCCGTTCCTCGGGGGCGAGGCGCCCTACTTCCTCTCCGTCAACCGCAACAAGCGGAGCTGCACCGTCAACCTGAAGCACGAGGCGGGGCGGGCCATCGTGTGGCGGCTCGTCGCCGGCGCCGACGTCGTCGTCCAGAACTTCCGCCCCGGCGCCGTGGCCCGGCTCGGCCTCGACTACGAGGCGGTGGCGGCGCGGCATCCGCGGGTCGTCTACTGCTCGATCTCGGGGTTCGGCGAGGGCGGGCCCGACGCGAGCCGGCCCGGCTACGACCTGATCGTGCAGGGCGAGTCGGGCCTGATGGACCTGACCGGCGAGGCCGACGGGCCGCCGTCGCGCGTCGGCACCTCCATCGCCGACCTCACGGCGGGGATGATGGCCGCCCAGGGCATCCTCCTCGCCCTCTACGCGCGGCAGTCGACGGGCCGGGGGCAGCACGTGCACGTCGCGATGCTCGACGCGGTGGCGTCGCTGTTGACCTACAACGCCGGCAACTACTTCGCCTCGGGCGAGAGCCCCACCCGCCGCGGCAACGACCATCCCTCGGTGGTGCCCTACCAGACCCTGCGGGCCCGCGACGGCTGGATCAACCTGGGCATCGCCAACGACTCGCTGTGGGTGCGCTACTGCGACGCCGTGGGGCGGCCCGACCTGCGCTACGATCCGCGCTTCGCGGCCGCCCCCGACCGGGTGAAGCACCGCGACGTGCTGGTGCCGATCATCGTCGAGCTCACCGCCCTGCGCACCGTCGCCGAGTGGATGGACGTGCTCGGCCGCGCCGGCGTGCCGTGCGGCCGCATCCGCAACGTGGCCGAGGTCTGCACCAACCCCCAGCTCACCGGCCGCGGCAAGGTCGTCGACCACCCCCACCCCACGGCCGGGCAGGTGCGGATGATCGGCCAGCCCATCGAGCTGAGCGACACCCCCGGCCGCATCGATCGCGCCCCGCCCCTGCTCGGCGAGCACACCGACGAGGTGCTGCGGGCGGCTGGCTACACCGACGAAGAGATCCGGGCGTTTCGCGCCGACGGGGTCGTCTGACTCCGCAGGGCACGGCGGCCGCGACCCGCCGGATCCGCTCGGAGGCGTTCTGGCGGCGGGAGCGACGCGTGGTCGCGGCTCGTCGCGCCGGGCTCCTCTGCCTTGCCGCCGGTCGGCGTCCTCGCCGGTCTCGGCTGAGACGCGGGGTTCACGAAAGGGCGCCAAAGGGCTCCTGGTGGCGCGGCACGTGGTAGTCTGGGGGCGGAACTGGTCGGAGAAAGGAAGGAGGGCGTGGACAAGGAAACGCTGACGCTGATCGTCGGGATCGTCACGGGGCTCATATCGCTCGTGGCGGCGGTGGGAGTACTGCTCGTCAACGCCAAGGTGGACCGTCTGACGGGCCGCGTGGACGCGTTGCAGGCAGTGATCACGTCGTTCGTGACCCGGTGACGGCGTGGCAAGCCGGTTCGTGATGTCAGGAGCAGGTCGAATGACTGTCAGGTGGACAAGTGTGCTGGCGTGCTGTCTGCTGATCGTGGCGATCGGCCAGGCTGCGCACGGGCAGACGGCGAAGTTCGCGGAGGTCGAGGGATGGCCCGACGCGCCGATCTCGGCTGCGGGCACCCCGGCCGCCTGGAACTTCGGGCAGGTGTCGGGGGTCGCGACCACCGCCAACGGGTACGTCCTGATGCTGCACCGCGGCGCCCAGCCGCTGATGCTGTTCGATCCCGGCGGCCGCTTCGTCCGGGCGTGGGGCGACGGCCTCTTCGACAACGGCAAGGTTGCGGGCATCGCGCCCGCCGACCGCCGGCCCGGGCAGTCGGGCTATACCGCCGTCTACGGGGCGGCGGGCTGCCACAACTGCGGCGCCCACGCGGTGCGGGTCGACCCCGACGGCGACATCTGGGTGGTCGACGCGCCCGGCCATGTCGTCTACAAGATGGACTTCCAGGGCCGCGTGCTCATGGAGCTGGGGGCGAAGGGCGTCGCGGGCCGCAGCCGCAACACCTTCAACCTGCCCACGGACGTCGCGTTCGGACCCGACGGTTCCATCTACGTCAGCGACGGCTACGGCAACGCCCGGGTCGTGAAGTACTCGGCCGACGGCGAGTACCTGCTCGAGTGGGGCAGCCGCGGCACCGGCCCCGGCGAGTTCGGCCTCCCCCACAACCTGCAGGTCGACGCCGAGGGGCGGGTCTACGTCACCGATCGCGACAACCGTCGCGTGCAGGTCTTCGACGCCGACGGCGGGTTCCTCGCCGAGTGGCCGGAGATCGGCGGCAACTCGGCCCTGTTCATGACCGAGGATCAGCACCTGTGGACGGGCGGCACGCTGCGCGGCCTCGACGGCGAGGCGGTGGCGACCCTGCCCGGCGGCAACGGCGGGCACGGGATGACGGTCACGGAGGACGGCGAGGTCTTCGTGGCGCAGCTCGGCGGCCGGGTGCAGAAGTTCGTCGGCGCCGAGGACGAGTAGCCTCGGGTTCCCGGTGACCCGGAACGTGGTGCTCCACCGCCGGAACCTCGACCGCATCGGCGAGGTGACGGCCTCCGAGGGCCGGGAGGGCTGGAGGTCGGTGGGAGCACACGGGCGGGAGTTGCCTCGTCGCGTCCCGGGTCGGGAAGCGGTCGCGGGTTGTGCTCGGCTGAAGTCGGCGAGTCGATATCGAGCAGTGCCCCGAGCGAGGCCGCACGGCAGGAATGCCGGGAGCGGGAGGAGGCGCCGGCGGGCGCCGCCTGAACCGTGCAGATGGAGGAATGGTCGAGATGAGAGTACGAAGCCTTGCGATCGTCGGTGCGCTTCTGGTGGCGGCCTCGGCCGGCGCGCAGACCTGGGAGCCGCCGCGGCTGCCCGACGGCAAGCCCGACCTGCAGGGGGTCTGGGACTTCCAGTCGCTGACGCCGCTGCAGCGGCCCGCGGACCAGGAGAAGGCGGTCCTGTCGGCGGAGGAGATCGCCGAGATCGAGGCCAGGGCGGCCGAGAACAACGCCGCGGCCAACGCCCCCAGCGAGGTGCGCGACGAGCCGCTGCCGGTGGGCGGCAACGTCGGCGGCTACAACCGCTACTGGGTCGACCAGGACGCGTCGGTCGTCGACGACGGGCGCACGTCGCTCATCGTCGATCCGCCGACGGGCCGACTGCCGGCGTTGCAGCCCGGGGTGGAGCTGATCGAGCTGTCGCTGGGCGAGGACCGGCCCGGCACGCGTCCCGTGCGGGCGCGGGCGGCGGGCATCGGCGCCGACAGCTACGAGGACCGTGGCCTCGCCGAGCGGTGCATCCTCGGGTTCAACTCGGGCCCGCCCATCGTGCCCGCCGGCTACAACCAGAACATCCAGGTGTTCCAGACCGCGGACCACGTGGCGATTCTGAACGAGATGGTGCACGACGCCCGCATCGTGCCCCTCGACGGGCGCGAGCACCTGCCCGACGGCCTCACCCAGTGGATGGGCGACTCGCGCGGCTACTGGGACGGGGACACCCTGGTCGTCGAGACGACGAACTTCAGCGACAAGACGGCCAGCTTCAACCCGACGGTGGCGACCGCGGTCGGGACGGGGACGACGCTGCGCCTGACCGAGCGCTTCAGCCGGGTGGCCGACGACACCCTGCTCTACGAGTACACCGTGGACGATCCGACCTCGTTCACCGCGCCGTTCACCGCCGCCCTGCCGATGAAGCGCGGCAACGGCATGTACGAGTACGCGTGCCACGAGGGGAACTATGGGCTGCTCAACATCCTGACCGGCGCGCGGGTCGCCGAGCTCGACACGGCCGAGCAGGAGCAGTAGCGCGGAATCGTTCGCCTGCGGATCCGCTTTCGGCACGGCCTGCCGGCGTCCCGCGTGAGGAGCGCGGGGCGCCGCCGGGCGCGGGTCGGCGGCCGTCAAGGGGTCGCCTCCCCCTTCCCCGGCCGCCGTACCTACTCCGAGGAGTCGGCGCCTTCTGCCGACATCCTGCGTGACGAGCGCGGGGCGTCGCCGGGCGCGGGTTCGGCGGCCCGGCGATCGTCGCGTCTGCACGCTCGTCTTCAGTTTGACCACCCGCTTGGGCGACCTGGAGCCGCCCGACCGTTTCCGCAGGAGTCGGGCGCCTTCCTGCCGGTGGCGGCCTCGCCCGCCGGCGCGGACTGCCTGCTCTCACCCCGCCGGCGTGACCAGCACCTCGACCGCCACGTCGTGGTTCCCCCCGCCGACCGTCACCCCCTTCAGGGGGCTGACGTCCTCGAAGTCGCGCCCCCACCCCAGGGTGACGTGCCCGCCGGCCGGGCGGACGTCGTTCGTGGGGTCGAAGTCCACCCACCCGACGCCCGGGCAGTAGACCGACACCCACGCGTGCGACGCCTGCGCCCCGACGACGCCGGGCTTCGGCACCAGGTACCCGCTGACGTAGCGGGCGGCGACGCCGTGCGACCGCAGGCAGGCGATCATCAGGTGCGCGAAGTCCTGGCAGACGCCGTGGCGGCCCTCCAGGACCTCGGAGACGGGGGTCGACACGGTGGTCGCCACGGGGTCGTACCGGAACTCGCGGTGGATGGTCCGCATGAGCGCGTCGACGCTCTCGAGCAGCGGCCGGTTCGGGTCGAGCAGCGGGGCCGCGTAGCGGGCGTAGAGGCTGCCCCGGGGGGCGAGCGGCGACTCCACCTGGTACTCGACGGCGGCCAGCTCGCCCGCCGTCTCGCGCGCCCCCAGCCGGGCGACGGTCTCGGCCAGCGACGGCGAGTCGAGGCCGGCCGGGTCGGGCGCCGACAGCGACACCAGGCTCTCCGCCGTCACCCGCAGATGGCGGTGCGCGCCCTGGATCGTGAAGGTCGTGGTGGCGTTGCCGAAGTAGTCCTCGCGCGTGACCGAGCCGCTCGCGGGCGGGTCGATCACGAGCCGGGTGTCCCGCACGGCCTGCGTTCCCCTCGCCCGCGGGGTCAGCCGCACCTGGTGCATGGACAGCGACACGGTCTCGGCGTACGTGTAGTGGCTGGTGTGCCTCACACGGTACTCGCGCCCGGGCGGCGGTGCGGTGCTCATCGGCTCGTCGGGGTCAGTTGGTGCATGGACGGCGACACCGTCTCGGCGTAGCGTAGCGGCCGGGTGTGCCTCACACGGTACTCGCGCCCGGGCGGCGTTGCGGTGCTCATCGGCTCGCGAGGAATCAGCCTCGTAGAACGGTGCCGACTCCCGGAGGGGCGGTCGGGCGCCCGGCGGGGCCGTCAGGTGACGACGGGCGCGCCAGGTGCCGGACCGGGACCGCGTGGGTGAGGTAGTCGCGGGTCAGCGCGTCCGAGAGCCCGCCCAGATCCCCCCGGACCCGGTCGAGCAGCGCCGTCAGCGCGTGGCGCCGGCCCTCGCGCACCTCGCACAGCTCGTCGAGGTCGACGAGCTGGATGGCCGCCACGGCCGCGGTGACGAGCTTCGATTCCGGCGACGTCCGGCCCGGCGTGGGCGGGTCGGGCAGCTCCGCGACATGCTGCTTCAGCCGATCGAGCTGGAACGCCACGCCCCGCGGGTTCGCGTCGTCGAGCAGCAGGAGGTCGACGACGAGGTTGGCCCGCAGCGACGTGAGATAGCGCGACCGGTAGGTGATGGCGCTGTCGGTGGCGTCGAGCAGGAGCTCGATGCGGGCCCGTTCGTCCTCGGCCACCGTCGTCAGCCCGTGTCGCAGGAGCAGGAGCACCTGCAGCGCGCGCTCGAGCCGGCGCCCGATGTCGAGCAGGCGCCACCCGTGACCCCGCGTCATGCCCTCGCTGACGGCGCCGCTGAAGCTCGCGAGCATCATGACCATCTGGTCCAGCGTGCGGCGCAGGCCGCTGCGCTCCCGGCGGCCGGACCGGCCCGACCGGAGGTCGGACTCGAGGCGGCTGATGATGCGCCACGAGTCGGCCGAGAGGCGGTCGCGCAAGAGCCACGCCGCGTTGCGCAGGTGCTCCACCTGCCAGCGCAGGCTGCCGCGCCGGTCCGGCTCGGACAGCATCGCCCCGACCAGGGCCTGCAGGGCCCGAACGGGCGGGAGGCTGGCGATGTCCGCTCCCTGCGGCACGTAGTCGAGGTCGGCGAGGAAGCTCAGGGCGCCGGCCAGCGCCGCCGTCGACCGGCGTGACGATTCCTCCGAGAGCAGCGGCATCGCCGCGCGCAGCAGCCGCACCGCGGCCCCCACCCGCTCCGAGTACCGGCCCAGCCAGAAGAGGTTGTCGGCGACCCGGCTCGGCAGGTCGAACGTGGCCCGGCTGACGCCGATGGGGGACACGCTGGCCGGGATCAGCGAGCGGTGGGGCTCGGCCGTCTCGCCCGCCACCCAGACGTCCTTGCTGCTGCCGCCGCCGAGCAGGGTCACGTCGAGGGAGCCGGTCGACGACGACACGCGGCCCAGTCCCCCCGGCAGCACGTCGTAGCCGTCGCCCTGCGACAGGGCGTAGACGCGGATGACGAGGAAGCGCGGGGAGAGGCCGCCGGCCACCCGGACCGGCGTCGTCGACAACGCCACCTGCTCCTGGGCCACGTAGCGGTGGGGCTGGCGCGCGATGCGGTCGGCGAGCCGGGCGCGCTGCCCCTCGGGGAGGCGCCGCCCGAACGTCCGCTCCCGCCGCACGCTGGGATAGGCGGGCTTGATCACCAGGCGGTCGAGGTGGCCGAGCACGTGCGCGCGGGCTGCCTCGTCGCCGCACCACCACGTGGCCACCGACGGCAGCAGCAGGTCGGCGTCGAGGAGGCGGCGGCACAGGTCGGGGAGGAACGCCATCAGGGCCGGCGACTGCGCGACGCCGGCCCCCAGCGGGTTGATGACGGCCACGTTGCCGCGCCTCACCGCTTCCACGAGCCCGGGCACGCCGCTCTGCGACGGCCCCCCGAACTCCAGCGGGTCGCAGGCCTCCGACGGCTGGCTGCGCAGGATCAGGTCGACCGGCTGCAGGCCGCCCAGCGTCTTGATGTAGACGCGGTAGTCGCGGACCGTCAGGTCGGTGCCCTCGACGAGGGTGTAGCCCATGTAGCGGGCCAGGAACGCGTGCTCGAAGTAGTTCTCCGACGCCGGCCCCGGGGTCAGGACGACGATGCGGGGGTTCTCCCGGTGCCCCGGCGCGCTCGCGGCGAGCGACATCCGGCGGGCCTCGAACGTGCCGGCGAGGCGCCGCACCTTCGACGCCACCAGCACGTCCGGCAGCACCGCGTTGACGACGATGCGGTTCTCGAGGGCGAAGGCGAGGCCGGCCGGCGCCTCGGTGCGGTCGCCGAGCACCCACCAGCCCCCGTCCGGCGCCCGCACGAGGTCGGCGGCATAGAGGGGGAGCCAGCGTCCCGCCGGCGGCTGCAGCCCGTCGCATGCCCGCAGGAAGGCGGGGTTGGCGTGGAGCCAGTCCGCGGGCAGGGCGCCCTCGCGCACGAGCCGCCGCGGGCCGTAGAGGTCGCCGAGGACGGCCTCGTGGAGCCGGGCGCGCTGGACGACCGCCCGTTCCAGGTGGGCCCACTCGGCCCCGTCGATGACGCACGGGATGAGGTCGAGGGGCCAGGGGCGCTCCCGGGTGCCGCCCCGCCGGTGGACGTGGAACGTCATGCCGTTGTCGCGGATGAGCCGGCGGGCCTCCTGCGTCCGGCGGTTCAGCTCGTGCCGGCCGGCCGCGGCGAGGGCGTCGGTCACCGCCTCCCAGTGCGGCCGGCGGGCGCCGTCCCGTTCCACCATCTCGTCGTAGTGGCCGGCGAGGGGGGCGTAGGCGGGCGGACGCGTCAAGGCTCGGCCTCCGGCGACATCCCGGCCGCGGCACCGTGTGGCGATGTCCCGGTCGCGGCACCGTGTGGCGATATCCCGGTCGCGGCACCGTGTGGTGACATCCCGGTCCTGGCGGCGCGTGGCGACGTCCCGGTCCTGGCGGCGTGTGGCGACGTCCCGGCCCCGGCGGTCTCCGGCGCCAGCACGCGGGTGCCGGGGCGGCCGAGGATGCCCACGGCCGCATGGCCCCGGCCCTCGCAGTTTCGGAGTCGATCGTGGCGGCGGTCGCCCGGGGTCCGGTTCACCTGGGGCCGCCCTTCCCGGCGCCGGCGGCGTCGTCCAGGCGGGTCACCGTCACCGCATGGTCGAACTCGACCTCCGCCGGCGACACGCTGCCGCTGATCGGCGCGGCCGTCGCCGGCTCCGCCGTCGCCGCCACCGGCAGGTGCCCCTCGGCCGCGAGCAGCCCCGAGGTCGGGTCCAGCCCCACCCAGCCCGCGCCCGGCAGGAACGTCTCGACCCAGGCGTGGAGCTCGGCTGAGTCGAGGGACGGCCCCGGCGGTCCCTCCGTCTCCTCGTTCCGGCGCGCCGCCGCCACGCGTTGGTTCTCGCCGGGGTCGCGGGACGGCCCCGGCGGTCCCTCCGGGGGCCTGACGTCGGGGACGAGCTGTATCAGGTAGCCCGACACGAACCGCGCGGCCAGCCCCAGGTTCCGCAGGATCTGAACGAGCAGCCAGGCGCTGTCCCGGCACGAGCCGCGGCCCCGGGCCAGGGTGTCTTCGCAGGTCCGGATGCCCGGCTCCATCCGGGTCTCGTAGTCGATGCGCCGCTCGAGGTCTCCGTTCAGCGTCACCAGGAAGTCCACGGTCGAGCGCGACCGAGTGTCGACGTCGGCCAGGAACCGGCGCAGCTCGGGACCGGGCGGCTCCGTCTCGAGGCATCGGCGCAGGTCTTTCGCCAGCCACGGCTCGTACTCGAAGGGGAAGCGTTCGGCCGACGGCTCGAGGAAGAAGTCGAACGGGTTGATGGCCGTCAGGTCGGCGACCAGATCGACCTCGATGCGGAGCCGGCGGGCCGGGGTGCGGAAGACCGCGCGGGCGAGGTGGTTGCCGTGGGGATCCTGCTGCCAGTTGAGGAAGTGGTCGGGCGGATCGATGCGGAGCGAGTAGCGGGTGACGGGGGTGCGGCAGTGCGGCGCCGGCCGCAGCCGGATGACGTGCGGCGCCAGGGTCACGAGCCGGTCGTAGTCGTACTGGGTGCGGTGGTTGACGGCGACCTGTGTGCTCATGGAACCGACGATGTCCGTGCACGCCCGCCGCCGACCGGTCCCTGGCCGCGTTGTTCGAGGTTCGGCGCGGGATCCGCGCGGTCGCGCCGGACGGGGCCGCGAGCCCGTCGGGGAACGGGCTTCCGGCGGCTCCGTCCGGCGGATGGCTGGCGCCGCGCGAGTCACTCGAGCTCGGCGTAGATCTTCTCGGCGTTGTCCTCGGCGCTGGTCAGGGTGCCCCGGCTCATCGCGTAGTTCGCGTAGCGCTCGGGCAGATCGAGCGAGGCCGCGGTCTCCGCCGCCGACTTGCCTTCCGCCCTGCCGGCCTCGACGGCCGCGAGGAAGTCGCGGTTGAACTCGCCGAACTCGCGGAAGTCGGCCCAGCCCATGACCGGGCTGTGCCCCGGAATCACGGTGTCGACGCCCGAGATGCCGTCGGCCGCGGCGAGCACCGTCCTGCCGTAGTTGATCCCGCTGCCGCCGTTGTTCACGTCGATGTAGGGCGTGCCCTTCCACGCGAAGAGGTCGCCGGTGTGGGCGACGCCGAGGCCGGTGAAGACCACGACGGAGTCGCCGCTCGTGTGGCCGGGACCGAAGTGGTAGAGGTCGATCTGGTTGGCCCCGTCGAGCAGGGTCAGCCGGTCCTCGTAGGTCGTGCCGGGCAGGTACTCCTGGCCGCTCGCGGACTGGAACGCCGGCATGCGCTCCATGTTCGTCCGGGTGTTGGCGTGGGCCACCACCTCGACCGGCTGTGCGAAGTCGATGTTGCTACCCACGTGGTCGCCGTGGGTGTGGGTGTTGATGATCATCGTGACCGGCTCGTCGGTCACCGTCCGCACCTTGTCGAGGATGGCCTCGCCCCACCCGGGGTTCTTGGTGTCGACCAGCACGACCCCCTCGCCGGTGACGAGGGCCGCGGTGTTCCCGCCCCCGCCGGTGATCATGTACAGGTTGTCCTTGACGTGCTCGATCTCGGCCACGTTGCCCTGCGCCACCGGGCGGCTGACGGCCGCCGCCAAGCCGATCGCGATCACCGCGGCCAGAACCGTGATTCTTCTCATGTCTTGCCTCCGTTTCTTCGAGTTCGGAACCGGCAACCCGCGGTCGAAGGCTCTGCTGCATTCGGCCGACGGGTACCTGCCTTGGACCGCGTCGTTCCGCAGAGCTGCACGGCTCTGCGGTCACCTGTGCTCGATACGCTGCCTCGCCATGCTCGTCGGGCAGGCGCCTCAGCCGCTCCAGCCTCCCCCGCCGCTCCTCCGGCGTGTTCTCGCCTGGTCTCCGCACCGCATCGGGCGTCCGCCACGCGAACCTGCACGAGCAGGCAGCCGCACGCCCCGCGGCTCGCCGGTCTCGGCGCACGAGGGATCCTGCAACAACCGTTTCGCCCCACTATACAACGGTCCGCCCGGCCAGCCGGTGGTCGAGCACCATCTCCTCGGTCAGGGTCGTCCCGAAGCCCGGCTCGGCGGGGGCCACGACCGCGCCGTTCTCGACCGGCGGCGACATCGCGTCGAGGATCGCCGAGCCAGCGGGGAAGCTCTCGGCCATGGTGCAGCTCGGCGAGATGAGCGCGATGGGGAGCCCCCAGGAGCTGGCGCCGCGGTGGGGGATGATCTCGAGCCCCGCCGCCTCGACGAGCCGCGAGATGCGGAGCCCGGCGGTGGTGCCGCCGCACCACGTGATGTCCGGCTGGAGGATCTCGGCCGAGCCGAGCCGCACCAGCACCTCGAAGCCGTGCTCGGTGTACTCGTGCTCGCCGCACGCGACCCGGGTCCGTCCCGGGCCGCCGCCCCCGATGCGGCGCACGAGCTCGGCGTAGCCGAAAACGTCGTCGGGCGAGAGCATCTCCTCCATGAAGTAGAGCCCGGCCGGCCGCAGCCGCTCCGCCACCCCCACCGCCCACTCGACGGTGCCGTTACGCGAGACGCAGTCGGTCATGAGGTTGCCGTCCGGCCCCAGGACGTCGCGGGCCTCGAGCACCGAGGTAATGGCCCGGTCGAGCACGTCCGGCGGGGTCAGGGGGTTCACGGGCAGGCTGCGCTTGAAGTTCCGCACGCCCGCGGCGACTCCCGCGGCGACGTCGCCCCCGGTCTGGTAAAGGGGGATGCGGTCGCGCGAGGCGCCGCCGAGCAGCTCGTGCACGGGCTGGCCGGCGTGCTTGCCCGCGATGTCCCACAGCGCGTTGTCCACCGCGCTCAGGGCCATGGCGAACACCCCGCGCCGCCCGTAGAAGATGGCCGACTGGTACATCTGGTCCCAGAGCTGCTCGACGTTGAGGGGGTCGGCGCCCATCAGCAGGTGCTTCAGGTGCCCGTCGATGATCTCGACGGCGGCGCTGCCCCCCGCCCCCATGCCGAAGCCGGTCACCCCCTGGTCGGTCTTGATGATGGCGATGATGGCCGACGGCAACTGCTCGAACGGCCCTCCCCAGCGCCAGCGCCGGGGGTCGTCGTCGCCCGAGAACGTGGGCGCGTCGAGCAACCCGTCGGAGCGCTGGTTGATGTAGATGGGGTAGGCGTCGACGGCGCGTATGCGCAGGGCGAGCCCCTGCGCGCGGGCCGCCCCGGCTTCCGTCGGGCGCCTTCCCAAGGCCGCGGCCGCCGCCGCTTCCGTCGTGCGTCCTCCGACGGCCGCGGCCGCCGCCGCGAACCCGCCGGCCGTCTGCAGGAACCGCCGCCGGGTCGGCAGCGTCAGGTCTCGTGTCATCTCTGTGTCTCCGCGAACGGGTCCGGCACCGCCCGGACCCGGATCTCATGACGATGCACCCGGCAGTGTTCCGGATCCTGCGTCATGGTATGCCCGGACTCGGCTGCTGTCGAACCGGATCCGCCGGGTAGACGTTATTCTGGTTGTGGTGATGGGCAGGGACCAGCTCGCCGGCGACGAGCGCAGCGAGGCGATGGCCTCGAAGTACGTCTGGTGGCAGCCGGCGGAGCGCACGCTGGCGGATCGGCGGCTCCTGCTCGCGCAGATGATGACGCTGGCCACCGTCGACGACGTCCGCTGGCTCCTGGCTCGGGTGTCCGAGGCCGACTTGCGCCGTGTGCTGCTCGATCCCCCGGTGGGCGTGTTCAACCGTCGCTCCTGGAGCTTCTGGCGCGGCCGGCTCGGTCTCCATCCGGCCGCGGGTCCGCCGGTGCGGCGGCTGCCGCCGCGATTGCCGCGATGACGTTCACGCCGATGCTCGACGTGCTCCCGGAGGCGCAGCGCGTGCTGTGGCCGGCGCTCGGCGACCTGCCGGACTCGCTCGTCCTGTACGGCGGCACCGCGCTCGCGTTGAGGCTGGGGCACCGGTCCTCGGTCGATTTCGACTTCTTCTCGTCGGAACCGCTCGATGGCGACGCGTTGTTCGAGCTGCCCTGTCTCGTCGGCGCCGAGGTCCTGCAACGCGAGCCCGACACCCTGACCGTTTCCACGAAGCCGTCCGGCCGCTTGCCGCCTGTCAAGGTCTCGTTCTTCGGCGGCATCGACACCGGCCGGGTGGGAGAACCCCAGCGGACCGACGACGGCGTCGTCCTGGTCGCGTCGTTGCTGGATCTGTTCGGCACCAAACTCAAGGTGCTCCTGCAGCGCGTCGCCGCAAGAGACTACCTCGACCTCGCGGCCATCCTGCGCGCGGGCGTATCCCTCGAAGACCGGCTCCGCGCCGCCGCGGCGCTGTACGGGCACCGCTTCCCACCCATGGAGGCGGTGAAGGCCCTGGCATACTTCGAGGAGGGCGAGGCGGCAGAGGTCGACGCGGCGACTCGCCGGTACCTGGTGGAACAGGCCGGTCGCTGGGATCTCACGGTATCCTCGATTGCCCGCGCCGCGAGCACCCTCACGTGAGGAGTGCCTCCCGGAGGTGGCGAGTCGGGTTCCGCCTCGGAGTGGTGGTCGGCCGCGATCGGGTTCCGGATGCGTACGTGAGCCTCGGATTCGGAGATTCGTGGTCGCCAACCGGTGGATGTAGTGAGCCAGTCGAGCGAGGGGGAGATACGGAAGACCTGATCGAGGCGGACGTGTCGACTGCACGGTCGCGCTGCCGGCGCCAGCTCTTCTACTCGACGCAGATTCCCGCTTGCCCCTGGTTGTGGCCCGCCGCGGCTTGCGTTACAGCGAAGCTCTCTAACCGATGGGCCAAGGCCATTGGGGCGTCCGAACTGCGGCTCCACGTGGTGGGACCGGCGCCGCAGTCTTCGGCGGTTGAGCGGTTCACGGCCGCCGTCGGTACGACCAACGTCGGCCCATGAACTCTCGTCCACCCCCGCTGCGTGCTAGAATCTACCGACCAGCCGTCCACGCGCCGTGTCGTCAGGAGGACTTGCCGCCGGCTGGTGTGAGGTGCCGTCATGAGCCAGACCGGGCAGTTGGACGAACAGAGCATTTCCAATCAGGTGCATAAAATCATCGATGACCTGATAGCATTCGATAAGGACAGCCGGGTCAGAATATACAGGACGGTCGGGACCTTCTTCGGCTTCGACGGCGTGGAGCCGCCAGGGCCGGGTGGAGCCGACGTTCCCCCCACTCCGCCCGGCGCATCGCGCGAGCCGCACTTCTCCTCGCCCCCGGAGCCGTCGCCCAAGGAGTTTCTGTTCGAAAAGCGGCCGAGCACCGACGTCGATCGCGTTGCGTGCCTCGCCTACTATTTGGCTCACTACAGAGACAAGGCTCATTTCAAGACCACGGACATCAGCAAACTCAATACCGAAGCAGCACAGGTCAAATTCTCCAATCCCTCAGCAGCCTCGAACAACGCCATTCGGTCCGGTCTTCTGACGACGGCAAGCCGAGGCGAGAGGCAACTGACCGCGCACGGAGAGAGGTACGTTGAGGCGCTGCCCGACCGGACGAGGGCCAGAGAAGTCCTGTCGCAAGCCCGGCCACGACGCCCACGAAAGAAGTCGGGAGCAAACGGCACCGCCCCCGGTGGTGGCACCTAGAAACGAGACCACTTAATGTCCAGACCGGTCCGCATAGCATTATTCAGTCACAAAGGCGGCGTCGGCAAGACCACACTGACGGCTAACATTGCGTTTGCGTTGGCGCAGTCGGGGAAGTCGGTTCTCTTGGTTGACAGCGATCCGCAGTGCAACCTCACATCGTATCTGTTGTCCGACGACGTCGTCGACGAACTGCTCAACAATGCGAACAAACCGAACGGGCAGACGATTTGGAGCGCGGTGCGTCCCGTTTTCGATAACGTCGGCGTCGGCCGCTTCGTGGAACCCATCATGGCGGCAGACGTCGCGCTTCTGCCGGGCGACATAAGGTTGTCCGAGTTCGAGGAATTCCTGGGCGACGCTTGGGCCGACAGCTTCAAGAGGCGGCTCGGCGCACTGCTGGCGACATCTTCGATCAGCGACATGGTAACCCGTTTGAGCAGGGAGCAAGGGTTCGACTTCGTCTTCTACGACACCGGACCCAATATCGGACCGTTGAATCGCGTGCTTCTTCTCGATTCGGATTATTTTATCGTGCCTGTCGCGTGCGACCTGTTTTCCGTTCGGGCGCTCGGCACTCTGGGCCAAACAATCAAGAAGTGGATACTGGATGCCAGGACCATCGCGTCTATCGCGCCGGACAGCGCGGCGTGCCTGAGGGCCACCCCAGCATTTCTCGGCTACGTTCCCCAGCGATTCAAGGTCTATGGTCAGACAATGACCAAGGAGGCGAATTTCTATCTACGTAGAATTGAAAGTCGAATGGGCAGTGACATATCGGCCGTGCTCCGCAGCATTGACCGGCGCTTGGCACCGGCGCGGTCTGCCAATCCCGTACTGGGAGAGATTTCTGACATAGCTTCCTTGGTTCAACGGGCTCAGCGGGAGGGTGTCCCCATTTGGAGGTGCTCTGGTTCGGACCGCCAAGCGAAAGTGGCCACGGAAGAGTCCTTCGGCAAAATCGCGGCTTGTTTGGTCGAGAAGAGTCAATCATTGGTATCAGACAGGACTGAAACCTCGGAGGAATGACGGGAATGCCACGCAGGTTGACGAAGTCGGCGCAACGACATATCGAGCAGACGACGCGGCATTTCGTCGATAGTCGCCATCTGTTCGAGGCGGTTGCGAAGTCGTTGATGGCATGCCTAACGGAAGATCCCGAGCTTGCGGGGTTCATCCATTTCGTGAAGTACAGAATAAAGGAAGTCGAGAGCCTGCGTGCGAAATTGAACCGACTGCACATTTCGGGTCGGGATGTGGTGGACGCGTCGAACCTGTTTCGGAGAGTCAGTGACTTGGCGGGCATCAGAGTCATCCATCTGCATACAGACCAGTTGATTCGAATTCACCCGATCATTCTCAGGATCCTGAACGAACACCAATACGCGCTCGCGGGCGAAGCGGTGGCGTACTGTTGGGACGTGGAGTACGAGGAGTTCTTCAAGGGCATCGGCATCAGGACCGAACACAGGCCGTCCATGTACACTACTGTGCACTACGACATCGTGGCGAACCAGAGGACGGGCATTGCGTGTGAGCTGCAGGTCCGGTCGTTGATGGACGAAGTGTGGGGCGAGGTGTCGCATCGTGTCAACTATCCGCAGGAATCCCCGAGCGCCGCGTGTCGCGACCAGTTGAAGGTACTTGCACGGCTGACGTCGGGGTGTGGACGTCTTGTAGATTCGATATTCAAGAGTCACAACGATGCCACGGATCAGCGACTCTGATTGGGGGGAGAGGCCTGGCTGGAAGCGGACGACGCCAAGAGGCGTGCGATGCGTGCAGCCCGCCTTCGCGGCCTGTTGGACATATTGCCCGTGCCGTCGGACGGGCTCAGCTTCCTGGGGAGCAATCCGTGCTCTGCTTTGAGGAGATCAGGCGCTGCTATCTGGACAGCTCCGACATGGCGGTCGTGCTGCTCTGTCTGGCGTACGTCGAGCGGGAAGTCGCTGCGCAGCTCTACGCGGCGGGCTGGAACCGTGCGAAGAAGGCTCCACTGGTGAAGGTGCTGGAACGGGCCTACGAAGACGGAGTGCTGTCGGAGCTCGAGTGGCGCACGTACGCCGAGCTGGCCCATCTGCGCAACTCGTACGCGCACTTCCACGCGCCCGGATTCGACAATCCCACCTGGGAGCCCGAACTGCCGCGCCGGAAGGCCCCCTTTCCGTCCAAGGACCAAGCCGGATTCAGGGCTCGGGTTGTCAAGGAGAACGCTCTCGGCACGGAGCTCCTTGCGAAGGACGCCCGGGGCGCGCTGGAGGCGATGGCGCGGATCGTCAATCGGCAGTCCGGTCAGCACGTGGCACTGTCTCCACCCAACGAATAGACCCTTCGCGCACCGGGGTGACGGGGGTAACCGTCGGTCGGCGATGCGGCAGTCCGGCACCCGACCGGCAGGCAAAGAGCGAGCTCCGGCTACAAACCCTGAGCATCCAGTCCCGCCGGGATCCCAGGACCTGAGCCCCGCGGTTGGGCCGCAGTTCCCGCATTGCCGCGACCTACTCGCTACTCGCTCGCCGGTATCGCCTCCATCAGCAGCGCCAGCGCGTTGCGCAGGGCCCGGCCGCCGTCGCCGGCGCCGGCGTAGTGGCCCTGGCGCACGACGACGAGGTCGTGCGAGGGGACGATGAGGGTGGTCTGGCCCCCCGCCCCGGACATGTAGTAGGCGTCGCGCGGCACGGGGAACGTGCCGGTGGTGTTGATCCAGAAGAAGCCGCCGTAGATGGGCCGGCCGTCCGCCTCCCACGCGGGGGCGATGGTGCTGACGAACTCGGCGTAGCCCTCGGGCAGGATGCGCTCGCCGTTCCAGACGCCGTCCTGCAGGTAGAGGTTGCCGAGGCGGGCCCAGTCGCGGGCGGGGGCGAGCTCGTAGCCCTGGAGCAGGTAGTTCCCGTAGGGGTCGGTCTCGAGCACCATGCCGCGGATGCCGATCTTGTCGAACAGCTCGCGCTGCGGGAACGAGAGGTAGTCGTCGCCGCGGCCCTCGACGCCGAGGCGCACGAGGTAGTTGGTCAGCACCGGGTCCGAGTTGCGGTAGCGGCCGATGGTGTTGGGCGGCCACTGCTGCGGGCGGGTCGCCGCCCACTCGAACGAGTTGACGGTGCCGGTGTAGACGTAGAGGTGGTCGGGGTAGCCGAGGGCGGGGTCGAGGTCGGGGTCGGCGACGCCGCGGAAGCGCACCCCGCTCGACATGCGCAGGATGTCGGCGATGCGGATGGCCTGGCGGGGGTCGCCCTCGGTCTGCCACTCGGGCACCGGGGCGGGCTGCCACAGGTCGTAGACGCCCTGCTGAATGAGGACCCCCATGAGGGTGGCGGTGAGGCTCTTGCCCATCGACCAGCTCTCGAGCGGGGTGTGCAGGTCGATGCCGTCGCCGTAGCGCTCGCCGATGATGCGGCCCCGGTGGGTCACCACGAACGCCGCGGTCATTCCCTCGGGCGGGTCGAACGCGGCGTCCACCGCCTCGGCCACCTTCGCGGCGTCGACGCCCTCGGCGAGGGGCGTGTTCGGCACCGCGTCGCCCATCGGCCACATCTGCGTCCAGGGGTCGGGCAGGGCGCTGGGGATGTCCACGGGATCGAAGAACACGTCCTCGGCGTCGATGGGCAGCGCGACGCAGCCGTGGTCGCCGTTGAACTTCGCGGTCCGCACCACGCCGTCGGGCAGGGTCAGGCGCACGCGGCGCTCGTCCTGGTCGACCTCGATGGCCGTCACGTGCCGGCGCTGCTCGTAGGGGCTGCTGAAGAAGCCGACGTTCTCGGCCGCGAACGCCGGGTCGAGGCCGGTCACGAAGACGGCCGAGCACAGGGTCTTGGCGAAGCCGGCGGTGTGGTGCCACAGGGGGTCGCCGGGCGGGGCCTCGTACTCGGTGTCGAGCTCGGCTTCCGCCGCGCGGGCGAGCATCGCCTCGCGGCCCTCCTGGGCGGCGCTGTCGGCGGCCAGCCACGGGGCGGCCATCAGGGCAGCGGCGAGCCACGCCGCCACGGGTCCACGGGAACGGTGCTGTCGTGTCATGCTGCCCTCCCTCGGGCGTTGGCGTTTCCGGTCGTCGGTCCGGTTGCGACGGTGGCTCCACGGCCCCTCGGTGCGACGAGCAACCGCCGGCCGCCCCCCGGTCCCCGGACGCCGTGGCCCTGACCGGACACTACCATGACCGGACGGTTCACCGCATCTCCCGGAAGCCGTCCGTGTTCCGTCATGCGGCCGCTCGCCGTACCGACGGCCGGTGGGGGCGCCAACCGTGTGCGAAGCGCGGGCGTGACGGCAAGGCCGCGACCAGGGTGCAGGAGGGCCGCGGCGGCAGGGAGTACTCGTGCCTCGATTCTCGGGGGCGCTTTGCCGGTCGAACGCAGCCCCGGGCCTCCTCGCAACCGGCTCCCCAGGCCGCCCTCGACCTGATAGGATGCGGCGTTTCGCCGGCGACCGCCGCCGCGTGCCCCGCGGGCCGCCGGCGACCGGCATCACCGGCTGCCGCTCCGTGCTGTTCACCGACTCGACCTTCCTGCTCCGCTTCCTCCCGCTGCTGCTGGCCCTGTTCTTCCTCGCGCTGGCCGTCACGCCGCGTCGATGGAAGGTGGGGGGACGCCGCTTCGTCCTCGCCAATCCGGTCCTGCTGGCGGGAAGCGTGGCGTTCCTTCACTGCGGGGCGGGGCCGTTCGCACGGTGGCTCGGGGGCCTGGCGCTGCTCGCGTGGCTGACGGGGCTCGCGACGGCCCGGGTGCGACGGACGGGAGCGGCGTCCGGCGGGCTCCGCCTGCTCCCGGAGGCGCTGCTCACGGTGGCGGTGGCCGGCGGCGCGGTGCTGTTCGGCGTCTTCAAGTACGCGAGGCCGCTGCCGCCGGTCCTCGACGACCCCGGGTTCGCGGTCCCGCAACTGCTGGTGCCCCTGGGGCTGTCGTTCGTGGTCTGCCACGCCGTCTCCTACGTGGTCGACGTCCACCGGGGCGAGGCGCCGGCCCAGACCAACCCCGTCACCGCCGCGTCGTATCTGCTCTTGTTTCCGCTGCTGTGCGCGGGGCCGCTGGCCCGGTACCGCGACGTCGCGGCGCAGCTCGTCGAGCGGCGGGCCACGATGGCCGCGTTCGCCTACGGGGTGCGACGCTGGCTGGTGGGGTTCTGGAAGGTGGGGTTCCTGGCGGCCGCCCTGGCGGGC
>JAJEFC010000219.1 GCA_022820675.1 Vicinamibacteria bacterium | reverse complement strand
GGCGGCGCGGGTCGCGGCCGAGGCGCGGCAAGCCGCCGCGCGGCAGGAGGAGCCGGGCGAGGGCGAGGCCGCGGAGCCGTCGGACGAGGCGGCGGCCGACGCCGCACCGGAACCGGCCGAGCCGCCCGATCCCGAGCTGTGGATCGCCCGGGACGCGGAGGGCTGGCGCCTGGAGATCCGTACCACCGGCGATGCCGAAGGCGACGGCGGGACCGTCGACGTCGTGCCCCTGCACCACACCGAGACCGCCGCCGCGTCACCGGTGTTCTCCGCCTCGGTGCACGCCACCGCGGCCGAGACGGGCCGGCTGGAGCTGCGCTGGGGGCGCCAGGCGTGGAGCAGCGACTTCCGCTTCGACGAGCTGCCGCCGCCGCCCCGCCGGCCGCGGGTCTCGGGCCGCGGCACCCCCCGGCAGGCGGCGGACGACAGCACGCGGATCACCCGCAACAACATGCTCAACGAGCGCAACGAGACCGCGATGGTGCTGCCCGACGGGGCGCGCATCTCGATGCTCTACTGGAAGGGCATCGACGTCGAGGACGAGGACTACCCCACCCTGGCAGATACGCCCGACGGAGCGGTCGTCGAGATGATCCGCGCCCCCGTCCTCCGCCTCAAGTCCGACGTGTCGCTGCGGTTCGGCGAAGCCGCCGTCCCCACCGGCAACCTCGCCCCGGGCTTCGCCGGCGCCTACGGCGTCTGGCTGCGCCGCGCCGGCGCCGGCTGGCGCTTCGTGTTCAACCACGAGCCCGACTCGTGGGGCACCCAGCACGACCCCGACTTCGACGCGGCAGAGACTGCCGTCGACTACTCGCGCTCGGCCGGGTCCTTCCGGCCCCTCGGCGCCACCCTCGTCCCCACCGGCCCGGACGAGGGCCGCCTCGTCGTCCACTGGGGCCCCCACGAGTGGGCCGCCGACTTCATCGTCGTGGGGGACGCGGCCGACCAGTAGTGGCGGCGCCCCGCTCGACACGACGCCGGGCCGCCAGTCCGGAATCTCGTCCCCCCGAGCCTGTCCGGTTCCCCACGTCTCCGCCACCCGCGTCGGTTGGAGTCGTCGCGGGAGAACATCGGGCTACCTCCCGCTACCCCGGTTCGTCTGAATGTCAGGCGAGCACGCCTGCACTGAAGCCCCACCGTACCCCCGAATGCGGCCGACCGCGCGCTTGTTTCGTGCAAATCGTTCGATGGCATCGTAGAATTTGCACGATGTGGATCGACCGCCAGATCGAGCCGCTCCTGCTGCAGCGGGCGGCGACGCGACCGGTGGTGGTGCTGACGGGCGCCCGCCAGACCGGAAAAACCAGCCTGATGCGCCGGCTGTTCCCGGACCACGGGTTCGTCACCCTCGACCTGCCGAGCGAGGCGGAACAGGCAGAGCGGGACCCCGGCACCTTCCTCGCGCGGCACCCGGCGCCCGTGGTCATCGACGAGGTGCAGTACGCACCGGGGCTCTTCCGCCATCTGAAGGCGGCGGTCGACCGAGAGCGCGATCGATACGGCGCTTTCCTGCTGACCGGGTCGCAGCCGCTGGGCCTGATGAAGTCGGTCTCCGACTCCCTGGCCGGCCGCGCCGCCGTCATCGCGCTCGAGCCGCTGTCGTTCGCCGAGGCGAAAATCGCACATCCGCGCCTCACCGCCGACGAGTTCGTGGTGCGGGGGGGCTTCCCGGAGCTGTACGAGAACCCGGAAATCGAGGTAGAGGGCTTCTACCGCTCGTACGTGGCGACCTATCTGGAACGGGACCTCCGGCAGTTCCTCCAGGTCGCGAACCTGAGGGACTTCGAACGCTTCCTGCGAGCCGCCGCCCTCCGTTCGGCGCAACTGCTCAACCGCACCGACCTCGCCCGCGACACCGGCATCGCCGGCTCCACCGCCGGCGCGTGGCTCTCGGCGCTGGAGGCATCGCATCAGCTCATGCTGCTGGAGCCCTGGTTCGCGAATCGGACCAAGACGCTGGTCAAGCGGCCGAAGCTGTACGTCCGCGACCCCGGCCTCGCGGCCTTCCTCTGCGGCGTGCAGACCGTCGAATCGCTGCGGGCGTCGCCGCTCGCCGGGGCACTCTGGGAAACCTTCGTCTGCGCCGAGATCCGCCGCGCGCAGTCGAACCGCCGCGGCGGCTGGGACTTCCACTTCTGGGGTGACCGCACCCGCGAGGCCGACTTCCTGCTGCACCGCGCGGGGACGTTCCACCTCGCGGACGCCAAGTGGACCGAGCACCCAACAGCCCGCGACGCCGGCCCGTTGCGGGAGATCGCCCGCGTCCTGCCGCCTGAGGCCGTCCGCTCCCTGTCTATCTTCTGCCGGACGCCGAACCCCTACCCGCTCGACGACGCCGGCGACGCGCACGCCGTGCCGCTCGACACGCCGGCGGCGCTCGCCGACTGGATGTAACGCCGCCTTACCGTTCGGGGACTCCCGCGACTGGGACCTGGACGAGGACACAAGAAGGGCCAGGAGCGTGGATCCTGCTCACGGGCCGCCACCCGTGGGAGGTCCTCGACCTCGCGGTCCGGTGTGTCGCGCCGGACGTGGCAGGCCTTGGCCTGCGCGGTCCTGCTCGTGACCAGGCCGGTACCCGCCGTTCAGCCCGAATCCCGAGGCGCGTGGCGAGAGGATACGGCTGCGGCCCGGCCGGCTACGTGAACGTAAAGAGGCGGACAGCGTCGAACTTCAGATCCGGGTCACCGCGTACGGCTGCACCGGATGGCGCCGTCCGGCGCGGAAGAACACGACATCCGGCTGCACCAAATCGTGCTCGTCGAAGACGATGTCGAGCGCCGCAGCCAGAGCCAGCCCGCCGGATTGGCGTTTGTAGTCGTTCAGGAGCGAGATCTCCCCCGCGACGATCTGGTGAACGGGCAGCGGCGACGGGACCACGACCAGCACTCCCCGTGGATCTCGTACCGGCGCCCGTCCTCGAGCATGACCAGCAGCTCGCGGTGCCGACCGCCGGCTGCACCTCGCACATGGGCGCCATCGTATCACCGCCTGCGGAGCGAAACCCGTGCCAGCGAGCCACGCTCCCCCGCGACCCCGGGAGCGCGATGCCTGCGTCCGTCCGCCCCGCAACGGGTGCCCGGGCGCCGAGTCTCGCACGAGACGACCGAGGCGCCCCGGGGCTGAAAACGGCAATGAGACACGGGGCGGGGTACGCCGGTTCTGTGCCCCGGCCGCCAGCCACGTGCGCGCCAGGCGACAGCGGCCGGCATTTCACCGACTCACACCGTGGACATCAACAGTAGTGGTGATTATATACCGTCCTAGACTCCTTGAACGGGCGTGATCTTCAGAGTTGAGTCAAGTTTTGATCGTGTTTTGTTCGCTGCCATGGGAGCGACCACAGCATCGGCGACCGCGCAGGCCTACATGCCTCGTCGGTCTGAGGCGGAGCCTCACTAGACTTGGCTAGTCCTCACGATCTAGTTGCCGCCAATGTACACGCTCCAGAGCTTCTACAGGAGTAGGTCCACCGTGTCCGGTCGCTCTCCTGCTGGGATTATCTTTTGTCCTGGCTTCAACAAAGTACCGATATTGTGGGTTATGAAATTGAGGGCCATGGTCGATAATTGAAATAATGACTGACTCCCCATTTCTATGAGCGTCGATATCGGTGACGATCCCTGGCTCGGCAAACTTCTCTTCCCCAGTTGTACACATCACGCCGTTCTCTAGCATGGCCAGAACTTCCTGTTGTTCTTCCTTGGTCATGATTTCGATCCTTTCGGAGCAGCTTTAGCCTTCGGCTCCGGCTTTTCGCTTTTTAGATAGTGCCTGCCAGAAAACCCCCTCCGGCGGGTGAGAATTTGGAGGCTGTCGGCCCTCGTGTGCCGCCGTGACTCGCCGCGCTCAGGCCGCAACGACCCGGCGGACAGTTCCGGGAGCACCGACCGGTTGGGATTCA
>JAJEFC010000122.1 GCA_022820675.1 Vicinamibacteria bacterium | reverse complement strand
GGCGGCGGACGCGCGGGCGGCGGCGCGGGCCGAGGCGCGGGCGCGCCACGCCTGGGGGCCGGAGGACCGCAGCCTCGGCGAGCGGTGCATCAGTTGGGGCGCGCCGCGTCTGGGCGCCGGCTACAACAGCTATCTGCAGATCTTCCAGAGCGCGAGTCACGTCGTGCTCTACCAGGAGATGGGCGGGCCGCGGGTCATTCCGCTGACCGACGCCCCCCACGTGGACGACAGCGTCCGGCTGCTGCACGGCGACTCGCGGGGGCACTGGGACGGCGACACCCTGGTCGTCGAGACCACGAACTACGCCCCGCAGGCCTCGGTGGCGGGCTCGGCCGGCGAGAAGCTGCACGTGCTGGAGCGGTTCACCCGGGCCAGCGACGACGTGCTGCAGTACGAGGTCACGGTGACCGATCCCGACACCTGGGCAGGGCCGTGGACGGCGATGATCCCGTTGCGCCACTCGACCGACCCGGTGTTCGAGTACGCCTGCCACGAGGGCAACATCGGCATGGAGGGCATCATGGCCGGGGCCCGGGTGCTGGAGAGGGCCGAGGCCGAGGGCGGCCAGTAACCGACCTGACGGCTCGTGGTGAAGCCCCGCATGGCTCTGATGCAGCGGGGCTTTGCCGCGGGCCGCTGGACGGGTGACGGGCAACGTCCTGCCGCAGGCCGGGCGCGAAGGCTGGCCGCCCGTGGTGAAAGCTCCGCGTTGCACGGAGAGCGGCGAGGCGCCCGCCTGACAAGGCGTGAGGAGGGCGCATATTGGGTATATGTGCAACCGACGAACAACGCAGTCAGGCGGGATGCATCTCCGCTCGAATGCAGAGGCGACTTGCGCCACGGGTTGCAGAGCGGCCCGCGTCCGAGCTCGGTCGGCAACCCATGTCCCGTCCTTAGCTTGCGAGGATCCCAGACCATGAGACGTCTTCCCACGTTCATCACCGCGACCGCCGCGGCGGCGGCGCTGGCGGCGGTCGCGACCGTCGCCGCGACCGCCAACCCCGAGGCGGCCGGCGGGGCCGCCCAGTCGGCCGGCGGGATGGCGAGCTGCGACAGCCTGATGTCGCTCGCCCTGCCGAACACCACCATCACCGGGGCCAACCTCGTCGAGGCCGGCGCCTTCGCACCCCCCGGGCCGCAGAACGACCGGACGCGGGCGACCTACGGCGGGCTGCCGAGCTTCTGCCGCGTCGAGGCGACGCTGACGCCGTCGGACGACTCCGACATCAAGGTCGAGGTGTGGATGCCGGAGGCCGACTGGAACGGCAAGTACCAGGCCGTCGGCAACGGTGCGTTCACCGGGTCGATCCGCCACAACTCGATGGCCGCCGCCCTCGCCCGCGGCTATGCCTCGAGCTCGACCGACACCGGGCACGAGGGCAACACCGCGAGCTTCGGGCTCGGGCACCCCGAGAAGGTCATCGACTTCGGCTACCGCTCGATCGGCGAGATGACGGTGATGGCCAAGGCCGCCGTCGAGGCCTACTACGGCAGGGCGCCGGAGTACACCTACTGGAACGGCTGCTCGGCCGGCGGGCGCCAGGCCCTGAAGGCGGCGCAGCGGTATCCCGAGCACTTCGACGGCATCATCGCCGGGGCCCCGGGCAACGACTGGACGGGCCGGGCCGGCGGGGCGCTGCGGGTGGCCAAGCCGCTCGAGGCCAACGAGGCGGCGCGGCTGACCGCCGACCTGCGCGAGCTCGTGCACGGGGCGGTCCTCGAGGCGTGCGACGCCGGCGACGGGGTGACCGACGGGGTGGTCGGCGATCCCGAGGGGTGCGACTTCGACCCCGCGGTGCTGCAGTGCGCGGACGGCCAGGGCGAGGGCTGCCTGTCGTCGGCCCAGGTGAACACGGCGCGCATGCTGTACTCGTCGCCCGAGAACCCGCGGTCGGGGCGTCCCATCACCGGTCTGCTGCCCGGCAGCGAGCTCGGCTGGACCGATCTGGGCTGGACCCGCTCGGCGCGGGCGACGGGGCTCGAGCAGTTCCGCTACCTGACGTTCGCGGATCCGGAGTGGACGGTCGACCAGTTCAACTTCGAGACCGACATCGTGCGGGCCGAGGAGGTCGACAACGACACCCTGAACGCCCTCGATCCGGACCTGAAGCCGTTCTTCGACCGCGGCGGCAGGCTCATCTCCTATCACGGCTGGGCCGACCCGCAGATCTCGCCGGCCAACGCGACCCAGTACTACCGACGGGTCGTCGACGCGGTCGGTGACGCCGACGAGGTGCACGACCACTACCGCCTGTTCATGGCCCCCGGCATGGGGCACTGCGGCGGCGGGGCGGGGCCGAGCCAGTTCGACATGGTGACCGCCCTCGAGGCGTGGGTCGAGCGGGGCGAGGCGCCGGACAGCATCCTGGCGTCGCGCGTGCGCGACGGGGCGGTGGACCGGACGCGTCCGCTCTGCCCGTATCCGCAGCAGGCCGTGTACACGGGCAGCGGGAGCACCGACGACGCCGCGAGCTTCGTCTGCCGCGCGCCCTGACGGGCGGGCCCGAACGGGTGCGACACACGCAGGCCGGCCGGGGGGCTTCACGGCCCCTCCGGCCGGCCTGTTTTCGCGTGTCGGGCGCCGGTTGGACCGGTCGCAGGGCTGGCGCGGAGGGCGCCGCCTGCGGCTCTGCTGCTGCCGACCCTGCCGGGAAGACGCCGCGTCGCGGCTCCGCTTGCGACCCACCCGCCAGCAATCGGGGGCGTTCCACGACGCAGGCGCCAGGCTCGAAGGCGTCGCCTTGCGCTTCCGGCGGCCTCCACCCGACAACTTGCCCGGAACCGCCACCGTTCCGCGGTGCAGACTCCTACCGCGTGTCGAAGCGGATGTTGAACCAGGTGATGCCCTCGGTGTCGCGGATGCCGTGGGGCACCCCGGCGGGAATGTAGATGACGTCGCCGACCCCGATCACCCGCTCCGACCCGCCGCGGATGGCCGCGCCCCGCGTGCCGTCGACCGGCTCGCCCTGCTCGTCCACGATCTGCCCGCCCGTCACCAGAGTGCCCGAGCCCTCCCGGACAACGTAGACGTCGGTCGTGCGGGGGTGCATCAACGCGGTCTCGGCGTTGCTGATGCGCCGGATGTTGACGTTGTAGCTGCCTCCCTCGAGCAGCCGGGTCGTCACCCGTCCCGCCGCGTCCATGTCCGCGATGATCTCGTCGATCTCGGCCGTGGGGAAGTCGACGGCGCGGTCGAGCGGCGCCTGTTGCCGAATGTCGATCTGGGCGGTGAGGACCGCCGCCGCGGCCAGCCCGAGCGTGAGCCCGCCGGCGAAGGTGATGCAGAATCTGCGCATGATGCCTCCCTGGTCGTCGTCACCGATTGCGACTCGTGCTTGTGGTCGACCCTGTCCCGGGCGCCGGGAGAGCGCATGATCTCGCATGACCGTCACCCGGGCGCCGTTGAGTAGAATAGCGTTATCCGCAGGAATCGGGGGAGAACGTGCGGAATCGCGTCAAGCGTCTGTGTGTCCGAGTGAGGGCGGGCAAGCGACGCGGTCATGATCTCGGACTCCGGCATCGCGATTTGCAGTGGGTACTTGCCAGAAGGGGCGTCGAACGAATGGACCTGCGTTCGACGGAAGCAGTATCCGCGCGCGCCAGCTTCCTCTGGCGCCGCTCGGCGGCGAAGGAGTCGGATCATGAGTACCGAAGCGCAAGGCGCGGTGGTATCGGCGGGTGCCGGGGGGGCCGGAACGCGGACCGGCGACCGGCTGTCGGCCGTGGAGGCGCGTCTCGTCGGCCTGGAGACCGGATTCGGCGCGGTGGAGGCGCGTCTCGGCAGACTGGAGACGAGATTCGAGGCGGTCGAGGCGCGTCTCGTCGGCCTGGAGGCGGGATTCGAGGCGGAGATGAAGCAAGTCGCCACGAAGGTCGATCTCGAGCGGCACTTCAATCGCCTGCTGCGTTGGGGGCTGGGCATCATGGTCACCGCTACCGGCGCGTTGTCCGCAATCATCTTCGGTCTGGTCAGGGTGGCGGCCGCCTGAGCCGCTCGTGATGGCGACGGAGGACGATGGAATGAGCCGCCTGCGGGCGGTGGGATTCTGGGTGGGACGGCTGCGCCGCAGCGCGGCGTTTGCCGGGATGGGAGAGATTGCGATGCGAACGATGCGGAACGTCTTGGTTCTCGGACTGGCCGCGCTCTTCGTGGCGGCGGGCGCGGTGGGCGCGGCCGCCCAGCCGGAGAGCGGGCCGGTGGTGCTGACGCCGTCGGGCGAGCTCGAAGGGGCGTGGGCCGACGCGGAGGCCGGCGTCTCGGTGTTCCGGGGCGTGCCCTTCGCGCAGCCGCCGGTGGGCGACCTGCGCTGGCGGCCGCCGGTGGCGGTCGAGCCCTGGGACGGGACGCAGGCGGCCACCGAGTTCGGGCCCGCGTGCTGGCAGGCCCGGAACGCCGACGACTCGCCCTACGCGCGGGGCGAGCTGCCGCGTAGCGAGGACTGCCTGACCCTGAACCTGTGGACGGCGGCGCGGGTGGGCGAGCGCCGGCCGGTGATGGTGTGGTTCCACGGCGGCGGGCACAGCTCGGGCACCGGCAGCGCGAAGATCTTCGACGGCACCGCGATGGCAAAGAAGGGCGTGGTCATGGTGACCGCCAACTACCGCCTGGGGCCCTTCGGCTTCCTCGCGCACGCCGCGCTGACGGCCGAGTCCGAGCAGCAGGCGTCGGGCAACTACGGCATCCTCGACCACGTCGCAACCCTCGAGTGGGTGCGCGACAACGTCGCGGCGTTCGGGGGCGACCCAGGCAACGTCACCATCTTCGGCCAGTCGGCGGGCTCGTGGTCGGTGTGCGTGCTCCAGGCGTCGCCGCTGGCGAAGGGGCTCTTCCACAAGGCCATCGGCCACTCGGGCGGGTGCTTCGGCGCTCCGCGCGCCCATCTCGCGACGACCGGCGGGCCGGCGACCGCCGTCTCCGGCCACGACGCGGGCCTCGCCGTCGCGGCCCGGCTCGGGGTCGAGGGCGAAGGAGCCGACGCGGCGGCGGCCCTCCGGGCGGCCGGGCCCGAGGCGGTGCTCGAGGCCGGGCGCGGCACCGGGGTGGTGGTCGACGGCTGGGTGCTGCCCGACCTGCCCGGCGCCATCTTCGCGGCGGGTGACCAGAACGACGTGCCGGTCATCGTCGGGTCGCTGTCCGACGAGGGCACCACCCTCTACGCGGGCATGGCCGGGCCGCCGCGGGACGAGTTCGAGGCCGGTCTCCGCGACCGCTACGGCGACCGCGCCGACGCCCTGCTCGAGGCCTACGCCGGCGAGATCGCCGCGTCGACCCGGACCGCCGGCCAGGCGATTCAGGCCGACCGCAGCTTCACCTGGCAGATGCGGGAATGGGCGCGCGCCCACGCCGACGCCAACGACGTCTACCTCTACTTCTTCAGCCACGCCCCGCCGGTGTTCCGGCTCTACCTGCCCGACCGCCCCGAGCTCGACTATCCCGCGGGCCTGCGCGGCGCGGGCGCGTACCACTCGGGCGACCTCGCCTACGCGTTCGACAACGTCGGGCTCGTCGGCGTCGGCTGGAACGCGCGCGACCACGAGCTGTCGGACCAACTGTCGCAATACTGGGTGAACTTCGCCACGACCGGCGACCCCAACGGCGACGGCCTGCCGCTGTGGCCCAAGTACGACCGCGAGGGCGAGCCGGTCATCGAGTTCGCCACCTTCGGGACGGCGGCGGCGAGCAAGATCCGCGAGACCAAGCTCGACCTGTTCGACGCCTCGTACCGGGCGGCGGCGACCGATCAGTAGGAGCCGGAGCGGCGGGAGGCGCCCTCCCGCCCGGCCGGTCGGGATGGGAGTGGCAGGGCGCCGGCTTTCGGGCGAGCCGGGCCGCGGCAGGCGTCAAGGCCGCGGTCCCGAACCGCCCCCCCGCGCGTTGCCGACTGCGCCCGGGCGCGGCCGGTGCTTCGGCCTTGCGCACCCCACGCGCGGCCAACGGTCACCCGGGCCCTCCTCCGATGCCGGGGGAGGGTCCGGAGCCGTTCCCGCGAGATCAGCATCCCCGATCGGGCGGGGTCCCCTCGAAGCGCTCGGTCACGGCCGAGAGCTGCACCACGAGGCCGTCCGGGTCGGGCACGAGCACGCTGCCCCCGCCGCCCCGCACGCCTTCGAAGCCGGCGTCGTCGAGCTCCCTGGCCACCCGGTCGCCGTCGAAGTCCTCGATCCCGACCCCGAAGTGATCGATCTCGCCCGCGACCGCGCTGCCCGCGGTCAGGCTGCAGTTGCCCCCCTCGACGGGGCACAGGCTGATGAGGCCGCCGTCGGGAAAGTCGAGCGCGTAGGCGTCGCCGACGATGTAGCGCCGGGCCGGCAGCCCGAGCAGGTCGCGGTAGAACGCCTCCGACCGGTCGAGGTCGGCGACCCCGACGTTGACGTGGTGCAGCGTGCGGGCCCGGACCCGGCCCGCCTGGGCGCGGGCGCCCGCCGGCAGGGCCATCGCGGCGAAGGCGCCCAGCACCTGCCGCCGCGTCAGCTTGCCATCCTCGTACTGTTTCAATAGGGTGTCGAAGGTCTCTCTCATGTGGGTCCTCCCTTCACGGTCAGGGGGCGATTGTAGCCGCGCGGCTGCCCCGAGCGGCGCGGGATGGGGCGCGGCCCGCCGTGGGGTGACGTCTGAAAACCCGGCGGCCAGACCCGTGCTGCAACGACACCGGCGGGTCGCGGGTCGCGTCGCCGGTTGGATGCTCGGGCCTCTCGCCACGGGCTCTCCAGGCGGGCGCCGGGTCCGGTTCGGTTGGAGGATGACATGGCGCGAACGGTGGACCCGCAAGGGCGCGAGCTGGTGCTGATCGAGCGATTCACGGATCTGGCGGGCAAGGACGTGCTCGACGTCGGCTGTGGCGAGGGGCGCACATCCCGCCGCCTCGCGGGGCGGGGCGCGACCGTGCTGGGCGTGGACCCCGACGAGGCCGCTATCTCACAGGCCTGTGCCGGCGGGACCAGCGACACCTGCCGCTTCCGGGCGGCGGACGTCCTCGAGCTCGCGCTGCCGCCGGCCAGCTTCGATCTGGTCGTCTTCTCGCGTTCGATGTGATGACTGCCCCCCGAGAGCGTCGGTGACGCTCTGCGCAAGGTGGCCGGCTGGCTGCGCCTCCGCGGTCGGCTGGTCAGCATGCAACCGATCGGCCGGCCGACGCCCTTCCATGTCCGCCGAGCCGGCCGCATCGAGCCCGTGGGCGTCGTGCACGTCACCGACGACGGGCAACGGGACATGCGGTCGTCCCGCGACGCGCTCGCCGCGTCGATCCGGGCCGGCCTGTTCACGGCGCGGGCCGAGCTGTCGACGGTGCTGGAGTTCCACTACCGCACCGAGGACGATTGGCGCGAGTTCCTCGCAAGGCCGCGGACCGGCGCCGTCGAGGCCGATCCGGACGTGCTCGCGGGGGCCCTGGCGGCGCTGTCGCGGGAGAACGGGGTGATCGTCGCGCGGGAGGAGACGCTCTTCAGCGCGTGCGACCGCGCGGCCGACGGCGCCCGGGATGCCGGGAGGAAGCCGCGATAGACTGAACGTGTGCCCTCCCCCCGCGACGTGCCGTCCCGGGGGGGAAGGACGCAGCAAGAGGACGTGTCCGGCAGACGGAGCGGCGGGTGCAACGCGCCCGTCGCCCGGGGCGGGCTTCGCGCGCCGACGCGTCGCGGTTGCGCCGCGGGCGCCGGCAGCGAACGCGGGTGCTGCGCCCTTCGCTTGGCCGGGAGGGCCGCGGGCGGTTGGACGGGTGGTACGCCGCGGACGACGGTTCCGGGGCCAGGAGGCTGCTCCGCAGAACGGCGCGGATTCCTGGAGGGTTGGTTGGGCGCCCAGCGGAGCCGAAGGCGACGATGGGCGGGCGAGGAGATGACTCAGATGATCCGAAGCAGAAGCAGGGGCGGATGGTTCGCGGCGGCAACATTGCTCGTGTCCCTGGCGGCGACTCCGGCCGCGGCCCAGGACGGGCCGGGTCCGCACGACGAGGCCGAGTTCGACGCGCTGTTCGAGGAGGTCAAGAACTGGGGCCGCTGGGGCGCCGACGACGAGCTGGGCACGGCCAACCTGATCACCGAGGAGAAGCGGCGGGAGGCCCTCGCGCTCGCCACGCGGGGCCGGACGGTGTCGCTGTCGCACAACCCGATGCCCGGGGTGCACCCCGACAACCCCGACTCGGCGTTCAACCACACCATGTCGGAGACGCTGCGGTCCGACACCATCGAGTTCTCCTACCACGGCTACGGCGTCAGCCACATCGACGCCCTGTGCCACTTCCTGCACAAGGGCATGATGTACAACGGCCTCCCCGCCGACACGAGCTCGGCCGAGGAGGGCTGCGTCAAGCTCGGCATCGACAACCTGAAGGACGGCATCGTCACCCGCGGAGTGCTCCTCGACATCCCCCGCCTGAAGGGGGTCGACTACCTCGAGCCGGGGACGCCCGTCTACACCGCGGACATCGAGGCGTGGCTGGAGCAGGCGGGGGTGACCATGCAGCCGGGCGACGCCGTCTTCCTGCGGACCGGCCGCTGGGCCCGCCGCGCCGAGGTGGGGCCGTGGCAGCTCTCGGGCAACTCGGCCGGCATCCACGCCTCGGTCATCCGCTGGATCCGCGGCGAGGACGTGGCCCTGTTCGGCAGCGACGCCGCCACCGACGTGCAGCCGTCGGGGGTCGAAGGCGTCGGCCTGCCGCTGCACGTCCTGCTCATCGCGGGCCTGGGGACCAACATCTTCGACAACATGGACCTCGAGGCGCTGGCCGAGGCGGCGGCCGAAGAGGGCCGGTGGGATTTCCTCATCGCGGCCGGTCCGATCCCGGTGACCGGCGGCACGGGGTCGCCGTTGAACGTGATCGCGGTGTTCTAGCCGGCAGGCTCGGGGCGGTGCGCTGCTTCGAGCGCAGCGGGATGCGGCCACGGGATCCAGCTTCGCCCGGCGGGTGATTTGCCATGATGTTCTCTGGATGAGAACATCATGGCCGCAGAAGCCCAGCCGTTGAGAATCCAGTGGACGACCAGGGCGGTCAGGGACATGCGCCGCCTCGCCGGCTCGGAACGCAGGCGGATAGTGGCCAGGGTCGAGCGGTACGCGGAAGATCCGACATCGCTTGCCAACCAGGTGATCCAGCTCGCTGGCGGCACCTGTCGGCGGTTGAGGGTGGGCGACTATCGGGTGCTGTTCACGACGGAACGCGGCACGACGGTGGTCATGGTCGTGACGAGGGTGCGGCACCGCAGAGAAGCCTATGACTGAGACCGACTCGGTCACGCTGACGCGGTCGGAATACGACGCGCTGATTGCCCGTACCGAGGAGCTGGAAGACACGCTGGCGGCCCGGATGGCGGATGACGGCAGCCGGATCCCGCACGAGGTGGCGCTTGCGATCATGGATGGCGAGCGACCCGTCGCGGCGTACCGGCGGCACCGCCGCCTGACGCTGCGCCAGTTGGCGGCTCGGACAGGGCTCGCTGTCGGCTACCTCTCCGAGATCGAACGTGGCCTGAAACCCGGATCGACGAGCGCGCTGTCGCGAATCGCCGACGCCGTCGGGACCACGATCGATACGCTGGTTCGACTGGACTGAAGCGCGTCGAAGCACGTCGACCCGCCAGGACCCGGAGAACGGTTGCCGTGAAGGCCCGAAGTGTCGAGGAAGTGATGAGAAGGACATCTATCGCCTGTTTCGCCCTCGTGGCGGCCCTGGCCGGCGAGTCCTCGCTTGGCCAGACCGTGCCGCTGGACGTTAGCGACTTGCGGCCCGGCCCCGTGGAGGTGACCGCGGCCGAGGACGCCTTGACGGTGGAGTGGCCGGACGCGGCCGACCGGGACTGGCGCGCGACGTTCTCGCTCGACCCCGACCGGCCGCTCATCGAGTCGATCTCGGTCGACGGCACGGCCGTGGTGTCGGCGGTGAGGCCGTTCTACCAGGTCGAGACCGGCACGCGGCGGCGCGGCTGGAACGCCTTCTTCGACTTCCCGCCCAGCCATCCCGACGGCACCCGGCACGCGCAGGGGGTGTTCAGCCTGACGAAGGCGACCGTCCGCACCGTCGGCGAGCGGGTCGAGCTGACCTTCGACGGGCTGCGCATGGGGGTGTTCGAGGGGGCCGTCGTCTACACCATCTACCCCGGCAGCCGCCTGATCCAGCAGGAGGCGGTGGCCGCCACGGACGCGGCCGACGTCGCCTACTACTACGACGGCGGCTGGGAGATGGCCGCCGACGCCGACCGGACGCCGGGCGGCAACATGCAGACCCGGGTGAGCTGGTACGACACCGCCGGCGACCTGCGTCACGACGTGGCGACCGGATTCGACCCGGAGCGCAAGCCGGTCAAGGTGCGCTACCGTACCCTCGCGGCGACCACCGCCGGCGGCAGCGTCGCGGTCTTCCCCCCGCCGCACCAGTACTTCTTCCCCCGAGACTTCACGTCGAACCTGGGGCACCTCTGGCACCGCGCGTGGCGGGGGCGGGTGTCGCTCGGCATCCGGCAGATCCGCGACACCAACTGGCGCTTCTACCCGTGGATGAACGCCCCGCCGGGGGAGACGCAGCGGATGTCGGTGTTCTTCCTCCTGTCCGACGGCGCGGCGGAGGCCACGCTCGACGAGGTTCTCGCGTTCACCAACCGCGACCGGTTCCGCCCCCTCGACGGCTACAAGACCCTGAGCACCCACTGGCACCTCGCCTACACCGTGCAGGCGATCGAGCACGGGTTCGACTGGACGCCGCCGTTCAAGCCGGTCCTGAAGGCGATGGGGGTCGACGCGTCGATCATCATGGACTTCCACGGCGACGGGCACCCGCGCGACCTCACCGACCTGCGGCTCGACGAGCTCGACGCCTACTTCCGCGCCCTGCGCGCGCAGTCCGAGCCGGACTTCCTGCTCATTCCCAGCGAAGAGGCCAACGTGCACCTCGGCGGGCACTGGGCCGTCATCTTCCCCCGCCCCGTCTACTGGTTCATGGACCGGCCCGAGGGCGGCGCGTTCGAGCTGACCCACCCCCGCTACGGCCGGGTCTACAGCACCGCCGACGCGGGCGAGATGCTGGAGCTGGTGCGGCGCGAGGGCGGGTTCATGTACCAGACCCACCCCCGGACGAAGGGCTCGACCGGCTACCCCGACCGCATCGCCGACACCGAGCACTTCCGCGACCCCGCCTACCTGGGGGCGGGGTGGAAGGCGATGCCCGCCGACCTCTCGTCGCCGCGGCTCGGCGAGCGGTCGCTGAACCTGCTCGACGACCTGAGCGCGCAGGGTCTGAGGAAGCGCATCTTCGGCGAGGTCGACGTGTTCCAGTTCGACGACACCCACGAGCTCTACGCGCACATGAACATCAACTACGTGCGCCTCGACGAGCTGCCCTCGTTCGACCGCTGGGGCGAGGCGGTCGAGCCGCTGGCGCGGGGCGACTTCTTCACCACCACCGGCGAGGTGCTGCTGCCCGAGGTCGACTTCTCGGCCTCGACCGCCGACCGCCTCGACGTCTGGATCGAGGCGGACTGGACGTTCCCCCTGCGGTTCGCCGAGATCGTCTGGGGCGACGGGGACGGGCGCGTGCACCGCGAGATCACCCCGCTGTCGCGGACCCGGGTCTTCGGCGCCGGCGGGTTCGGGCTCGCCACCGAGGCCCCCGGCTGGGCGTGGGCCCGGGTCGCGGTCTGGGACGTGGCCGGCAACGGCGCGTTCGTCAATCCGACGTGGCGGGAGTGAGCTGCCCGCGTCAGCCTGAGAGGGGAGAAAACAGAGAAGCCATGCGCGGAGTCGTTGCGGTGCTCGTGGTCGTTGCCGTCGCCTCGCCCGGCGCCGCGGCGGCTCAGATCCTGAACCCTACGTCGCAGCCGCCGGTGTCTGAACTTCCGGCGGCGGGATGGACGGACCACCCCATCCGTCCCGGCGTGACACCGATCAAGACGGCCCATTTCGACGAGTTGCGTGCGTGGGCCGCAGCACTGCGGGTTCGAGAGGGGCTGCCGCCCGTGCGGTGGACGGACCCGGTTCTGACGCCTGGAGCAACCACGGTCAGGCAGGCCCACCTCGCGGAGTTGCGCGCCGCGATCGGTGGTGTGTACGAGGCGAGGGGGTGGCTGCAGCCGGCCTACATGGACCGTACTCTGACAGCGGGGCGCACTCCTGTCAGGGCAGCCCACGTCATGGAGTTGCGCGAGGCAGTCGAGATCCTCGAGAGCCCCACGCCGTTGCTGGATCCGTACTACACGATCTCTCCCGTTCGACTCATCGACCCGAGCTACCGGCCTCATCGTTCTGGCGTGTTCCCGTCCACGGATCTGGACGGCGACGGTGAAGAGGACATCGTCCTCCTCGGCGACACCTGCTTCCCGGATGGTGACGTGACGGCGGCCAACTACCGCCCGCAGCCCGGCCGGGTTTTGCTGGGCGACGGCACCGGAGGGTTCAGGCCCGCGCCGGCCGAGCTGTTCCCGGTCGACACGTTGAACACCGTCTGCCCGCGAAAAGCGCCCTTCGGTGACGTGAACGGCGACGGGCTGCCGGACATGTTCATTGCCGCGCACGGCTGGGACGCCGAACCGTTCCCTGGTGAGCAGAACCGCCTGTACCTGTCGCGGCCCGCGGGCGGTTGGCGCGACGCGACCAACGAGCTGCCGCAGATCTCCGACTTCTCGCACTCGGCGGCGATCGGCGATATCCGCGGCTTGGGGACTGCCGACATCGTCGTAGGCAACATCTGGGGAGAAAACCACATTCTGCCCTACGCGCTTCTGAACAACGGCGACGAGACGTTCTCGCTCGACCGGTCGATCCTGCCGGTCAGCCCTGGCGAGACCCTGCACTTCGCTTCCAGAGGCCTCGCCATCACGGGGACGGTGTTTGCCGATCTCAACGGCGATGGGCTGCCGGAACTGATCGCGCTCGGAGAGGGCTACAGGGGCCTTTCCCATGAGGGCTATCGTGGGATCGAGGCGGTTTCGTTCGTCTTCTGGAACCGCGCGGGCGCCTTCAGCGAGCAGCACAAGACGCCTCTGCCGTCGCCGGAGGTGTTCGCCCTACACGGGCACATCGATCTCGACGCCGCCGCGCTCGATGCGGACGGAGACGGGCTGCTCGACCTGGTCATCGTCGGGACCCAGCTCGATCCCTTCTACGACGGCTGGTTCGTTCAACTGTTGATGAACCGGGGCGACGGTACGTTCGCCGACGAGACGTCCGTCCGGCTGCAGCCGCACGAGCACTCCAGCGGCAACGCGGGTGTGGCGACTTCCGCGCCGTGGGCGAGGTGGGTGGATGTTGTCGACTTCAACGGCGATGGGGCGGCAGACTTCGTGATGACCCCGACGAATGGAGTGCCCGCGGACCACGGGTTCCCGGATCGAGCTCTCCGACCGAATCAGCCGCTCATCTGGCTGAACGACGGAAGCGGGCGGTTCTCGGCGCTCAAGGTGCACGACTTCATCCCCGGCGGCGCCTACGACGACTGGCGGTGGCTGCTCCGCGATGCGCCCCTCGTGAGGACGAGGCACGGCTACAGCTACATCGTCGCGCAGTCCTATCCTGCCAACGAGCCGTGGGTCTCTGGCACTGACGGGCTCATCCTGACAGGGCTGCTGGCGACCCGCCCATACCGCTAGCCGGGAGGCGCGGTCCGCCCTCGCGCTGCACCGAGTCCGGCGTGGTCGCGGCGGGTTGACGGGCGCCCGGGCACAAGACGCGAAGGCGCTTGTCGGACGTCTGTAACCGCGGGTCAGGACGAAGTCCGTGGAGCAATCGAGTCTGTGAGGGGTGCATCGCCCGCTGGCGGTGCGCCTTCGGTGCTCGGCCGTTCCCCGGTCGGCAGGGCGATCGGCGAAACGGGATTCGTGGAGTCGAGGAATCGATGAGACAGATGTTGATCGTGGGCTTCGTTCTCGCGGCGGTTCAGCCTGCGGAAGGCGAGCGTCCAGACTGTCGAGTGACGACCCGGTTGACATCTGATATGGTATTCAGGTTTGATACTCGATACGGGTACTCATGCCTGCCATCTCGTTGAAGCTTCCGGGACAGTTGCTCGAGGCGTCCGGCCAGTGCGCCGCGGCCCTGCAACTGTCGCGCGCCGAGTACATCCGCCGCGCACTGGAGCGCATGAACCGGGACACGCGCGCCCGCCTGCGGGCGGATCGGCTCGCCGCCGCCTCCCGTCGAGTCCGACAGGACAGCATGCGCATCAATGCCGAGTTCGATGCCATCGAACGGGACGTCGATGCCTGATCGCGGGGAGGTCTGGCTGGCGGATCTGAATCCGCGTCAGGGGACCGAGCCCGGGAAGACCCGGCCCGTCCTGATCGTCCAGGCGCAGGCGCTGCTCGACGCCGGACACCCATCGACCCTCATCGCCCCGCTCACCACGCGTCTCGTGAACGACGCCGAGCCGCTCCGCATTCGGATTCCGGCCACGGGGCAGCTTCGTCAGGACTCGGACGCGCTGATCGATCAGCTTCGGGCCATAGACAACCGCCGATTGGTTCGAGGTCCGCTGGCGCGCCTGGGTCCGGCCGCGTTGGCGGAAGCACGACAGGCGCTGCTGGAAGTTCTCGACCTGGTCGAGAAGTGATTCCGGGGCTCGCGCCGGGCGAGGGAGGATTCGCTGATGGCGGTTGCCTCGGCGGCCGCCTCGATGACGGGAGTGCTCTTCGTGGGACTACCGATGTCCCTTCCGTACCAGCACCCGCCGTCGGCAGGGGCTTGCGCGAAGTGCTATGCTGTAGCGGCAATTCGCAGTCCTGAACGTCAGGTTTGGAGGAATGTCGATGCGGCGAACGACCACGTTGCTCGGGCTGGTCGGGGTCTTCCTCGCGGGTGCCGGCGCCGTCGCGCAGGCGCAGACGGGGGCCGGGATCACCTTCACCGACCACATCCGGCCCATCTTCGAGCGAAGCTGCTGGAACTGCCACGGCGAGGCGTCGCAGCTCTCGGACCTGGACCTGCGGACGCGGGAGGCCGCGGTCGAGGGCGGCACCCGCGGGCCGGCCCTGGTGCCGGGGCGCGCCGACGAGAGCCGCCTCTACCGGATGCTGGCCGGCCTCGACGACCCGCCGATGCCGATGGCCGGCGACCCCCTCAGCGACGCGGAGCTCCTGGCCATCCGCACCTGGATCGACGAGGGCGCGCACTGGGACGAGGGCGGCGCCACGAGCGCCGACGTCGCCCTGGCCGCGCTCGAGAACACCCTGCTGCCCGACGGGGCGCGCGACTACTGGGCGTTCAAGCTGCCGAAGAAGGCCCCGGTGCCCGCGTCGGCCGACTTCGAGCACCCCGTCGACCGCTTCCTCGACGCCGCCCGCCGGGAGGCGGGGGTGACGGCGGGGCCGCGGGCGGACGACCTGACCCTCGTGCGCCGGGCCTACCTGGACCTCACGGGCCTCCCCCCGACCCCCGAGCAGGTCGACGAGTTCCTCGCCGACACCGAGCGGGGCGCGTGGGAACGGCTGATCGAGCGGCTGCTCGACTCGCCCCACTACGGCGAGCGCTGGGGCCGGCACTGGATGGACGTGGCCCGCTACGCCGACTCGACGGGGTTCGAGCAGGACTACCGCCGCGACAACGCGTGGCGGTACCGCGACTACATCATCGACGCCTTCAACGACGACAAGCCCTACAACCAGTTCCTGCGCGAGCAGATCGCGGGCGACGAGCTCGACCACGTCACCGACGAGACCCTCATCGCCACCGGGTTCCTGCGGGCGGGGCCGCGGGTGAACTTCCGCGAGAAGGACAACCCCGAGCGGCGGCACGACTACCTGGACGACGTGCTGGGGACCCTCGGCCGCGGCGTCCTCGGCATGACCGTGCACTGCGCCCGGTGTCACGACCACAAGTTCGACCCGATCCTGCAGAAGGACTACTACAGCATGCAGGCGTCGATCTTCGGCTACGTCGAGATCGACTACCCGCTGCTCGACCGGGCCGGCGTCCGCGAGTACCGCGAGAAGAACGCGGCCATCGACGCGGCCCAGCAGCCGTTGCGCGACGAGATCGCCGAGATCGAGGCGCCGCACCGCGAGCGGCTGCGCATCGAGCTCATCGAGGAGCGCTTCCCCGAGAACGTGCAGCAGGCGGCGTTCAAGCCCGAGGCGGAGCGGACGGCGGGCGAGCAGTTGCTGGCCGCCCAGGTGCTGTCGATCAACCCGCCGCGGCGGCAGGTCGTCGAGGCGCTGTCCGAGGCGGAGGGCGACCGCTGGAGCAAGCTGACGGCGGCGGTCGAGGCCCTCGACGCCGTGCGCCCGCCGGAGCCGCCGATGGCGGAGATCGTCACCGACGGCGACTACCGCTACGCCCCGGACGGCCCCGGCGACAACGTCATCGGGTGCCCCGAGTGCCGCATCCTGCCCGACGAGCCGGGGTCGTTCCTGCACGAGGAGGGCGGGCCGCCCTTCGAGGTGCCGCCCAACTACTTCCTGATTCGCGGCGATCCGTTCAGTCCGGGGTCGGAGATGTCGCCCGGGTTCCTGACCGTGGCCACCTACGGCGACCCTCCGACGGCGCTGCCCCGGCCGGACGGGCGCACGTCGGGCCGCCGGCTCGCCCTCGCCGAGTGGATCGCGTCGCGCGACAACCCCCTGACCGCGCGGGTCATGGCCAACCGCATCTGGCACCACCACTTCGGCCGCGGCATCGTGCGCACCCTCGACAACCTCGGCCGGATGGGCGATGCGCCCACCCATCCCGCGCTGCTCGACTGGCTGGCCGTGGAGTTCATGGACCGCGGCTGGAGCGTCAAGGAGATGCACCGGCTGCTGATGACCTCCGAGGCCTACCGGATGGCGTCGGCCCACGAGGACGCGGACAGCCGCGCCGCCGACCCCGACAACCGGCTGCTCTGGCAGTACCGGCCGCAGCGGCTCGAGGCCGAGGCCCTGCGCGACGCCATCATGACGGTGAGCGGCGCCATCGACCTCACGGTGGGCGGTCAGCCGGTCTTCCCCCACGTGCCGCAGGAGCTTCTGCTGGCCGCGCGGAACGGCTACTGGGACAACCAGGAGGACGGCCCCGACGTCTGGCGGCGCAGCGTCTACGTCTTCCGGCGCCGGTCGCTGAGCTTCCCGTTCTTCGAGACGTTCGACCTGCCCGACCAGAACCAGACGGCGGCGGCCCGCAACGTGTCGACGGTGGCCACGCAGGCCCTGACCCTGATGAACAACGAGTTCGTCCTGAACCAGGCCAAGCTGTTCGCCGAGCGGCTCGAGCGGGCGGCCCCCGGCGACGTCGACCGGCAGATCGACCTCGCCTACCGCATCGCCCTGACCCGGCCGCCCGCGCCCGAGGAGGCCGAGGTGGCCCGCGGCCTCGTGTCGTCGCAGTCGCTCGTCGACCTGACCCACGTGATGCTCAACCTGAACGAGTTCCTGTACCTGAGATAGAGGGAGCAACGATGCACGATCACCATCATCACCATTGCCGGAAGCGGACGTTCTGGGACCGCCGCAACTTCCTCTTCCAGTCGGGCGGCGGCATCGCGGGGCTCGCTCTCGCCCACATGCTCGACCGCGAGGGGATGCTCGCGGCGGCGCCCGCGGACGGCTGCGGCGACCCCATCCCCGGGAACCCGTTCGCGCCCAAGGCCCCCCACTTCGAGCCCCGGGCGACCGCGGTCATCTCGCTGTTCATGAGCGGCGGGGTCAGCCAGGTCGACACGTTCGACTACAAGCCCGCGCTGACGGAGTACGCGGGACAGCCGATGGCCGAGTCGGTCGTCGTGCGGCAGGGCCACCCCGGGCCGCTGATGCCGAGCCCGTTCGAGTTCCACCGGCACGGCGAGAGCGGCCTCCACGTGTCCGAGATCTTCCCGCACCTCTCGAAGAAGGTCGACGAGATGGCGTTCATCCGGTCGCTCTACGGCCGGTCGAACGACCACATCCAGGCGACCTACGAGATGCAGAGCGGCCAGATCCGGATGGGGTTCCCCGCCGTCGGCTCGTGGGTCACCTACGGCCTCGGGTCGGAGAGCTCCAGCCTGCCCGCGTTCGTGGTCATGAACGACTACCGCGGCGGCCCCTTGGGCGGCCCCAACGACTGGAGCGCCGGCTTCATGCCCGCCGCCTACCAGGGCACGCTGTTCCGCGCCGTCGGCGACCCCATCGTCGACCTGCAGCCCCCCGAGGGCATGAGCGTCGAGCAGCAGCGGGCACGTCTCGACACCCTGGCCCGGCTCAACGAGATGGACATGGCCCGCAACCCCGGCAACTCCGAGCTCGCGGCCCGCATCTCGTCCTACGAGCTCGCCTACCGCATGCAGGGCTGCGCCCCCGAGGCCGTCGACACCTCGGCCGAGTCCGAGGCCACGAAGAAGCTCTACGGCCTCGACGAGGAGATCACCGAGCCGTTCGGGCGCCAGTGCCTGATGGCGCGCCGCCTCGTCGAGCGCGGCGTCCGCTTCGTGCAGCTCTTCCACGGCGGCCTCGGAGTCCAGAACACCGACACCTGGGACGCCCACAGCAACCTGAAGGAGAACCACAGCCAGCACGCGGCCGAGACCGACAAGCCGATCGCGGGGCTCCTGACCGACCTGAAGGCCCGCGGCATGCTCGACTCGACCCTCATCGTGTGGCACGCCGAGTTCGGCCGGATGCCCATCTCGCAGCGCGGCGTCGGCCGCGACCACAACCCCGGCACCATGACCGGGTGGATGGCCGGGGCCGGCATCCAGGGCGGCCAGGCCATCGGCGCCAGCGACGTGTTCGGCTACAAGGCCGAGCAGCAGCGGGTGTCGCCGCACGACCTGCACGCGACGATGCTGCACCTGCTGGGGATGGACCACACGAAGCTGACCTACCGCTACAACGGTCGGGACATGCGGCTGACCGACGTGCACGGCACGCTGATTCCGCAGATCGTGGCGTAGCGGGCGGTTCGCTCGGGAAGAGCTCAGGGGCACGGTTGCAGCCCGCAAGGGGTTGCGACCGTGCCCTTTCTCTGTCTCAGGAGCGGCTACGCTCCGCATGGCCCGAGGTGAACGCGAGGCCCCGTGATCCGCGCTGCCACGCCCCGGAGCGGTATCTACGGAACCGGAATCCGGAGCGCGAGCGATGGTTGACAACCAGAACCACGCCTGCCGATACTGGAAGTGGTTCGGGGGGGCGGGTGAATCCGCGGAACGACATGAGATCAGCAACGCATCCGGGCGAGCCTCGGCTCGTCACGCCGGACGAGGGCGCGTCCATCGACGTGCCGGCGCGGCACGGAACGTGCACAGAAGCGCAGTACCTGCAGTGGACGGAACGCTGCCGGCGGCTGCTCGAGTTCACGGACGGCCGTCTCGATATCCTGCCCATGCCGACCGGCCGGCATCAGGTCATCGTGCGATTCCTGCTTCTGGCGCTGCTTCCTCATGCCTTGGAGCTGGGCGGTACCTTCGGCATCCGGAGGGTATCGATGTTCTCCTTGCGCAGCAGCGCGACGAGGTGGTCGACCACGGCCTCTCGCGGGATTCCGTAGACCGACGTGAGCACGCAGGCCGTCTCCACGAGGGCGACGTCGCTGAATGACGAGATCGGATTCTCCGTCGATGACTCGCGCGCTGAGGTCGGCCAGCTCCGTCGGGGCGGTGCAGACTGTCACGCTTCTTCGGGCGTGGCGCGGAGGGCGACGGCCATGGCCTGGGCGAGCCGCTCCCAGCCCGCCACCTCCTGCTTGAGCTGCCGCCGTCCGCCGCGAGTCAGGGAGTAGTACTTTGCGCGGCGTCCGTTCCGGCTCTCGCCCCATTCCGATTCGATGAGGCCGCGGTGCTCGAGCCGGTTGAGGGCCGGGTAGAGCGAGCCCTGCGGAACGTCGAGGGCCTCTCCGGAGATCTGCCGGATGCGGAGCAGCACGCCGTAGCCGTGCAGGCGCTCCAGCGAGATCGCCTTGAGGATCAGGAGGTCGAGCGTGCCGGGGAGCAACCCGGCCGAGACAGGCAGCATGGCGGTCCGTCGAATCGACGGGGGAGGCTAGCATTTCCGGGCCGTTCGTGCAACATTTGACACCCGTTCCCGGATGGACGGTGGAATCGGAAGTGCGGTCGCCGTGCAACCCGAGCGCCGCGCCGCCGCTCTCAGTGGGGCCGAGCCTCAGTCCTTTCAGGCAGCCGTCGCCCTACAACTGTCTGGCCCCCAGCAGCATGACCACCGGGAACACGTCCAGCAGACGGTTGACGCTATCTTCCAGATTGCGCCGTATACCAGCCATTTCCAAATGCCAAGGCAGGATTCGTCTGGTGTAAACTGCCGCGTGCCAGCGCGTGGGACGGGCGGCCCGGTCGGATGGACTACAAATCAGGCCGGGAATATAATCTGATCCGAGGAAGCGTCCATGACTACCGTGCCGCTCTCGGAGGCCAAGACCCATCTTGCGAAGCTCCTGGCCGATGTCGAATCGCTCGGGGAAGAGGTGGTCATCACCCGGTCCGGACGTCCCGTGGGTGTGCTGCTCTCGCTGACCGACTACGAGGCGCTGATCGAGACGCTCGAGATCCTGGCCGACCAGGACCTGTCGAAGTCGATCGAGCGAGGCCTCGCGGAAGCCGAAGCGGGCAATCTGGTGGCGCACGAGGACGTCTGGGATGACGTGGACGCTCGTCTACGCGACTAGCGCCGCGCGTGCCGTCAGGAGGCTCGATCCCACCGTCCGGCGGCGCCTGCTGGCCGCCCTCGAGAGACTCCGTGAAGATCCGGAACGCGGCAAGCCGCTGCTGCTGACCCTGAAGGGATTGCGGTCCCTGCGCACCGGAGACTACCGGATCGTGTATCGCGTCATCGAGTCCCGCGTGGAGATCCTGGCCGTGGCCATCGGCCACCGGCGCGACGTTTACGCGCGGGTGCGGAAGCTGCTGGACGCCCGGCGCTGAGTCGTCTTCGACGATCGCGTGACCGGGGTCACCTGAACCGTTTCCTCGGCTTGACGACCACGCCGGCCGGCGTCCGATCCAGGAAGCGCCCCGCGGCAGTCTGACCGGAGCCCTCTCGACGTTGTTGGTGTCCGCCGGGGCCGTCCTGTCGGGCCGGCGCCTCGGCCCGCTCGGGATCGACCTTTCCCGAGCGCGTCCGGCGCGTCTTCGACCACCTCGCGCGTCCAGCGCCCCCGGTTTGCGATGCCGAGCCCGTTCTCGCCTTCGATGGGCCACGAGCACGGCGACCGACCCGTCCGTCCGGCGGCGTGTCGAGCGCGGCGTGTATGATGGGCCGATTTCAGGAGGGACGCATCGCCGCGCGCCCCGACCGCGCGGCCACGAGGAGGACGCGATGCGACAGTCGAGCAGCGTATGGACGATGGTGCTGGCGGCGGCCGGACTCGCCGCCGGGGTGGACGCGCACGCGCAGGAGACCGAAGGGGCCGCCGCGGTCCTGCCGTGGGCCTACGTGCTCAACGACCCGAACGTGGTCGCCGCGGCCCTGGACCCCGACGAGGTGGTCACCGTGCCCGGCTCCAGCGTGTCGATGCCGCGCTCGGCCATCGCCATCGACAACGGGCCGCCCGACTGGCACCCGGACGGCCACCCGCCGATGCCCGAGGTCGTGGCGACGGGCGGCGGCGAGGGCGTCGTCGCGTGCGGCTACTGCCACCTGCCGAACGGCCAGGGCAAGCCCGAGAACGCGGGTCTCGCGGGGCAGCCCTACGAGTACCTCGTGCAGCAGATGACCGACTGGCGGAACGGCCGGCGTCGGCCCGGCGAGCCGCGCATGGGGCCGCCCGCGTTCATGGAGCGCATCGGGCTGGCCGCCACCGACGAGGAGGCGCGCATCGCGGCCGAGTACTTCTCGTCGATGGACTTCAAGCCGTGGGTCCGCGTCGTCGAGACCGACGCGGTGCCGGAGACGCAGTTCGCGGGGTGGATTCACGAGGTGGTCGAGGGCGGCGGCGTCGAGCCGATCGGCACGCGCATCGTCGAAACCCCCGTGGACCTGAAGCTGACCAAGCTGCGCGACGACTCGTCGGGCTTCATCGCCTACGTGCCGTCGGGCGCGGTGGGGCGGGGCCGCCGCATCGTGCTCACCGGCGGCGACAGCTCGGTGGCGTGCACCGTCTGCCACGGCCCCGACCTGCGCGGCCTCGGCCCGGTGCCGGCCCTCGCCGGCCGCTCGCCGACGTACATGGCGCGGCAGCTCTGGGACCTGAAGACCGGCGTGCGCGACGGCGCGTGGTCCGACCTGATGGACGCCGCGGTGGCGAACCTCACGGTGGAGGACATCGTGGACATCGTGGCCTATACGGCCAGCCTGGAGCCGTAGAAGCCGGCTCGGCGCGCCGGGCCGTGGGGTCACCGGGGTGGTCCGGGGGCAGCGAAGGGCGGTCGGGAGGCGGCCGTTCCGTTGGACCAGCCGGTCGCGCGTCCCGGTGAACGTGACCGGCCGGCCTGTTTCCCGCGCGGTCGGCGTCGACCCGCCCGAGCCCCTCACCGGGCGGCCTGCAGGGCCAGGGTTCGGCGCGGTCGGCGTCGACCCCGCCCGAGCACCTCCAAGGGTTTCGACGAACGCCCGACTCGCCGAGTGGGGGGTCAGATGCCGGTGGCCGAACCGAGGCCCATGGCACGGCGCCACGCCGCGATCTGGCCGATGTGGCTGCCCTCGTGCGTGGTCATGACGAACGCGGTGTAGTCGCCGAGGGTGGGGAAGGTCTGGCGGCGGCGCTCGTCGGGGAACGGCGTCTCGAAGACGGCGGGGTCGGCCGCGCCGACGACATCGGCCACCCGCGCGTGTTGCGCGGCGAGCTCGTCGAGAATGCGGTCCCGGCCCGGGAAGTCGGCGGCGGCGCCGCTGGGGATGCCTCCCGCCCCGAACGTGTCGGTCCAGCCCTCGGGCAGCGTCGACGGCAGCCCGTACCGCCGCGCGAGGCCGTCGGACGAGAGCGCGAGGTGGCCGAGGATCCACGCGGGGTGATTGACGACGCCGTGCGGCTGCCAGACCATCTGCTCGTCCGAGAGGTCCTTCACCATCACCCTGCCGCGGTCGAGACTGAACTGGTACGCGAAGAGAAGGTGTTGTAGCATCGCCGCATTCTACCGGACGGAGCTCGGCCGGGTGCGTCGGATCATTCTCCGTTCGGCCGGGTCAGTGCAGCGACCAGCGGTCCCAGTCTGCCCTGGAATCCGCCGCCGCCATAGTCGGCCGAATACCGAATGACCCGTTCTTCATCGAGTGCGGAAATCTGAAGCGTGCCCGCACGAGGGTCGTACCCTGCCTTGATCCTGCGCAGGAGGTTCTGGAAGCCGCCAGCCCCTCTGACTGTTTGGTTCAGGAAACCGAAGTCGAAGTCCGCCAACTGTATTGTCCTCAAGATGCCCCTCCAGAATGGTGAGGCCGCCCGGGACTGCTTGCAGTCCCGGGCGGCCTGACGTAGCCGGCTGCGTGCCCGCTTACGAGGCCACGGCCTCGGCCGCCACCGTGTCGACCGGCGCGGTCGTGCCGATCTCGATCCGGCGGGGCCTGGCGGTCTCGGCCAGCGGCAGGGTCAGCTCGAGCATGCCGTTCTCGTAGTGGGCGCTGACCTTCTCGGCGTCGACCTTGGCGGGCAGGGTGAACACGCGCTCGAAGCGGCCGTAGCGGATCTCCGAGGCGTAGCCGTTGCCGTTCTCCCCGGTGCGCGTCCGCTCGCCGGAGATGGTCAGGCTGGTGCCGTGCAGGTCGACGTGCACGTCGCCGGGGTCGATTCCCGGCAGCGCCATGCGCACCTTCCAGCCGTCGTCGCCGGTCCGGACCTCGGTGGCCGGCGTCCAGGCCGGTCCCGTCGCCGGCTCGTCGCCGATATAGCGGCCGAAAACCCGATCCATCTCGCGGTGCAGGGTGCCGAGCTCCTCGAACGGGCTCCAGCGCGTCATGCTCAACATGGTGTTCCCTCCTTGGGTTGTGATTGAGATCGGTTGCGAATCCTGTCGTTCACATCCGGTTCCGTCCTTGCCTGATTCAACATGCTAGCAGGTTACTCTGATGGAGTCAATTAACCTTAGTGTTTAACAGGCATATGTTGAATGAGACGAGCACTCAACCGGGAAGGTTCACGGTTCTTTGCGCGGCGCTCGGCGGCTGTCGTACCATGCGGGGGTCATCGTGGAGGGGTACCCATGGTTCTCATCGGCAGCGATCGGTTCATCGAGCACCAGCCGCCGAGCGGCCATCCCGAGCGGCCGGCCCGGGGAGAGGTGATGGCCGCGGTGGCCCGCCGGTGGGTCGAGGGGGGCGGCGCGTTGACGCCGCCGCGGGCCGCGACCCGCGGCGAGCTGACCCGGGTGCACCGGCCCGCCTACGTCGACCGCATCGCGGACACGGCGGGGCGGCGCCTGCGCCTCGACCCCGACACCTACACGTCGGACACGTCCTACGAGGTGGCGCTGCTGGCGGCCGGCGCCGTCGTCGCCGCCGTCGAGTCCACCCTCGCCGACGGCGCGCCGGCCATGGCCCTGGTTCGGCCGCCGGGCCACCACGCCGAGGCGGACCGGGCCATGGGCTTCTGCCTGTTCAACAGCGTGGCGGTGGCGGCGGCGGCCGCGCGTGCGGCGGGCCTCGACCGGGTCGCGGTCATCGACTACGACGTGCACCACGGAAACGGCACCCAGTGGATGTTCTACGAGGACCCCGCGGTGCTGTACGTCTCGCTCCATCAGTACCCCTTCTATCCGGGGACGGGCGCGGCCGGCGACGTCGGACGGGGCGACGGGCTCGGCTTCACGCTGAACGTGCCGCTCGAGGCCGGCGGCGGGGACGCCGACTACGACCGGGCCATGCGCGAGCTGGTCGTGCCGGTGGTCACGGGGTTCGATCCCGACCTGATCCTGCTGTCGGCCGGCTTCGACGCCCACGCGCGCGACCCCCTGGGGGGCATGCAGGTGTCGACCGCGGGCTACGACGCGATGACCGACCACGTCCACCGTCTCGCCGCGGGCTGCTGCGGCGGCCGGCTGGCGGTGGTCACCGAGGGCGGGTACGACCTGAACGCGCTGGAAGCGTGCCTCGACTCGACGCTGGCGCGCCTCGCGGCCGGGCCGCCGGCGCCGGCGGACGCCATCGCCGGCGACACGACCCGGGCCGACGGGGTGATTCCGGCGGTGCGGCGGGCCCTCGCCCCGTACTGGGCCGAGTTGCGCTAGTGGCGCGTCCGTCCCGGTCTTCGGATACGGGACTTGGATTTGCAGCGCGTAATCGTTGACCAATCACGACGGCGCGACGTGCGAACGCGTGGTCATGACACCAGGCGTCCGCGCCGTTCTGCCGCGCAGACTCCTGCACAGCCCCGCCAGTTCCTCGCGGGCTGCGCCCGGCGTTGCATCCCGCGGGACCGCCTTGGCTCCCCCGATGGTGGTTCGCCGGCGGTGGCCACACGCCCGTGGGGTCCCTCGGTCGCCGGACCGCAGGCGGGCACGTCTGTCCGGACGCCGCTTGCAGCCCGCGGTCTCGTCCCGGCAGGCGCCATCCGGCCGGCGCCGGCTTGCTATAATCGTGTCGACCGCCCGTTCCGCACGGGTCCGACTCGCATCCAACCAAGCTGCATACCGTGTCCGACTACGATCCGCAGGCCATCGAGAAGAAGTGGCAGCGGCGCTGGGCCGACGAGCGCGCCTTCGAGGTGACCGAGGAGGCGGGGCGCCCCAAGTACTACTGCCTCGTCATGTTCGCCTATCCGTCGGGGCACGCCCACGTCGGACACGTCCGCAACTACATGATCGGCGACGTCATCGCCCGCATGAAGCGCATGCGGGGCTTCAACGTCCTGCACCCGTTCGGCTGGGACGCCTTCGGCCTGCCCGCCGAGAACGCCGCCATCAAGAACCGGTCGCACCCCGAGACCTGGACCCTCGACAACATCGCCCACATGAAGGGGCAGCTCCAGCGCCTCGGCATCAGCTATGCCTGGGAGCGCGAGCTCGCGACGTGCGAGGCCGCCTACTACCGGTGGAACCAGTGGCTGTTCCTGCGGATGTTCGAGCGCGGCCTCGCCTACCGCCGCCGGTCGACGGTGAACTGGTGCCCCGACTGCGCGACGGTGCTCGCCAACGAGCAGGTGGTCGACGGGGGATGCTGGCGCTGCGGGTATGCGGTCGAGCCGCGCGACCTCGACCAGTGGTTCCTGCGCATCACCGAGTACGCCGACGGCCTCCTCGAGGGCATCGAGCGGCTCGACGAGTGGCCCGCGAAGGTGCTGACGATGCAGCGGAACTGGATCGGGCGCTCGGCGGGGGCGCGGGTCCGGTTCGCGGTCGAGCCGGCGGGGTCGGAGGCGCCGGCCGGCGGGGGCGCGGCGGCCGAGATCGAGGTCTTCACGACCCGCATCGACACCATCTTCGGGGCGACCTTCGTCCTGCTGGCGCCCGAGCATCCCCTGGTGGCCCGCTTCGTCGACGAGGCCCTCGACCCGGCCGGGCTGCAGCAGCAGGTGCAGGCGTTCCGGGCCCTCGACCGCACCGACCGCCTGACCGGGGCCGTCGAGAAGGAGGGCTTCGACACCGGACGCCGCTGCATCAACCCGTTCACCGGCCGGCCCGTGCCCATCTGGGTCGCCAACTTCGTGCTCGCCGAGTACGGCACCGGCGCGGTGATGGCGGTGCCCGCCCACGACCAGCGCGACTTCGAGTTCGCGCGCAAGTACGGCCTGCCGGTCGAGGTCGTCATCCAGCCGGACGACGCCGACGGCGCGCCCCTCGAGGGGACGGCGTTGGAGGCCGCCTACGCGGGGCCGGGGGTGCTGGTCGGGTCCGGCGAGTTCACCGGGCGGTCCACCGCGGACGCCCCCGCGGAGATGGCGCAGGCGGCCGAGCAGCGGGGGTTCGGGCGCGCCGCCGTGCAGTTCCGGCTCAAGGACTGGGGCATCTCGCGGCAGCGGTACTGGGGCACCCCCATTCCCATCATCCACTGCGAGGCCTGCGGCCTGCAGCCGGTGCCCGATGCGGACCTCCCGGTCGAGCTGCCGAAGGTGGCCGAGTTCAGCGGGCGGGGAGACTCGCCCCTCGCGCAGATTCCCGAGTTCGTCGACACCACGTGTCCGTCGTGCGGGCGGCCGGCGCGCCGCGAGACCGACACCATGGACACGTTCGTGGACTCGTCGTGGTACTTCTACCGCTACTGCGATCCCGCCAACGACGAGCGGGCCTTCGACCCCGCGACGGTCCGCTACTGGGGGCCCGTCGACTTCTACATCGGCGGCGTCGAGCACGCCATCCTGCACCTGATCTACTCGCGGTTCTTCTGCCGGGTGTTCAAGGACCTCGGGATGGTCGACCACGACGAGCCGTTCACGCGGCTCCTGACCCAGGGCATGGTGCTGCGCGACGGCGCGGTGATGTCGAAGTCGAAGGGCAACGTCGTCGACCCCGACGAGATGATCTCCACCTTCGGGGCGGACGCCCTGCGGCTCTACGAGACGTTCGTCGCGCCGCCCGAGAAGGAGATCGAGTGGACCGATTCCGGTCTGGAGGGGAGCTTCCGGTTCCTCACCCGGGTGTGGCGCCTCGTGACCCGGGCCGCCCCGGGGCTGGCGGACGTTCCCCCGGGCGAGGTCGAGGGGCGAGAGCTCGACCCGGCGCACCGCGGCCTGCGGCGCAAGACCCACGACACGATCCGGCGGGTCTCGGGCGACCTCGACCCCCGGGCGCATCTGAACACCGCGGTGTCCGCCCTGATGGAGCTGGTGAACGAGCTGTACGCGTTCTGCGACGGACACGGGGTGAAGCTCGGGCAGCCGCCCGCGGCGGGGGCCGGGGCCGAGACCCTGCCGGCCGCGACCGCCGCCGTGCTCCGGGAGGCCGTGGAGGCCCTGGTCCTCATGCTGTCGCCGTTCACCCCGCACCTCTGCGAGGAGCTGTGGGAGCGGCTCGGGCACGCCGAAGGCCTGCGCGCGGCCGGGTGGCCCGAGTTCGACGCGGCGGTGGCGAAGGCGGACGAGATCGTGGTGCCGGTGCAGGTCAACGGGAAGCTGCGCGCCCGCCTGACGGTCCCGGCCGACGTCGGCGAAGAGGAGCTGCGGGCGGCGGCGCTGGCCGAGTCCGCGGTCCAGGCGCACACCGCGGGGCGGGAGGTCGCCCGGGTGGTGGTGGTGCGCGGCAAGCTCGTGAACGTCGTCGCCCGGTGACGAGCCCGACACCAGAGGGCTGCGCCGGTGGAGAGGCGCCGACCCTTGGGGATTGGGCCCCGGATGGCGCGTTGGCGACGATGGGCGGGCTGGGAGTCTGCGTCGTGGAACGGCGCCGACGCCTGCAGGATTGGTTGGGCGCCCGGGCGGCGCCGCAGGGGACGATGGGTGGGCTGGGGGTCTGCGTCGTGGACCGGCGCCGACGCCTGCAGGACGGGTTGGGCGCCCGCGGCGCCGCAGGCGACGATGGGCGGGCCGGAGCGGGAAGGGGAGGTGGCGCCATGACGCGAAGGGTGCTCGCGAGGCTGCTGGGCGTGCTGGGTACGGCCGCGCTCTGCAGCGGCTGCGGCTATGCCCTGGCGGGGCAGGGGACGTTCCTGCCCGACTACATCCAGACCATCGGCGTGCCGCTGTTCCAGAACAACACCACCGTGTTCGAGATCGAGCAGTCGCTGACCCAGCAGGTGCGTACCGAGTTCATCGGGCGCGGCCGCTACCGGGTCGTCGCGGCCGAGACCGGGGTGGACGCCGTGCTCACCGGCACCATCAGCCGGGTGACTCTCGCCCCCGCGTCGTTCAGCGCCCAGCAGCAGGCGTCACGCTACATCCTCACGGTGCAGGCGGACATCGAGTTCCGCGACCTGACGACCGACGAGGTGCTGTGGGAGAACCCGTCGCTCTCCTTCAGCGACGAGTACGACGTGGCCTCGGCGGGCGGCGGGCGGGTCGACGCGAACCTCTTCTTCGGCCAGCAGTCGAACGCGGTGCAGCGGGTGGCGCGCGACTTCGCCAGCACCGTGGTCAGCTCGATCCTCGAGGCGTTCTGACCGGCCCGGCGGTCGACCGCCCCGGACTTCGGGCTCGGTGAGCGCGCCCATCCCGCCGCCATGTCCGCCATCACCCCCGGCGAGGCGCTGAAGCAGATCGCCGCCGGCGACCTCGCGCCCGTGTACCTGGTGCTCGGCGACGACGATCTCGAGAAGGCCGAGGTGGCCGGCGCGTTCGAGCAGGCCGTCGACGAGGGCCTGCGGGCGTTCAACGTGGAGCGGCTCGACGGCGCCGAGGCCACGTTGCGGCAGGTCGTCGAGGCGGCCGCGACCCTGCCGATGATGGCGCCCCGGCGCATCGTCATCGTCCGGCGGGCGGAGCGCTGCCTGGCGCCGAAGCGCGAGAGCCGGGCCGCCGCCGCGGACCTCGCGGCGTTCGAGGAGTATCTCGCGAGTCCCTACCCGCACGCCTGCCTGGTGCTGGTGGCGGCCGGCCTCGACCGGCGCCGCCGCACGACCGCACGCCTGCTGGACGCGGCCACGCAGGTGATGGGCGACGAGCTGGCCTCGGTGGCGGACGCCGAGCGCTGGGTGCGGCGGCGCGTGTCGGCGGCGGGCCGTTCCATCGACGCGGCCGCGGTGCGTCTGGTGGCCGCGCGGGCCGGACCCGACCTGCCCCGCCTGCGCGGCGAGGTCGAGCGGCTGCTGCTCTTCATCGGCGACGCGCCGGCCGTCAGCCTCGACGACGCGAGGATGGTGGCGGGGCCGGCGGCCGCTCATGACGACTGGGCGGTGGCGAGGGCCATCGAGCGCGGACAGGCCGCGACCGCGCTGAGGGAGCTCGCCCTCATCGTCGAGTCCGGTGCGCCTCCCTACATGGTCCTGGGGCAGCTCGCGTGGGTCGTGAGGACCAGGATGCCGAACCAACGCATCGCCGCCGCCGTCGAGTCGCTCTACCGCACCGATCTCGACCTCAAGAGCTCGGCCGGTGACCACCGGGTTCTGCTGGAGCGACTCGTCGCAGAGCTCTGCGACGCGTGACGGCGGGACCCCGGGTGGGGCTTCGAGGGGCGCCGGCCCCGCGTTTCCGGGCGTTCGTCGGCGAGAGGCCGCCAACTGCACCCGGATGCAGCCCGAACTCGGGTTCCTTGCGCCTGGCGGGGCCAGGCGCGGACTCCTGAGGGGTTGGGTGGGCGGTGTAGCGGAGCCGCAGGCAACGCTCTCCGGGCCAGCTTCCGTCACCGCCCTCGGGAGCCGGGAGTCGCGCCGGGCGCGGGCGCGACCGGGCGGGCCGGAGCCGCCGGCTATTCCGCCGCCGCGGCGAGGCGCCGGGCGAGCCGCGACTTGTAGCGGGCGGCGGTGTTGTCGTGGATGATCCCCTTGGCGGACATCCGATCGATGAGCGACACCGTGCCGCTGAACGCCGAGCGGGCTCCCGTGACGTCGCCCTGATCGATGGACGACCGCAGGGACTTGAGGGCCCCCCGGAGCCGGGTTCGCAACGCGCGGTTGCGAGCCCGGCGCACGAGGTTCTGCTTGTGCGCCTTCAGCGTGTGCTTGTGATTGGCCAAGTCGTGCGCATTCCTTTCCGTTCCGCGACGATTCCGGAAACGTGACAGTATAGCACCGTCAGCCGCCCTCCAGGTCGCCGTCAACTGCGCTTCAGACGCCGCAGGGCGCGGCGATCGCGTGCGTCGGGGGCCTTCGCGCCCCGCGGGCGGGCCGGGGGGCCGGGGTCGTGGCCCAGGCGGCGCATCTCCCGCTCGGCCTCGGTGAGGGGTGGGGTGACGTCCTCGTACAGGGTCCTCGCTTCCGCCTTGGGGAGATGGTGCTCGGCCGCCGACCGCACCACGACGAGCTGCTTCCGGCCCTGCGTCCGGGTGATCGCGAGCCGGTCGCCGGCCTGGACGGTCCGGTGCGGCTTGGCCCGCTGGTCGTTGACGTCGACCTTGCCCCCGCGGCAGGCGCGCTGGGCCTCGGAACGGGTCTTGAACAGGCACGCGACGTCCAGCCAGACATCCAGCCGGATCCGTTGCAGGGGGGCGTCTCCGTGTTCCGGTCTGTCCCCGGGACGAGCGCGCGTGGGTGAGGTCATGTCCGGCGGCGGGGTGTCTTGGCCCGCCCATCGTCGCCTTCGGCTCCGCTCGGAGCCCAACCGACCCTCTACGAGTCGACGCCGTTGCACGGCACCGACTTCCGGCCCGCCCATCGTCGCCTTCGGCTCCGCTTGGCGCCGCAGCGAACCCTGCCAGTCGTTGACGAATCAGAGCACCATGTTCCGAACTCTGGTCGTGACGCAGCACCAATAGCCCGCCCATCGTCGCCTTCGGCTCCGCTTGGCGCCCCTACCAACCCCTGTAAGGAGTCTGAACCGTTCTAAGGCGCAGACGCCTACGAGGCGGACTCCTCGCCGAGCATCCGGCCCACGACGCGCCGGCTCTCGGTCAGGAGGGCGTCGATGCGGGCGGGCTCGCGGCCGCCCGCCTCGGCGAAGTCGGGGCGGCCGCCCCCGCCCCCGCCGACGATGGGGGCTATCGCCTTCACCACCTTCCCGGCGTGCACCCGGTCCGTCAGGTCCTTGCTCACCGAGACGATCAGGCCGACCTTGCCGTCGTTGTCGTTGACGAGCAGCACCACGCCGCGCCCCAGGCGGTCGCGGAGCTTGTCGGCGAGGCCGCGCAGCGCGCCCTTCTCCAGCCCGCCGACCCGTCTCGCGATGAACCGGGCGTCGCCGATGGACACCGAGTCGTCTCCCTGCGATTCTGCCGGCCCGCCGAGGGCCGCCTTCATCTTCAACTGGTCGAGCTCGCGGGCGAGCCGCCGGGCCTCGGCCTGCAGCCGCCTGACGGTGTCCACCGCGCGGTCGCCGGAAACCCCCAACGCGTCGAGGACGGCGGCGGCCGACCGGCGTTGGCCCTGCAGGTGGGCGACCGCGCCCTCGCCGGTCACCGCCTCGATGCGGCGCACGCCCGCCGCGACGCCGGTCTCCTGGGTCACCGCGAACAGGCCGATGTCGCCGGTGGCCCGGCAGTGGGTGCCCCCGCACAGCTCCATGCTGACGCCGGGCACCGAGACCACCCGAACCGAGTCGCCGTACTTCTCGCCGAAGAGGGCCATGGCCCCGGCCTCGATCGCCTCCTGCGTCGACCGGACCTCCGTTTCCACCGCGTGGTTGGCGTACACGCCGGCGTTGACGGTCCGTTCGATCGCGTCCAGCGTCTCGGGATCGACCGGTCCGTCGTGGGCGAAGTCGAACCGCAGCCGGTCCGGCGCGACGAGCGAGCCCGCCTGCTTGACGTGGGCGCCGAGGTGCTCGCGGAGCGCGGCGTGGAGCAGGTGGGTGGCGGTGTGGTTCCGCCGGATGGCGTCCCGGCGCTCCGCGTCGACGGCCGCGTTCACCCGTTCGCCGACTTTCAGGCCCCCCCGCGCGACCTGCACGCGGTGCGCGCGCGGCCCGCCGGGGGCGACGCGCTCGAGGCCGTCGACCTCGGCCACTACGGCGTCGCCGGCCGCCGTCAGGCGTCCGGTGTCCGAGACCTGTCCGCCGGCCTCGAGGTAGAACGGCGTGCGATCGAGCACCACGTAGCCCGCCGTGCCGGGGCCGATCTCGGAGACCTCGGTGCGCGCGTCGTCGAACAGTCCCAGGATCTCCGCGTCGTCGACCCGGGTGGCCGTGTACCCCTCGAACCGGTCGGAGGCGTGGGCGACCGACGGGCCGGGCGTGGAGCCGACCGGTGACGAGTCCGCGCCGTCGGCGGGCACGGCCGAGCCGGCGGGATTGCCGGTCGCGAACGTGAACTCGCTCGACCCTGCGTCCGCCGAGAACCGCGTGCCCGCCCGCGACTGCGTGCGCTGGGCCTCCAGGCACCGCTCGAAGCCGCCGCGGTCCACGGTCACGCCCCGCTCGGCGGCCAGATCCTCGATGAAGTCCAGGGGCAGCCCGTAGGTGTCGTAGAGCCGGAAGACGTCCTCCCCGGCCAACCCGCCGCCGTCGGCTCTCGTCAGCGCCGCCTCGAGCCGGGGCAGCCCGTCGGTCAGGACCGCGTCGAACCGGTCCTCCTCGGCCCGGACCACGCCGGCGATCGTCTCGCGGCCGGTGCGGAGCTCGGGGTATGCGTCGCCCATCTCGCGGGCGACGACGTCCACGAGGCGGTGCAGGAAGGGGCGGGTCATGCCCAGCTTCTTCCCGTGCCGCATCGCGCGCCGCATGATCTTGCGCAGGACGTAGCCGCGCCACTCGTTGGAGGGCATGACGCCGTCGCCGATGAGGAACGTCATCGCCCGCAGGTGATCGGCGACGACCCGCATCGAGACGTCGTCGGGGCCCGGCGCGCCGCCGGGCGCGAGGGGGCCGTAGGCGCGGCCGGTCTCCGCGCCGATGGCGCGCAGCAGCGGGGTGAACAGGTCGGTGTCGTAGTTCGAGGTCTTGTCCTGGATGATCGCGACGATCCGCTCCAGCCCCATGCCGGTGTCGATGGACGCGGCGGGCAGCGGCGCGAGGTTCCCGCCGGCGTCGCGGTCGAACTCCATGAAGACGTTGTTCCAGATCTCGACGTAGCGCTCGCAACTGCAGTCGATGCCCCGGCACGCGGGCTCCTCGCAGGGGACGTGGTCTCCGCGCTCGTAGTGGACCTCGGAGCAGCGGCCGCAGGGCCCGGTGTCGCCCATCGCCCAGAAGTTGTCCTCGAGGCCCATCTCGACGATGCGGTCGGACGGGACGAGACGGCTCCAGATGGCGTGCGCCTCGTCGTCGCGGGGAATGCCCGCCTCCCCCTTGAAGACGGTCGGGTGCAGCCGGTCCGGCGGCAGTTGCCACACCTCGGTCAGCAGCGTCCACGCGAACGGAATCGCGTCGTCCTTGAAGTAGTCGCCGAACGAGAAGTTCCCGAGCATCTCGAAGAAGGTGTGGTGACGCCGGGACGGCCCCACGTTGTCGAGGTCGTTGTGCTTCCCGCTGACCCGCATGCACTTCTGGGACGTCGTCGCCCGCCGGTAGGCGCGCTGCTCGCGGCCGAGAAAGAGGTCCTTGAACTGGTTCATGCCCGCGTTGGTGAACAGCAGCGTCGGGTCGTCGGCGGGCACGAGCGACGAGCTGCGGACGATCTCGTGGCCCTCGCCGGCGAAGTAGTCGAGGAAGCTCTGGCGAATCCTGCTGGACGTCATGCCGCTATTCTTCCACAAGTGCGGCGTCGGCCCCGGCCCGCGCGAGGAGGGCGGCGGCCACCTCGTCGCGCGCGAACCCCTGCCGGACGAGGGCCTGGTGCAGCCGGCGCAGATCGGCCCGCGTGCGCACCGGGCCCCGAACGCGCCTGGCGATGGCGCGCTCCAGCACCGCGGCCTCGTCGACCTCGTCGAACACCGTTGCGAGGGCCCGCTCGGCGACCGGCGGGTCGATGCCGAGCGCTTCCAGCTCCCGGCGCGCGCGGTGCCGGCCCCGGAGCCTGACCTGCACCGCCCGGCGCGCATGGGCCACGGCGGTCCGCGCGTCGTCCAGCAGGCCGCCGCGGGTCAGGCGGTCGAGGGTGCGGTCGATCTCGTCGGCGGGAAGCCCGCGCCGGAGCAGGCGCTCGCGGAGCTGCGACGTCGAAAGGTCGCGGCCGGCAAGGAGCCGCAGGGCGACGTCATGGCAGCCGCTCTCCCGGCCCATGCCCTAGGAGCCCGTGGTGAAAGGCCCCGCCGCATTCGACCGGCGATGCATCCCGCCTGACCGCGTCGCTACTCGGTTGCATATGGCCGACATGCGCCCTCGTCGCGCCTTGTCGGGCAGGCGCCTCGCCGGTCTCCGTGCAACGCGGGGCTTCACCACGCGCTCCCGGTCAGGATGTCTCGGCGGCGGCGACCGGCTCGGCCACGTGGTGCACCGGCGTGAGCCAGTCGTGGGAATCGCTGACCCGCCCGTTGACGACGTCGAAGAACCGGCGCTGGATGGCCGCGGTGACCGGCCCGCGGGCGCCGTCGCCGATGGTGATCTTGTCGATGCTGCGGATCGGCGAGATCTCCGCCGCGGTGCCGGTGAAGAAGACCTCGTCGGCGATGTAGAGCATCTCGCGCGGCACCGGCTGCTCCACCAGGGGCGTCCCGAGGTCGCGGGCCAGCGTGATGATGACGTCGCGCGTGATGCCGGGGAGCACCGAACCGCCCATCGGCGGCGTGAAGATGACGCCGTCGCGAATCACGAAGATGTTCTGGCCGCTGCCCTCGCTGACCAGCCCCGACGGGTCGAGGGCGATCGCCTCGTCGTAGCCGTTCAGGGTCGCCTCCATCTTGATGAGCTGCGAGTTGGCGTAGTTGGCGGTGGACTTGGCCATCGCCGGGAACGTGTTCGGCGCGGGGCGGGCCCACGAGCTGACCTGCACGTCGACGCCCTTCTCCAGGGCGTCCTCGCCCAGGTAGGCTCCCCACTCCCAGGTGAGGATGGCCGCTTCGACCGGGCAGTTGAACGGGTTGACGCCGAGGCTGTTGTAGCCCCGGTAGAGCAGCGGGCGGATGTAGCATGCGGCGTAGCCGTTGACCCGGATCGTCTCGAGCACCGCCTCGCGGAAGGCGGGCCGGTCGATCTCGGGGGGCATCCTGTACACCTTCGCCGAGTCGTAGAAGCGGCGCAGGTGGGCGTCGAGCCGGAAGACGACGGAGCCGGCCGGCGTGTCGTAGCACCGGATGCCCTCGAACACGCCGCTCCCGTAATGGACGACGTGAGCACCGATGTGGATCCTGGCGTCCGCCCAGTCCACGAACCTGCCGTTCATCCAGATCTTGCCGCTGCCGAAGCTCATCGCGAAGGCCCGCCCATCTACTGTCGAATCAGCTACTCGTAACTGTCCAGTGTAGTGTCCGGCTCGACCGGGGCGCAACCCCCAAATCCCGTCAGGGTGCACGTCAGCATTGTTGGGACCGGCATGGGCTGGACCATCGCAGGCCGACGCCGACATCGCGCCGCACGGCCGAAAGCTCCCCGCGGCTGTTAGAGACTTCTGGGAATGAAGAGCTGCCAAGCAGCCCCAGGCTCTCCAACAAATCTGACGTGCACCCATCCCGTCAGGGCGCACGCCAAGAAAGTGAGACGCGGCCCGCAAACCGTACCGCTGAGGCCGGGACGGCGCGTTCCGGAGGGGTTTCGCAGCCGAGAACGCCGAGAATCGGGAGCCTGACAGCCCAGCGTGGCAGCCATCTCACGAATCTGACGTGCACCCATCCCGTCAGGGCGCACGTCAGATCCATGAGACGACCTGCGCTGACACCGGTCAGCCGGCGATTCCGGTGTCGTTCCCGGCGGCGCGCCACTTTCCGGTCATGCACCCGTCCCGTCACCAGCGCCCGAGCGGCCGCCGGCCCCGGGATGCCCGGCGTCGGAGGGTTGAGAGGCGGAGCTACCGCCGTTGGCGTTCGCGGCAGAAGGGGCAGCGCTCGGCGCGGGGGGGCAGCGGCTTGTTGCAGTACCAGCAGAAATCGGCCGACGGCGCCGCCCGGGGCCGGCTCGGGGTCCGCCCGGGGGTGCGGCGGCCGCGCGCGGGGGCCGCGGCGCCCCGGCTCCGTCCGGGTCGGCCGGGCCGGGCGGTCCGCGCCGCCCGGATGTCGTCGAGATCCGACAGCAGCTCTGCCGCGTTTCCGTAGCGGTCCCCGAGCTGCGGGGCCAGCGCCTTCATCACCACGTCGTCCAGCTCCCGCGGGATGGTCCCCTTCACCAGGCGCGGCGGCTGCACCAGCTCGCCGCTCCGCAGCCGTGGGAGGTCCCGCGGGGCGGGCGGGTCGTAGGGGAGCTCGCCGGTCAGCATCTGATACATGGTGACGCCGAACGAGTAGAGGTCCGACGCGAACACCGCCTCGCCCTGGAACTGCTCCGGCGCCATGTACGGCGGGCTCCCGATGACGGTGGTGCCCAGGGCGGCGATCTCGAGAAACCGCGACGTGCCGAAGTCGGCCACCTTCAGGGTGCCCGACGCCGAGACGAGGACGTTGGACGGCCGCAGGTCGCGATGGATGACGCCCTGGCCGTGGGCGTACTCCATCGCCTTGCCGATCTGGATCGAGTAGTCGACGGCGCGATCCACGTCGAGGGCGCCGTTGGTCCCGATGACCGCTTCCAGGGTGTCGCCGTTCACGTACTCCATCACGATGAAGAAGATGTCGTCCTGCTTCTCCGCGGTGGTGATGGCGACGATGTTCGGATGGTCCAGGGTGGCGAGGAGGCGCGGCTCCCGGAGGAGCTCGCTGAAGTTGAGGTTCTGGCGGTGGGGGACCTTCAGGGCGACCCGCTTGTTGATCCAGGTGTCTTCGGCGAGATACACGGTGCCGAATCCACCGCTGCCGATGGTGGAGACGATCTTGTATTTCCCGAGCAGATGGTCCGAGAACAACATGAAGGGCGAAAGTATAGCAGTCGCCTTCGCCGGCCGGTCGCCGGGAACGGTCGAAGGGAGGGGCGGCCCGGACTCCCTATAATCGGACCCCATGCCGCCCCGGTTCTTCGCGCCGGCCCTGGCCGGACTCGACGCCCCGGTCGCGCTGCCCGACGGCGAGGCCGCGCATCTCACGCGGGTGCTGCGGCTGGGCGCCGGCGACACCGTCGCGGTGTTCGACGGGCGGGGGGCGGAGTACCTCGCGCGGGTGGAGCGGGCGGGGCGCGGCGGCGCCGTGGTGCGCCCCTACGAGCGGGCGGCCTCGGCCCGGGAGCCCGCGGTGGCGCTGACGGTGGCCCCGGCGCTGCTGAAGGGGCGCAAGTTCGACGACGTCGTGCGGGACGCCACGATGGTCGGGGCGGTCGCGGTGCAGCCGCTCACCACCGCCCGGACGGTGCCGCCGCCGCGGGACGCCGGCCGCTGGTCGCGGATCGCGGTGGCCTCGGCCAAGCAGTGCCGGCGGGCGTTCGTCCCCGAGGTCAGGCCCCCGCGCTCCCTGGATTGGCTCATCGACCGCGACCGGTCGGCGGTGCGGCTGCTGCTGGCCGAGCCCGGCGCGGCCGA
>JAJEFC010000315.1 GCA_022820675.1 Vicinamibacteria bacterium | reverse complement strand
GGCGGCGGCCCGAGAGAGGCGGACCGAGCCCTCACCGAACGCTGTCACCCCTCAAAACGCACTGACGAGGGAGTGTCCACGGGCATAAACCCTTATGAATGAGTGAGATAGCAACCTACGGAAAAGAGCCGCACCCTTCCCGGACCAGTTCAAGAACCTGCTCAAGGACGTCGCCGAGGTGGAGCTTTCCGGGTCCGAGTACTCCTTCGGATTCGCGCGCGGACGCATGTCCGGGGGGCACTGGGGCCTGTCCCTGGTCCGGCAGCGAATCGACGAGGGGTCGGTCTGCCAGGACATGGATTGCGCCGACGTGGCGGGCGTGACGCTGCAGGGCTTCGAGTTCGGCTCGTTCCTGGCGTTCGGCGAACCGTTCGCAGGCGACCGAATCCAGGTCGGCATGCACATCGGTGTCGGGGCCGGCTGGTACCGGGGCATGGTCCAGTATCGCGGCGAGGACACGGACGTCAGAGAGCTGTTGGCCTTTCAGAACGAGAGCATCCCCATCCCCATCTTCCGGGCCGAGTTCGCGGTCGCGGCCACGGTGGCCCCCGGACTCAAGATCATCGGCAGCGGCGGCTACGGCTTCCCGGGCAACCGTCGCCCGACGGTGAGCGTGGCCTACTTCCCGCTGGGCGGCCGCTGACCCTCGGACGGCGAAGATCCACGCGCAGGTCGCCGTCGCGGAAGCGGGCGGCGTCCCCCGCACGGCGGCGACGGGCGGCGACCCGGGGAAGAACCATGAGACACGCGAGACACACGCTCGCCGGCGCGGCGTGTGCCGGGTTGCTCATGTCGCCGGTGATCGGCGCGGCGCAGCCCGTCTGGTTCGACCTCGCCGTGCCCGGCTCGATCGAGGAGATGCTGGGCACCGCCAACCGGTCGCTGGAGGGGCCCCACCTGCTGCGCCGGCTGATCGACGTCTTCCACGACCCGACGGGCACCATCGCCAACCCCGCGCAGGCGGCGGGAGCGTTTAGCGACTGTCTCGCCGACGTGCAGGGGTTGCGTGACCGCTGGCGCGCGGTCGAGGGAGCGGCGGGCGAAGTGAGCCTTCGGGCGGCGGCCTCGGCAGACGGACGGCGGCTGCTGGAGTCGTTCCTCGATCTGTTCGACCTGCGTCTCGCCGGCGGCGCCGCCCCCCGGGTCGCCCCGAGCCCGTCGGAGGCACGCCGCCGAGAGGCCGATGAGACGGTCGACGAGGAGCCGCGGGCCGTCTGCGGCGTTGGCGACGGCTGGGGATCGGCCGAGATCGAGCGGAGCCTGAACGCGGGGGACACGATCGCCTGGGACGTGCCGAGCTTCGACGTGTCGCTACCCCTGTCGCCGCGTATCTGGCTGCAGGTGCTGTACGGCGACGACCCCGGCGCGGGGGCGGCCGGGCTGGCGGCCGAACGAGCCGCCGAACTCGTAGGACGGCTGGTGACGAACCCGCGTGCGGCGCGGTTCTACGCCGGCCTGGCCGCTCTCGACGACTCGACCCTGACGTGGCTGCAGGCGAATCCGCGGGTCCTGGCGCGCCTCGTCGACGAGCATCTGACGGCGTTCGCCCAGTACGGCGCCGGCCTGCGCGTGCGCGACGGCGAAGTGCAGGCGCCCGGCGGCGCCGCTTTCTGGGAGGCCCTCGTCGGCGTCCCCGTCACCGAGCCCGAACGGTTCGTGGACCGCCTGTTCGCCTCGGAACAGGCCGCCAACGCCTACGACCTCGTGGCGCGGCTGCCGGAGGCTTCGCGGCGGTTCGTGACCGGCGCGGGACAGCCCGATGCCCGCGACTGGCGCCGCGGTCTCGCCCTGCTCGGGCGGGTCATCGAGACGCTGCCGCTGCCCGACCCCCGGTTCGCCGAACGCGCCGACGCCCGTGACCCGGACCGGGTGTTCACGCCGAGGCCGGGCCTCCGGTCCGGCGACCGGCTGAACGAGAACATCTGCAACCTGCCGGACGACGAGGCGACGATCGTCACGTGGTTTCATCCCGAGGACGGCGGTGGCTCTTCCCGGCTCATCTGGTCGGCGTGCGGACCTCGCATGTGCATCACCGGGGAACCGAACGAGATGAGCGCCATGGAGTTCGTTCACGACCGCGGAGAACCCGTGTACGCCTGTCGGGTCGAAACGCGGTTGTACTCGCGCGCTGGATTCTGGGTTCCGATGCTGCAGTTCGACGGTGTCATCATGACGGGCATACCGAGCTTGCAATGGACTGCATATCTGTACAGACTCGGCTACCCGATGACGGGCGCCGACCAGGACCCGCGGCAGTCCATCGCTCGATAGGACCGTGGCAATCACCATCCGGGATTCCCGAGTCGATCCGAGATCGATAGAGCGTCTGACCCCGCCCCCTGCGGCAGACGCGGTCGCCACCACCGCTCGCGAGCAACCTCGAACCCAGGAGCGTGGCGTCGCCCCGACCCGAGTCGCAAGCGCGGGAACGACGTCCTCGCTCTGCCGAACCCCCGGTCCCGGCCCGAATGCCGCGACGCGACGCGCGCTTCCTGTGAACAGACTGCTCGTCGTATGGCTGATCGCCGGCGCTTTCCTGTTGCCGGCCGCCCCGGCCCTCGGGCAAGGAGCCGGGTCGACGCCGCTCGACCCCTCGACGGTGCTGCGCGCCCTGACCTTCGAGGAGTCGGGGAACCTCGCCGGCCCCGCCGCGCGCGACTTCTGGGACCGGGTGTTCCGCGACGACCGGGTTCCCGACGACCCCCGGCGGGCGCTGGGCCGCGTCGACCCCGACCCCCTCGTCGACGCCGCGTACGTCCTCGCCGCGACCTGCACCGGCCCGCCCGCGGCGGGGCGAGCCCGGCTGCGCGCCTTCGCTTTCGTGCAGCGGGTCGCTCCGGCCGGGGGCGGCGAGGACCTGCCGGCGCTCCTCGTGGCGGCGCGGGCGGTCATGCGCTACCCCATGCTGATGCTGTCGGTCGAGCGAATGGGCGTCGAGGACCTCGGCGTCCACGCGGCCCTCGCGCGCGCCGCCCGCGGGTTCGAGCGGATCGCCAATCCCCTGCGGCTGCGGCGCGCCCTGTCGCAGTTCCAGGGGGGGATGGCGCTGGTCGAGCGCGCGCGGCTCGCAAGCCGCCTGACGCCGGACGCCGCGGGGGCGGCGCTGCTGGCCCTGGCGTCGGTCCCGATGTCGCGCAACGGCTTCGACGGCGCGCTGGCCGACTGGCTCGCCCGCGATCTGCTGCCCCGCCTGGGGGTGCCGGTGACGCCGTCGCTCACCGGCGTCACGATGGACCAGCGGCTGCTCGCGGCCCTCGCCGGCCCGCGCGACGCCGAGACGCCGGTCGTCGACTGGGAGGGGCTGACGTATCGGTTCGACCGCCGCACCGCGCAGTTCGAGCGCTACGTGCGGTCGCGCACGCAGTTGGGGGGCAACTCGCTCGACGCGGTGCTCGCCCTGTGGGAGGTCGCCGACACGCTGGCGGCGGGAACCGTCGCCGTCGGCGACGTGCCGTCACTCGTCGAGCAGTTGGAGACCTCGGTCACCGCCCTCCGGACCCCCCGGCTGGGGCTGCACGTGCCGGGCGCGCGAAGCGTCCCGTACGCGGAAGAGATCCAACCCCTCGTGGACGACCTGCGGGCGATCACGGACCGGGGACGCCTGCGCCGGCTGCCGGGCATCGCCGAGCGCCTGCGCTACGTGGTCGACGTGCTGCTCGCCGACCTCCTGAGGACCCTGCCCTACGTCGTCCATCTCGCGGACGCCTACGGCGCGGAGACCCTGGGGAACGACGTCGCGGCCCGCCACGAGTTCGGCGTCCGCCTCGCGGACCCGGGCCACCGCGGCCAGGCCCCGTGGGCGGCGCCGCAGGGACGGGTGGGCCCGCCCGTCTCGTTCGACCGGATCGGCGAGCCGTGGACCGCGGCGCCCGGCGAGGATCGGTTCTCGACCGCCTGGCACGTCTACGGCTCGCTGCTCTCGCTCGATCTCGCGCTGGCCCCGCTGTACCTGCCCAGGTTCGCCGGGGTGATGCCCCCGGAGGTCCCGGCCTTCCAGGCCGACGAGGAGGAGTACTTCGCGCAGGCGGTGGCCCTGTTCGACCCGGCCGCCGCGGACGGGGGGCAGGCGGCGGCGCTCGCCGCCGCCATCCGGCGGGGCCGGGCGCGGGTGGGGCAACTGACCGCCGGCGCCGCGAGCCTCGCGGAGATCGCGGACGCCGCGGGGCTCGATCCGGCGCGCCGCAACGATCTGGCCTGGGTGCTGCGCCGCCGCCCCGGCGAGTTCGACGAGTTCTTCTCGCGGTCCGAGCTCCTGTGGCTGGGCCTGCGCCCCGGCGACGGACGGCACGACCGGCCGCCGGCCGGCTGGGGAGCGCCCGCGGCATGGCCGACGGGCTGCCTGTGCACGCGGATGCCGTTGCCCGACGCCGCCGATCTCTTCCGCGCGCCGGCCGGCCGCCTCGCGTCCCGCTTCGCCGACCTGCAGCTCGCGCTGGCGGAGGCGGTGGACGACATGGGCCTCCCCGCCCCGATCGTCAGGGACCTGCTGCCGATAGCGACGCGCGAGATGCTCGACGGCGTCCAGTTCACCTTTGCGGGGCGCTTCCACGCGTTGGCGCGCTACGTCCACGAGCTGCCGCGGACGCGCATCGAGGACTACGTGGCGGCCCTCGTCGGGCCGGGCCGTCCGTTGCGCCCGGTGGGCCCTGACGGAGGGCCGGGAGGGTGAACGACATGAACGTCCGCGCGCCGTGCGTCGCCGCCTGCATCGAGGACTGCGTGGCGGTCCTCGTCGGGCCGGGCCGCCCGCTGCGCCCGGTGGGCCCGAACGGAGGACCGGGAGGGTGAACGACATGAACGTCCGCGCGCCGTGCGTCGCCGCCTGCATCGCGCTCGCCTGGACACCGGGCGCCGTCGCGTCCCCCGAACCCGGGTCCGCCGGCGCCCGGGCCGCCGCCCAGGCCGACCCCGTGCTGACCATCGTGGAGCCCGACGACCAGAGCCAGCTCGCCGGCGTGGTGCGGCTGCGCGCCGACGTCGCCCCGGCGGACGAGGTCGAGGCGGTCGAGTTCTTCGTCGACGGGGCGCGGGTCTGCGCGGTCCCCGCCCCGCCGTTCGAGTGCGCCTGGGACGCGGGGCGGCGGGCGGAGGCGCACGTGGTCCGCGTGGCGGCGCGCCTCGGCGGGGGGCGGCGGGTGGTGCGCAGCGTCCTCACGCGCGCCGGCCCCGTCGCGTTCTTCTCGACCGGGACCAGCGCGGTGCTCGTCCCGGTGGCGGTCCGGGACCGGCGCGGGCGCTTCGTCGACGGGTTGACCCGCGACGACTTCGCCCTCTACGAGGACGGGGACCGGCAGGAGCTCTCGTTCTTCGAATCGGCGGACATGGACCTGGTGCTGGCCGTCGATTTCAGCGCCAGCATGGGCTCGTCGATGCGGCTGCTGCGGAGCGCCGTCCGGCGGTTCCTCGGGGAGCTGCCGGGAGCCGCCCGCCTGAGCCTGCTGGCGTTCAACGACCGGGTCTTCGTCGTCGCCCGGCACGAACGGGACCGCGACAGGCTCCTGGCCGCGGTGGACGACCTGCCGCGGCCGTACGGGGGAACGTCGCTGCTCGACGCCGTCGTCCACGCCCTCGAGATCCATGACGGCGACGTCGCACACAAGGCGGTCGTGCTGTTCAGCGACGGCGACGAGCGGGACAGCTTCACGAACGTCGCGACGGCCGAGCAGCGGATTCGGGCGAGCCGGGCGACGTTGTACGCCATCACCATGGGTCGGAGCCGGGCCGTCGAGCGGGTGCGGGCGCAGTTGGGGTCGCTGGCGCGGATCAGCGGGGGTCAGTCGTTCGCCATCGCTCGCATCGACGACCTCGACGAGGCCCTGACGTACGTTCGGGAAGATCTCGAGAACCGCTACCTTCTCGGCTACGAACCCTCGAACCGCCGCTCGGATGGCACGTGGCGCCGCATCGAGGTCCGCACCGCGAACCGCCGCCACGCCGTGCAGGCCCGGGAAGGGTACCTGGCCGTGCCATCGTACTGAGCCGCCCCGGCGCACGGCCTGACCGGCGGCGCGACGCCAACCCGCCAATCGTCGCGTGGCGGCGCCGCTCGGCGTCCACCAACCTCCAGGGTGCAGGCCCGGGAAGGGTACCTGGCCGTGCCGTCGTACTGAGCCGCCCCGGCGCACGTCCCGGCCGGCGGCGCGACGCCAACCCGCCAATCGTCGCGTGGCTGCGCCGCTCGGCGTCCACGAACCTCCAGGAGTCCGCGCCGCCCTGCGGTGCAGACTCCTTGGCCCGGCTTCGCGCGGCTGAAGTAGAATCTCACTCGGGCGGGGTTGGCTTCCCTCGGTCACACGCACGGACAAACAGCGAGAATCCCCGGCGCGGAACGCGTGGGCGCGCGCCGGATCGAGAGGCAGGTTGCAGGCATGCGTCGAAACGGACTGTTGGCAGTGGCCTTGGCGTGCGCGCTGGCCGCGTCGTGCGGCGGGGGCGGCGGCGAAGGCGGGGACGCGGCGCCGGAGCGCGTCTTCCTGAGCATGGGCACGGCGCCGCCGGGGGGCGCCTTCTTCGTCGTCGGCAGCGCGCTGGCCGAGGTGCTGAACGAGTTCGGGGCCGGGTTCGGCTGGAACGCCACGGCCGAGGCGACCAGCGGCTCGCAGGAGAACATCCGGCGGCTGGACGGCGGCGAGCTCGACTTCGCGATGTCGAACGCCGCCATCACCTACTTCGCGGTCCGGGGCGGCGACGGCTGGGAGAAGGCGTACCCGATGCGAACGGTGATGACCCTCGCCCCGAACGTGGCCCTGTTCATCACCCCCGAGGGGTCCGAGGTCGAGACCATCGAGGACCTGCGCGGCGAGCGGGTGGGGGTGGGACCCGCCGGGGCCGGGTTCGAGTACTTCGTGGGGCCGCTGCTCGGGGCGCACGGCCTGACCTACGACGACTTCTCGCCGCTCAACGCCACCCAGTCCGGCGCCGTCGACCTCATCGCGGACGGCTCGGCGGCGGCGGTCTTCGTGGGCGGGGCGGTGCCGACGGCCTCGATCACCCAGGCCTCGGCCTCGCAGGACATCCACTTCATCCCGTTCGACGAGGACGCGCGGCAGCGGCTCGTCGACGAGTACCTCTTCTTCCGTCCCGCGACGATCCCCGCCGGCACCTATCGCGGGCAGGACGAGCCGTTCGAGGGGCTCGACGTGGGGTCGATGCACCTCATCACCTCGGCCGCCGTCAGCGAAGACCTCGTCTACAACGTGACGAAGACCCTCTACGAGCAGCGGGAGAGCGTGGTCGAGAAGCATGCCGCGGGCCGGGCCATCAACCCCGGCAACGTCGTGCGGGACACCGGGACCGAGTTCCATCCCGGCGCCATCCGCTTCTACCGCGAGATCGGGATCTGGCCGCAGCCTGAACCGGCACAGTAGAACCGCTCCGCGCCACTGCCGGAGGGCGCAGATCACCGGCCAAGGCGATCGGCATCCGGCCGCGGCCGGAGCCGGCGCAGCAGAACCGCACCGCGTCCCTGCCGGAGGGCGCAGACTCCCTCGGGAACGGATGGGCGGCAGGCCGAGCCGCCCGGCGGCGATGGCGAGGCCGGCGTCTCCGCCGCGGAGGGACGCGAGCCCGGCATCTTCCGCCGCCCCGTGACCGGCCGGGGGGCGAGCCGACGCGACCGAGAGCACCATGCCAGAGACACCCGCGACCCCGCCAGCCGGGCCGGAACCCGACGCCCCGCGGCAGGCGGTCACCCGCGTGCTCGCGGTGGGCCTGTGCGCGTTCACCCTCGTCCAGGTGAACTACCCCATCCTGGCCCCCCAGCCGCAGCTCGCGGTCTTCGCCCTGCTGGGGCTGGTCATCTGCTTCCTGAACGTCCCCGTCCACCCGAACCTGAAGAACCACCCCGCGGCGCGGGCGGGCGACCTCGTCCTCGCGGGGCTGACCGTCGTCTGCTGCGGGTGGATCCTCGTCCAGAACGACCCGTTCTTCGAGGGCCTGTGGCAGGGCGGCTCGAGCCTCGGCAACCGCGCGGGGTTCGAGACCGGGGCCGACATCGCCATCGGGGTCGTCGGCCTGCTGCTCGTCATCGAGGCGGCGCGACGCTCGCTCGGACTCGCCCTGCCAATCCTGTGCGGCCTGTTCCTGATCTACGCGTACGTCGGCGCCGGCATGCCCGACTGGCTCTTCCCGCACCGCGGGTACTCGGTCGAGCGCATCGTCGCCCAGGCGTTCCTGCAGGCGCAGGGCACCTTCGGGGTCGCGCTGGGGGTGATGTTCACCTACGTCTTCCTGTTCGTCATCTTCGGGGCCTTCCTCTCGGCGAGCGGCGCGACCCTGTTCATCATCGACTTCGCGCAGGCGGTCTTCGGCCGCAGCCCCGGGGGGCCCGCCAAGGTGGCGGTGCTGGCCAGCGGCCTGATGGGGTCGCTGTCCGGCAGCGCCGTGGCCAACACCGCGACCACCGGGTCGTTCACCATCCCGATGATGCGCAGCGCCGGGTTCCGGGCGACCACGGCGGCGGGCATCCAGGCCGCGGCGAGCTCCGGCGGGGCGCTGATGCCCCCGGTGATGGGGGCCGGCGCCTACATGATGCTCGAGATCGTCGACCCCCCGGTGACCTATCTCCAGATCATCCGGGCCGCGCTCATTCCGGCGATTCTCTACTACCTGTCGCTGCTGCTGATCACCCACTTCCAGGGGCGCAGCACCGCGCCCGTCGACCCCGACCCGGCCGGTGCGGGTGAGGCGCGTACCTCCCCGCTGGCCGAGTCGCGGCCCGAGGGCATCGTCTTCGCCACCGCCCTCGGCACCCTGATCCTGCTGCTCATCCTCGGCTACACGCCGTTCCGGGCGGTGACCGCGTCGCTGGTGGGCATCGTCGTCGTCGGGGCGTTCAACGAGCGGACCCGCCTGTCGGTCCAGGACGTCGTCAAGGCGTTCGTCAAGTCGGCGCGCGACGTCGTCTCCCTCGTCGCCGCCTCCGCGTCGGTGGGCATCATCATCGGCATCGTGACCCTGACCGGCATCGGCACCCGCCTTCCCGCGACCATCCTGCCGCTGGCCGAGCAGAGCCTGTTCCTCGCACTCGTGCTCATCATGGTCTCGTCGATCGTCCTCGGCATGGGCCTGCCGTCGGCCGTCTGCTACCTGCTGCTCGCGACCCTCATCGGACCCGTGCTCGGCAACCTCGGGGTGGTTCCCCTCGCCGCCCACCTGTTCATCTTCTACTTCGGCATGATGTCCATGGTGACCCCGCCGGTCGCCCTCGCCGGCTACGCCGCCGCCTCCATCGCCGGCACCAACATCATGGCGACGAGCTTCGCCGCCTTCCGCTTCGCCCTCGTCGGGTTCACGCTGCCGTACATCTTCGTCTACCGGCCCGAGCTCCTCATGCTGACGCCGGCCGGCGAGACGGCGGGGCCCCTCGCGATGCTGGTCCCGGTGGCCATCGGCACCCTCGGGGTGCTGTGCTTCGCCTCTGGCATCACCGGCCAGCTCCGGACCGCCCTGACTCTGCCCCTGCGGCTCGCGATGTTCGCCGCCGCCGCGCTGCTGCTCGCGCCCGGCCCCACCGTCGCGCTGGCCGGCCTGCCGGTGCCGGTGCTCGACGCGGCCGGCGTGGTCCTGTTCGGGGCGATCTTCGCGATGAACCGGGCGCGGTGAGCCGAGCCGCCGCGGGCCGGCGCTGGACGAAAGGCAGCACGAACCGTGCTAAGCTGAGGACATGAGCGATGCCGCGATGCGGGAACCGTCCGCCGCCGGGGCGACCCGCACGACCGAAGAAACGAAGGCGATCATCAGAAGCATCATCGGCACCGGAATCGGCCTCGCAACATTGGTGTTGATGCTGGCCGGCCTGATGATTCAGCAGAACGCCGCCTTGAACGCCCGCATCGGCGACGTCAACGCCCGCATCGGCGACGTCAACGCCAACGTCAACGCCCGCTTCGATGACATCAACGCCAGCGTGAACACCCGCTTCGACGACGCCAACGCCAGCGTGAACACCCGCTTCGACGACGTCAACGCGCGCTTCAGCGACGTCAACACCCGTTTCGACGACTTGCGCGCCGACATCGCGGCGCAGTTCGCCAGCGTGAACGCCCGCTTCGACGACCTCCAAGCGAGCATCCGCGAACTGCGCGCTCTGCTCATCGACACCCTCGAGCGAACCGCCCCTGGCGACTGATCTCAGGCACCAAGCACCGACCGCCGGCCCGAGATGGTCGGGGAACAGTTCGGAGCGTCGTTCCCGGTTGACTAACGCCGCGCGTCGAACGTAGCCGTCACGTCGACGCAGATGCCTCCAAGCAGCGGAGAAGTCGCCGACTCTCCACGCGAGAAGACGCCGTGCTCGTCGTAGCCGCCGCCCGTGAGCGTCAGCACGGTGATGGTGTCGTGCCGCGGGTCGACGATCCAGTACTCGGGAATGTGCGCCTCGGCGTAATCGACACGTTTGTCGACCAGGTCCCGCTCCGGGCCATCCGGGCTCACGACCTCCACGACCAGGTCCGCACCCAGCCAGAAGCGGTCCTGAAAGCGGGGATCCGAACCGTCACGCAGCACCAGGAGGTCGGGCTCGCGGAACTTGCCCTCGCGCACGCGAAGCCGCAACGCCGAGAACATGACGACGCCGCCGGCGGGCTCGACGTGCGCGTAGAACCGGCGATAGAGAAACGCGAGGATCGCCTGGTGCTTCGAGGTCGGCATCGGCAGCTCCTCGACGTAGCCGTCGGTGAACTCGATCAGGCGGCGGGTCCGGTCGGTGAGCCACAGGTACTCCTCGTCGCTCCAGTCGCCCTGGCGCGGCAGCGTGTCGCAGAGGATGGCGTCGAGTGCCTCCTGAGACGTCGCGACGGTGCTCGTCGATGCCACGAAGAGAGTATAGCCGTGCCGAGTCAGCCTGACGAAGCTCCAGCTTGACATGGAGCCTTGCCTGGCGGGCGCCTCGCTGCTCTCGGTGCAACGCGGGGACCCACCACGGGGCCAGGGCTGCCCTCACCCGGTCCGCGGGCAGGTCCTCACGCGCGTCCTTCCTCCCGCCGCGAGCCCGCGACCTTCACCGTGACGACGTCGAGGCCGTGATACTTCCGGTGGCGCACCGACGACGCGTAGTGCCGCAGCAGCCGGAACGAGATCTCGGACTCGCTCTCCTCCGGGGTCACCGCGCGATCCCGCAGATAGGTCAGCCGGTCCTCGATGTTCTGCTCCTCGAAGACGGCCAGGAACTCCATCTCCACGGCCTCGCGCTCGGGACGCGCCACGAGAATCATGCGCGGCGGCCGGCCGGCGGCCGGGTCCCCGCGGACCTGCAGCAGACAGGTCAGCGCCTCCTCGCCGGCGGCCCGCAACCGCTCGACGGACGCGGGGTCCCAGCGAATCCGGCCCGCGATCTCGCGCAGGAGGGCGTCGATCGCCGGCAGCGCCGAGGCGTCGAGCGCCGCCTCCAGCCGCCGGCGCCGCGGGCCACGAGGCCCTTCTGCGGATCGAGGCCGTCCTGCACGACGGTGCGGATGCCCTCCACGAAGAGCAGCCCCATGATGATCAGCAGGAAGGCGCCCATGACGGCGCCGGGAACCGCGAGCAGCACCGCCGTCAGCTTCGGCAGGAACGCCAGCGCGAACATGATGCCGCCGATGGCGTACCCCACGGAACGGGCCGCGACGCCGGTGAGATTGATGAGCGACACGCTCGACGGCAGGTAGGCGATGACGGGCGGCGTCGCGGCGATGCCGGAGAGCAGAATCCCGACGCCGCCGGCGTTGAGCGCGCCCTGCACGAGGCGGAAGTCGGTGGCGCGGGGGCGGCGCGACGAGTCCCGCTGAATGACCACGCCGTCGCTGCTCGTCTTGATGGCGGCGACGACGGCCACGATGACGAACACCGGCAGGAGCGCCCAGAACCGCGTGTCCGGGGTCAGGTCGAGCCCGGCCAGCCCGAGACCTCCGGAAGGTCGAACCAGGACGCCGCGGTCACGGGTCGCACGTCGTACAGCCCGAAGAACGAGGCGACGGCACAGCCGGCCAGGATTCCGCTGAGCGGCGCCCACAGCCGCCAGACGCCCGTGGCGCGCAACGCCATCGCGGTGGTGACGACGAGCGTCGCGCCGGCGACGACCAGGGGTCCGGCGGCCGGCGCGCCTTCGGGCGCATCGGCGATCCTGCCGACGGCGATCGGCATCACGGTGACCGCGATCAACATGAGCGCGGTGCCGGACACGATCGGCGTGACCAGCCGCCGCAGGAACGGCAGCCACGCGGCCACGGCGAACTGGAACAGCGGCGAGACGACGATGAGGCTCGCCAGCGTCGGAAGCCCGCCCGCCGTCAGCGCGACGACCGAGACCGCGATGAAGTGGGGGCCGGCCCCGGTCATGAGGACATGGCCGGCGCCGCACCGGCCGACGTGGGCGGCCTGCAGCGCGGTGGAGACGCCGGCGACGACCAGCGCCGCGAAGACCGCCCACGCGAGGTAGGACTGGTCCTCGCCGGCCGCCCGGACGACGATGGTCACCATCAGGGACGGTGTTGGCGAGGACGAGAACGACGCCCTGCAGGGCGACGCCGAGCGCCACGAGGGGCGGACACGGTTCGTCCGGCTCATAACGAATGCGCCGATTGATGCGAGCTCCGCTCATGTCACCCGACCGGCGGCGGCGGAACGGGTTGAAGATGGAGACGTGCGCATGCGCTCGCGGTCGCCGTCAACCGACGCCCGTAGCGGAAGCACGCCCCCGGCCCGACCAGGCCCCGGGCGGCGAGAGCCCTCGCGGCATTCGACCGGCCGCGCCTCTGGAAACTCGCCGGTCTCGCGGCGATGCGGGTTCAGGCCGGACGGCTAGACCCCTTCCACGATGGCCCCGTCCCGCGTGCACACACCGGCCGTCAGGCGCATGGACTCCTGGTACTTCGGATCCGCGGCAAACGCCTTCGCCGTCGCGAAATCGGCGAACCGGATGACGACGTTGCGGCTTCGGCCTTCGCCGGCCAGTTGCTCGCATCGGCCCCCTCGGGCCAGGACCTCGCCGCCGAACCGCTCCACCGCCTCCGCGGCCTGCTGGATGTGCTTCTCGTAGACCTCGGAGTCGTGAACGTCGACCCGCATGATGAAGTACGCTGCCATCGGCAATCCTCCCGAATGCTCACCAAACCTGATGAAGACCATGGTCGGGGCCGGGCCCGACCGGACCTGCGGCTTCCGCTCCCGTGCCCCCGGAGGCCCCACGGGCCGATGACACGCGCACCGCTGCGTGCGTATGATACAGTCAGCCGCGGAGGAAAGCCGATGAAACGCCTTGTCGCAGGTTTCGTGATCGCCGTCGCCGTCGTACTTCTCGTCCCCGCCAGCTCACGCGTGACGCCCGCGCAGCAGTCGATGCCCTGGATGCGCGTCGACATCATCGAGGTCCTCCCCCGTGAGCTGGACCAGTTCATCGAAGTGCAGGGCAGGGACGTGAACGAGGCCATGCAGCGCGCGGGGGTGCCTTGGCGTTCGGCATGGAGAACGGCCGAGTTCGGGAACCTGTACGAGTGGATGTTCGTGACGCCGATGGACGACCTGGCCGAGCTCGACCGCGGCGGCCCGCTGGCCCTCGCCCTCGATCGGCGGGATCTGGATCGCATCGACGAACGCGTGCGACGGACCATCTCGGGCCACCGGAGCTACGCCTTGCGCTACCGGCCCGAGTTGAGCGTGGAAGCCGAGAACGCGGGCAGCCTCTCGCTGGCCTGGATCACGACGCTCGAGGTGGCGCCGGGACGCCTCGCCGACTGGCAGGCCTTCATGCGGGATCGACTGCCGCAGTTCCGCGGCAGCAACGCGGTCTTCGGCATGTACGAACGCTACCTGGGTTCCGGCGCGGCCGTGTGGCAGCTCGTCGAGAATCACTCGAGCTTCACCGAGCTCGAACGCCCCACCATCATGCAGCTCGCCCTGGGCTCACGGACCGGCGACACCGTGGCCGGCCTCGCTGGCGTCGTCCTCTCGGTCGAACGCACGGTGCTGCGGTACGACCCCCGGCTGAGCTACTCGGGGACGGGACCCCAGGGCGGCCGGTTCCGGTAGGCGATTCCCGGTCGCGACGCAAGGGGGGACGGGGCGGCCGGCTGACCGGCTCTGGTTGCCGGCACCCGGGTGTCCGCCCGGCCGGTGGCCGTGTCGCCGGCCCGGGCTGGTCGCTTCGTGTTCTTCGACCCAGCCAGCGCCGTCGCCAGGCGAACACGGGCGAAAGACGACACCGGTCGCGGCACGCCGCGCCCCCTGCTCACTGCAGGTACCACGGCAGCACGCGGAAGCCCCGGAACTCGAAGCGCTCATTTCCGCCATGGACGAGGGCCCCGCCGCGGTTGGGGTTGCCGGGAAGCGCGGTCCACCAGGCGAGGGTGTCGACGGCGTCGGCCGGCACCGTCCGCCCCGACTTCACCTCGACGGGGACGATCCGGCCGCCGGCGTCGATCAGGATGTCGATCTCGCGGCCGGCCGCGTCGCGCCACCACGAAAGCGGGGGCTCGCGGCGGCGGGCGGCGAACGCCTTGACCAGCTCCTAGACGACGAACGACTCGAAGACGGCCCCCCGCAGCGGGTGGCGCTCCAGGGTCCGGGCGTCGGGAATGTCGAGGAGATAGCAGACGAGGCCGGTGTCGAGGAAGTGGAGGCGGCGCCGCTTGCGCAAGCGCTTGCGGTAGCTCGCGTGATGCGGCGGCAGCGTCGTCGCCAGGAAACCGATCTCGAGGGCCGCGAGCCAGCGTTTCGCGGTCTGCTGGGTCACGCCGGCGTCGGCGGCGAGGGCGCTGAAGTTCACCTCCTGCGCGGTCCGCGCCGCCGCGAGGCGGAGAAAGTTCTCGAAGCTGCGCGGATCCGACACCTGCAGCACCTCGCGGAGGTCGCGTTCGACGTAGGTGCGCACGTAGTCCGCCAGCCACGGCTGCGCCGCCAGGTTGCGGGCGTGGATGCGCGGATAGAACCCGTTCACGAGGGTTTGCCAGAGACCCTGCGGCGGCTGGCCACCCGACGTGACGGCCGGCTCCTGCGGGGCCAAACCGCCCGACGTGACGGCCGGCTCCTGTGGCCGCGGGCCGCCCGACGTGACGGTCGACTCCTGCGGCGGCGGGCCGCCCGACGTGTCGGCCAGCTCCTGCGGCGGCGGGCCGCCCGACGTGTCGCGCCGGGGACCCGCGGCGCCGTCGAGATTGAAGGGATCCAGCGGTGACCGACCGTGGAGCTCCGCGAGCGACAAGGGATGCAGACGCAGGAGCGCGGTCCGCCCCGCCAGCGTCTGCGAGACCGACTCCATCAGCAGCAGGTTCTGCGAGCCGGTCAGGATGAAACGGCCCGGTTCGTCACGTTCGTCGACGAGCCCCTGGATGTAGGACAGCAGCTCTGGCGCACGCTGGATCTCGTCGAGAATCAGGCCCCGGCCCTCGGCCTCGGCCAGCACCCCCCGCGGGTCGGCGAGCGCCCGCGACCGTTCGTCCGGCGCTTCGAGCGACAGGTAGCGGTGGGCGGGAAACGTCGCCCGCACGAGCGTCGTCTTGCCTGACTGGCGGGGTCCGGTGAGGGTGACGACCGGGTTCGACGCGGCGGCGGCCTGCAACGCGCCGGTCAGATGCCGCGACAGCACGTCTCATCCTGACATGCCCATCCGGATACGTCAAATTCATGATCCGATCATCAAAAAGACACCCACCCCTTGGCACCGAAAGCCGCGAACGACATCGACAGCGTCGCAGAAGACTGCCGACATGTCGTCACGACCACACGATCCACGGGCTCGCTCGTTCGACAGCCTTGCAGGCGTGATTGCCGACGAGCCGTTGCTGCCAACGCGCATCGCCGCCGCTCGACCCGCCGTTCGCTCGTTCGCGGCGCGTGACGACCACGCGGGAAGAACGAACCGGCCGGACGGCGCCAGCGGAGACGGACGACACCTGATAGGATCAACGCAACGCCACGACCCGCCGCCCTACCCCATGCCCCCCGCCGAAATCCCCTATAATCGCTCGCGGTTCTCGACCCGCCTGCTCGAGGACAGGCTCTACACGGCCGGCCACAGTTGGCTCGAGCGCGAGGACGAGGAGGTGTGGCGGGTCGGGTTCACGAAGTTCGCGGTGCGCATGCTGGGCGAGATCGTCGAGCTCGGGTTCGAGACCGAGCCGGGGGCGACGGTCGAGACCGGCCAGGTCATCGGCTGGCTGGAAGGCTTCAAGGCGGTGACCGACATGTACTCGCCCCTGGGGGGGCGGTTCGAGGGGTTCAACCCCGCCGTCGACGAGCAGGCGGCGTTGCTGTCGAACGACCCCTACCGGCGGGGCTGGCTCTTCCGGGTGCGCGGGCAGCCGGGCGACGACTGCCTCGACGTGCACGGCTACATCGCCCTGCTCGATACGACCATCGACAAGATGCTGGGACGACGGCATGAGCACGACTAGGGTGCGTCGCATCGCGCTCGCCATCCGGGCCTCCAGCCGGCTCGCCATTCGGGCCTCCGGGCCGGTGTCGAGCGCCGGGAGTCTGCACCGTAGAGCGGCGCGGGCTCCTGACGTTGGCCGGGCGGTTGGCGGAGCCGCAGGCGACGTGCGCCGGGCCAGAAGTCTGCGCCGTAGAACGGTGCAGACTCCTGGCAGGGTTGGTTGGGCGCCGGGTGGAGCCGAAGGCGACGATTGGCGGGCTGGGTGCGAGCATGGCTGAGCCGGCGCGTTACGTCATGATCGGCGGCTTTCTCGGCGCGGGGAAGACGACCGCGGTGGCGCGGCTCGCCCGGCACCTGACGGACCGGGGCAAGCGGGTGGGGCTGATCTGCAACGACCAGAGCAGCGGGCTCGTCGACACCACCCTGCTGCGGTCGCAGGGCTTTCCGGTCGAGGAGATCACCGGCGGCTGCTTCTGCTGCCGCTTCGACTCGCTGCTCGAGGCGGCAGAGGCCCTGACCCGCAACTCGCGGCCCGACCTCTTCCTCGCCGAGCCGGTGGGAAGCTGCACCGACCTCGTGGCCACCGTCTCCTATCCGCTGCGCCGCATCTACGGCGACCGGTTCACGGTGGCGCCCCTGAGCGTCATGGTCGATCCGCTGCGGGCGGCCCGCATGGTGGGCCTCGTCGAGGGCCGCAGCTTCTCGGAGAAGGTGACCTACGTCTACCGCAAGCAGTTGCAGGAAGCGGACGTCATCGTCGTCAACAAGTGCGACGCGCACCCCGCCGATCTGCTCGACCGGCTGTCGGCGGCCCTCGCGGCGGAGTTCCCGCAGGCCACGGTCCTCGCCTGCTCGGCCCGGACCGGCGCCGGCGTCGACGCGTGGTTCGAGACGGTGCTCGCCGAGAATCCCGCGTCCCGGTCGCTGGAGATCGACTACGATATATACGCCGAGGGCGAGGCCCTGCTCGGCTGGCTGAACTGTACCGTCCAGCTCCGCGCGGAAAGCCCGTTCGACGGCAACCGGACGCTGGTCGATCTGGCCCGGCAGGTGCGCGAGCGCCTCGCCGCCGCCGGGGAGGAGATTGCCCATCTCAAGATGACGCTCGACGCGCGGGACGGGTCGGGCACGCTGTCGGTGGTGAGCCTCGTCGGCAGCGACCAGGAGCCCGACTTGCGCGAGTCGCTGCTTGACCGGGTCGACGCGGGCGAGCTGGTCGTGAACCTGCGGGCCGAGACCGACCCGGCGCGGCTCGAGGCGGTGCTGCGCGAGACCCTGGCCGCCCTCGACGGCGTCGAGGCGCGGGTCGAGCACCTTGAGCAGTTGCGGCCGGGACGGCCGGTTCCCACGCACAGGATGGCGTGACGGCGCGATGAAGATCCTGTACTGCAACTGCACGTACGCCAAGGTCGTGCCCGCCGACGTCAAGAAGGACGTGCTGCGCCGCCTCTGCGACTCGGGCCAGGCCTTCGACGCGGTGGCCGACCTCTGCGACATGTCGGCGCGCAAGGACGCGGCGTTGCGCAAGATCGCCGAGGGCGGGGACACGAAGATCGCGGCCTGCTATCCGCGCGCCGTGAAGTGGCTGTTCCACGCGGCGGGCACGCCGCTGCCGAGCGAGGGGGTCGACGTGCTGAACATGCGCGAGGACTCGGCCGAGGACATCGCGAAGGAGCTGCTCGCATGAGCCGCACGGACCACGCCACGGGGGAGTCGCCCGCATGAGCCGCATCGAGGGACGCAACCTGCGGGTGGTGCTGTACGAGGGCCCGGGCAGCCGGGCCCTCGACGGCGAGGAGCGCTTCCAGGCCCTGTCGGCCCTGCTCGACAACGGCTTCGAGGTCACCCGCCCGATGGCCGGGCAGGACGTGGCCCCGGCCGACGGCGCCCCGATGCTGGTGCTGGGCCGGCTCGACGAGGCGCCGGCCGCGGACCCGGAGCAGGAGGTGCACTTCCGCGACCTCGGCGAGGTCGACGCGCTGGCGGCGGCGCGCGAGGTGCGGGAGGCGGCCGGCGCCCGGAAGCTCGAAGCGTGGAAGCCGTGGTTCCCGGTGATCGACTTCGACCGCTGCACCAACTGCATGCAGTGCCTGACGTTCTGCCTCTTCGACGTGTACGGGGTCGACGAGAAGAAGCAGATCACGGTGCAGAACCAGGACAACTGCAAGACCGACTGCCCGGCCTGCTCTCGCGTCTGCCCCGAGGTCGCGATCCTGTTCCCGAAGTACGGCAAGGGGCCCATCAACGGCGACGTCGTCCGCGAGCAGGACGTGCAGCGCGAGGCGATGAAGGTGGACATCTCCACCCTTCTCGGCGGAGACCTCTACGGGTCGCTCCGCACGCGGCAGCGCGAGGCCCGGAAACGCTTCTCGACCGAGCGCGACGAGTCGAAGGCCCTGCTCGAGCGCAAGCGCTGCCTCGGCAAGCTCAAGAAGGACCTCGACATCCCCGACGAGGTGCTGATGACCCTGCCGTCGGCCGAGGACATCGAGGAGCGGGCGGCCCGGGCCAAGGCCAAGATGGAGAAGCGGCTCGCGCGCTCGCAGACGGTGCAGGACGCCCGGCCGGCGCCGACGGAGCGGGACTGGGGCATCTGACCGCAGGCGGCGCGATGCGCGTGCGCAGGAGCCCGCGCCGTAGAGCGGCGGCGACTCTGGCAGGACCGACCGCGCGCGGCGGGACGCGCGCAGCGTAGAGCGGCGCCGGCTCTCGCGGGATTGGCCGGGCGGACAGAGGCGCCGAACGGCAGTGCCGGCCGCGAGCCGGGACCGATGGAAACGAACGGGAGCAGAACGACCATGTTGAGGGCGGCGGCCGGCCTCGGCTATCGCACGGTGCGCTCGACCGACGCGCGCGTGCTGCGGAAGTTCGCCTGGAACTTCGGCTACAAGGGCGTCCGCTCGGTCCAGAAGTTCAAGAAGCGCCTGAAGGCCGGGGTGTCGTTCCCCCCGTTCCTCTACATCTCCATCACCAACGCCTGCAACCTGCGCTGCCAGGGGTGCTGGGTCGACGTCGACAAGCCGCAGCACGTGATCAGCTACGACGATCTCAACCGGCTCATCGACAGCGCCAAGGCGCACGGCAACAGCTTCTTCGGCATCCTCGGGGGCGAGCCGTTCATGCACCCCGACCTCCTCCGGGTCCTCGAGGCGCACCCCGACTGCTACTTCCAGATCTTCACCAACGGACACCCCATCACCGACGCCACCGCCGAGCGGCTGCGCAAGGCGGGCAACGCGACCCCGCTCATCAGCGTCGAGGGGACGGAGTCGATCAGCGACGAGCGGCGCGGCCGCGAGGGGGTGCTGAACCGCACCCTCGAGGGCATCCGGGCCAGCGTGCGCCACGGGCTGCTCACCGGCGTCGCCACCAGCGTCTGCCAGACCAACATCGACGACCTCGTGCGCGAGGCGTGGATCGACGAGCTGATCGGCATGGGGGTGCACTACTGCTGGTTCCACACGTACCGGGTGGTGGGGCCGGTGCCCAATCCCCAGCTCGCCTTGACCCCCGAGCAGGTGCTGTCGGTGCGGCGCTTCGTGATGGACATGCGCAACCGCAAGCCCATCGGCCTCATCGACGCCTACTGGGACGACAAGGGGCAGGCGCTGTGCCCGGCCGCCACCGGCATCAGCCACCACATCGGCCCCTTCGGCGACGTCGAGCCGTGCCCCATCATCCAGTTCGCGAACGAGAAGATCCAGGACAACGACGGCGACATCTACAAAACGATGACGGAGTCGCCGCTCCTCGCCGACTTCCGGCGGACCGCGGCCGACGCGACGCGGGGCTGCATCGTGCTCGAGCGCCCCGACCTCCTGCGGGAGATCGTCGAGCGCCACGGCGCCGACGACACGACGATACGCCGGACCGCGGGCCCCGAGCTCGAGGCCCTGCGGTCGCGGCCGAGCCAGCACAACCCCGGGAACGAGATTCCCGAGGAGAACTGGGTGTACCGCTTCGCCAAGAAGCACTGGTTCTTCGGATTCGGTGCTTATACATAGAGGATCAGCGAGATCCATGGCCACCGACACTTCCAGCTACGCCGAGCCCCAGGTCATCCCCCTGCTGCAGCTCCCGGTGCAGGTGCCCCGGCAGACCTACCGGCAGGCGCAGTCGAACATCCCGGACGACAAGGCGGTGCGGGTCCGGCTGAAGCAGATCACCGAGGAGCGCGTCAAGCGGACGGGGGCGGTCCCCCCCCTCACGCTCGACGAGCTGACCGAGCACACCGCGGCGGTGCTCGCCGAGGCGGGGCTCGACCCGATCTACGGCGACTACACCTCGATTCTCGTCAGCAACGCCGCGTGGCGCGACTCGCTGGCCCGGATTCCCTACGAGCGCCGGCTCCTGCTCATTCCGAAGTGCCTCCGGGTCGAGGAGAAGTGCCCCGCCCCGTTCGACGAGTTCGGCCTGCTCTGCAAGGAGTGCGGGCTGTGCTCGATCCAGGACCTGACGGTGGAGGCGGAGCGGCTCGGGTACGCGGTGCTCGTGGCCGAGGGCTCGGCCATCGTCCGCTCGATGATCGAGACCGGCAAGATCGAGGCGATCGTCGGGGTGAGCTGCATCAACGTGCTCGAGAAGTGCTTCCCCCACATGGAGGCGGCGGCCATCCCCGGCGTGGCCATCCCCCTGCTGCAGGACGACTGCGTCAACACCACCGTGGACCTCGACTGGGTCTGGGACCTGATTCACCTGACGAGCGACGACAAGACCTACCGCCTCGACCTCGACGCGCTGAAGACGAGGGTGCGGGGCTGGTTCGCCGCCGGCGAGCTCGACGCGATCATGGGCCCGGTGGACGCCGACGACGCCACCGCCCGCATCGCCCGCGACTATCTCGAGAAGGGCGGCAAGCGCTGGCGGCCGTACCTCGCGGCGTGCGCGTACATGGCCCTCGAGACCGACCGCCGCGACACCGAGCCCGAGCTGACGGCGGCGGTCCGGAAGGCGGCCGTCGCCATCGAGTGCTTCCACAAGGCCTCGCTCATCCACGACGACATCGAGGACGGCGACGAGCGCCGCTACGACAGCCCCGCCCTGCACGCCGAGGTCGGCGTGCCGGTCGCCCTCAACGCCGGCGACTTCCTGGTGGGCGAGGGCTACCGGCTGCTCGCCGAGGCCGGCCACCCCGAGGCCGTCGCCATCGCGGCCGAGGGCCACGTGACCCTGAGCCGCGGCCAGGGCCGCGAGCTGCTGTGGGCGCGCGACCCGCAGCCGCTGGCGTCGCTGCAGGTGCTCGACATCTTCCGCGAGAAGACGGCGGCGGCGTTCGAGGTCGCGCTGCGCATCGGGGCCGTCCTCGGCGGCGCCGACGCGGCGACCCACGACGTGCTCCGCAAGTACAGCGAGTCGCTGGGCATCGCCTACCAGATCAAGGACGACATCGACGACTTCAGGGGCGAGGCCGACTCGAACGACCTCGACCAGGTGCGCCTGTCGCTCATCCTGACCATCGCCCACAAGCGCGCCGAGGGCGCCGACCGCGATCGCGTGGCGGCGGCCATCCGGGCGGGCGCCCCCGACGGGGCGGACGATCTGCGCGGCATCGCCGAGCGGGTCGGCGCGCTCGACAAGGCCGAGGACCTGCTGGCCGCCTACCGCGAGGACGCGGTGCGGTCGCTGCGTTTCCTGGCGAGCCCGACCCTCAAGGGCCTGATGCGCCGCATCGTCGGCAAGATCTTCGGCGAGACGTTGATCGAGGGCTACTGCAGTGAGTTTGAGACTCGAAATGCTGCAAGTCGCACGGCTGGCGCCGAAGCTGCTGCAGGAAGCCTCTGATCCGGTCGCCCGGTTCCTCCACTCCCGGTTCAACGACGACGGCGGCGCCGCCGACCGCTCGGGGCAGAGCGACCTCTACTACACCGTCTTCGCGCTCGAGGGCCTCATCGCGCTGCAGCACGAGCCGCCGGCGGCGGTCGCCGGCTTCCTCGAGTCGTTCGAGGACGGGGAGGATCTCGACCTCGTGCACCTGTGCTGCCTCGCCCGTTGCTGGGCCGCGGTCAAGCAGCCGGGCCCCGACCTCGCCCCCCGCATCCGCGCGCAATGGGACCGCGGCAGCGTGTACCACAGCTTCCTGGCGTGGGGCGCCCTGGAGGACCTGGGGCTGCGGCCCGAGCCGTTCCCCATGCCGGGGCCGGGAGACGCGGGGGTCCGGACCACGCCGACGACGGCGGCGGCGGTGACCCTGCTCCGCCGGATGGGCGTCCCGGCGCCCCCGGAGGCGACCCGGTGGCTGCTGGCGCGGGCGCATCCCGAGGGCGGGTTTCTGGCCACCGAGGCGGCGCCCATGCCCGACCTGCTGTCGACCGCCACCGCCCTGCACGCCCTCGCGGGCGAGCACGTCCCGTTCGCGCACCTGAAGGACAAGACCCTCGACTTCCTCGACACGCTGTGGACCGGCCGGGCGTTCTGCGGCACCTGGGCCGACGATGAACCCGACGCCGAGTACACGTGGTACGCGCTCCTCGCCATGGGCCACCTCAGCCTCGCTTGAGCCGTGGACCCGGCGGGGCGTTCCGCGGCGCCCGGAACGACGATGAACCGGACGCCGAGCACACCTGGTACGCGCTCCCCGCCATGGGCCACCTCAGCCTTGCCTGAGCCGTGGCCCCGGCGGGGCGTTCCGCGGCGCCCGGACCGACGATGAACCCGACGCCCGCCACACCCGGTACGCGCTCCTCACCATGGACCGCCTCGGCCTTGCGTGAGCGGCTGCTCGCCGCGCGCACGCCGGCCGGCCACTGGGAGGGCGAGCTGTCGTCGAGTCCCCTCTCGACCGCCACCGCGGTCACCGCCCTGACCCTCGCGGGCGGGCACGAGGGGCTCGTGCGCGACGGGCTCCGCTGGCTGGCCGCCCACCAGAACGCGGACGGCGGCTTCGGCGACGCCGACGGCTGTCCCAGCAACATCAGCACCACCACGCTGGCGTGGGCCACCCTCGGGCAGCACCGCGCGGCGGGGCGGGAGCGCGCCGAAGCGTGGCTCACGCGGCGCGTCGGCCCCCTGACCGCCGAGTCGCTGGCCGCCGCCATCACCCACGTCTACGGCGACGACCGCACCTTCGCGGTCCCCATCCTCACCCACTGCGCATTGGCCGGACGCTTCGGCTGGGAGCACGTCCCGGTGCTGCCGTTCGAGCTGGCCGCCCTGCCCCACGCCTGGTTCAAGTGGATCGGCCTGCCGGTGGTGAGCTACGCGCTGCCCGCCCTGATCGCGATCGGACAGGCGCAGCATCACCACCACCCGACTGCGAGCCGGACCGGCCGCGCGGTGCGCGACGCGGTCCGCGCGCGCACCCTGCGCATCCTCGAGTCGATCCAGCCCGCGTCGGGCGGGTTCCTCGAGGCCGCCCCCCTGACGAGCTTCGTCACCATGGCCCTCGCCGGGAGCGGGCTCGCCGGCCACCCCGTGGCCCGGCAGGGCGTCGCCTTCCTCACCGACTCGGCCCGCGCCGACGGAAGCTGGCCCATCGACACCAACCTCGCCACCTGGCTGACCACGCTGTCGATCAACGCCCTCGGGGGGGGCGCGTTCAGCCCGGAGGAACGGCGCTACCTGCGGCGCTGGCTGCTCGACCAGCAGTACCGCGTCGTCCATCCCTACACCCGGTCGGCCCCCGGCGGCTGGGCCTGGACCGACCTGTCGGGCGGCGTGCCCGACGGCGACGACACCCCCGGCGCCCTCCTCGCGCTGGCCGAGCTGGCAGCGGCGGACGATGGCGCGCGGCGTCGTGCCGAGACCGGTGAAAGCGTCGGCGGAGAAACGGCGCCGGCGTCGCAGGGCGCGACCGCGGCCTCCGCGGAACCTGGAAGACCCGGGACCGAGCGCAGGGCGACTGCCCACGCGGTACACCGCGCGGGTCGAATGCGGCGGCACTCCCGCCACGGGCTCCCGGCCCATGATGCCGAGCTCCTGGCGGCGGCCACGGCCGGGGTCGGCTGGCTGATCGACCTGCAGAACGACGACGGCGGCATCCCGACGTTCTGCCGCGGCTGGGGCCGGCTGCCGTTCGACCGGAGCAGCCCTGACCTGACCGCCCATGCCCTGCGCGCGTGGCGCGCGTGGCGCGACGTGGACCCGCGTGTCGACCGGGCGATGGAAAGGGCGGTCGCGTACCTGGTGCGCCACCAGCGCGCCAACGGGTCGTGGATTCCCCTGTGGTTCGGCAACCCGTGGACCCCGGACCAGACCAACCCCGTCTACGGCACGGCGCGGGTCCTGGAGTGCCGGGACCTCCTGCCAGCGACCGCGAGACGGCGCGGCGAAGCGTTCCTGAGGACGATGCAGCAGGAAGACGGCGGCTTCGGCACCATCGAGGAGACCGCCCTCGCGGCCGCCGCCACCGGCGACCCCCGCAGACGACAGTGGCTCCTGACGCGCGCCGAGTTGGAACCCGCCCCCATCGGGCTCTACTTCGCGAAGCTGTGGTATTTCGAGAAGCTCTACCCGCTGATCTTCACGATCGGCGCGCTTGCCGCCGAGAACCACCGATGACGGCTCCGGATGGGCGCCTCCCGTTCATTCCGGGATGATCCTCGAATCGTGCTTCACTCCTTCCTGTCAGCTCCTCGGATCAGCCCCGGAAGCCGCCGAGAGGCCGTCAGGGCAATCACCCCTGACGACTGGTCTATCTGCCCGTTCCTGCGCAGTACTCTCATCACCTCGTTCAAGTGCTTGACAAGCCACGGCTCGGTCCGAAGTTCCCGCTGGAGTTCATTCTTCCCATACGATCGCGCGCATACCGTTTGGCAAACTGCGACGCGTCTGCACTTCAACCGTGACTTCCGACTCAATTCGCAGAGCCTCGCCGCGTGCCTGACCCCGACATCCGCCTTGGGCGGCCGGGCATGGCCCAATTTCCTGATGACGGACCGCCGCGACGAGACCGCCACCGTTCTGTGGGCCAACACGACGCTCGGGCTGATGCTCTTCTGGTGGTTCGGAACGACACAGCAGGCCGGGCGCAGCAACCTGACCATCAGCCGCCTACCCAATCTGCCGGCCCTCGATTCGCGCGCGATGTCCGACGCGCAACACGCCTGCGCGCAGGGCATCTTCGAGGACTTCCGAGCGCGTCCGTTCCTGCCCGCGAACGAGGCGGCTGGCCTGCGACGCGGCGACGGTCGGGATGCAGCACGGCCCCGGCGGCGAGAACCTCGCCGTCGGCCGCCGCACGGACCATCCCGCCGGCCCTGTGCCGGGCGCTGTCAAGAGGATGGCCGGTCCCGCCCCGTCGCCCGCCGATGCATGGCCCGCACCGTCTCGATGGTGTCCGCCTCCGCCGGCGTCTTGTCCTCCCGGTAGCGCTTGACGCGGGCGAAGCGCAGCGCGACACCGCCGGGGTACTGCGGGCTGGCCTGGACGTCGTTGAAGGCCACCTCGACCACGACCTCCGGCCGCACGTGGACCGTGTACTGGTCGCGCCCGATCTCCAGCTCGAGAAACCGGCGGGTCTGCCATTCCAGCCGCTCGTCGGTCAGCCCCTTGAAGGTCTTGCCGAGCATGACGAAGCTGTTGCGCGCGGGGTCGCGCGCGCCCAGGTGCAGGTTGCTCAACCACCCGCGGCGGCGCCCGCTCCCCCATTCCGCGGCCAGCACGATGAGGTCGAGCGTCGCCGCCTCCTTGATCTTCAGCCAGCCCGCGCCCCGGCTTCCGGAGGCGTAGCCCGCATCGAGAGCCTTGGCCATCACCCCTTCGTGGCCGGCGCGGCGGGCCTCGTCGACGAACGCGGCCGCCTCGTCGATGCCGGGCGAGACGGTGCGGGGCACCAGCGACCGGCCGCCGGTGACGTCCGCCAGCACGGCCGCGCGCCGGCTCAGCGGGTCGTCAATCAGATCTTGCGCGTCCACGGCCAGACAGTCGAAGAAGAACGGGGTCAGCGGCAGTTGCCGCCGCAGCTCGTCGACGTCGAGCTTGCGGCCGAAACGGCGCATCGTCACCTGGAACGGAAGCGGCGTCCCCTCGGGCCGAACAGCCAGGACTTCCCCGTCGAGGATCAGCCGCCGCGCCGGCATCATGCCTGCTGCCTCGACCACCTCGGGAACCGCCGCCGTCACGTCGCGCAGGTGGCGTGTGAACACCCTGACCTCGGTCGCGTCCTTGTGCACCTGGATGCGGGCGCCATCGAGCTTGTAGTCGAGGACCATCGCCCCCAGACGCGCCCGGGCCTCCTCCACGCCGTCCGCGGACCGGGCCAGCATCGGCTGCACCGGGTGGAACACGCGTAGCGAGAACTGCGACAGGTTCGGGTCGGTGCCGGCCAGTGCGACCCGCGCCACCGGCCCGAGACCGCCGGCCATCATCACCGCGCGGCGGACGCGGGCCGCCGGCAGTCCGGCGGCGCGCGCCACGGCGTCGGTGATCACGCTCTCGAGCGCACCCTGGCGAATCTCGCCGAAGAGCAGCCTGGCCAGAAAGCCCTGCTCGTCGGACGTCGCGCGCGCCAGCAGGTCTCGGAGCTGCCGGACGCGGGCCGCCGTCGAGCCGGCCCCCCGGGTCGCGGCCACTCGCTCGAACGCACGGTCGACCTCCGCCAGGGTGAGGCCCGGCGCGGGTGAAGCCGGCGTGGTAAGCGCTTCGCGAAGCGCGGCGAACCCGACCCCGATGCGTCCCTGCAGAAGCGAGCCGCAGAGAAACGCCACCCCGATTTCGACTTCGTGCGGCGCGAGATGACCGAGAAACGCGGCGAGGCGGTTCGTCTTGTCGAGTCGTCGGCCGGCCGCGCCCACGCCGCGCGAGGCCGCAACGAGGTCGGCCAGCAGGGTATCGGTCATGGTCGACGACCAGGACGGTGACGAGGATTGCCCTGCCTCGCAAACGAGGGCGACGGCTATCGCAGCATCAGCCCGACGGGGTGGATGCGGCTAGAACACGGCTATCGGGTTCATCGCCGACCCGGCGCCGTTCGGCACCGCGTGGGGCGACGCGGTGAAGAGGAACTCCCAGCGGCCCAGCTCGCTCGCGGTCCGGGCCAGATCCTCGAGGCCGAGGTTGTCGAACAGATGGACGCCGAGGGCGACGAGCGTGAAGACGTGGATGGGGATGGCCACGCCCTCGACCGCGCCGCCTTCCTGGGGCACGTCCGAGCCGAGCAGCGCGATGTCGCGCTCCTTGAGGAACGGGATCAACGACGGGTGGTAGCCCCCCTGCTGCCCGATATCGCGGCCCGTGCGCAGGAACAGGGCGTCGCCGGACGATATGGTGACGCCGGTCTCGGCCTCCCACGCCTCGAGGTCCGCGCGCGTGACCGCCTTCCCGGGCATGTCGACGAGGACGCCGCGCGTCACCAGCCCGTCCTTCGCGTTGATGACGCCCATGGCCGTGCAGCCGCCCTCGACGGTGGCGACCTCCTCGAAGGCGCGGCCGTTGTAGACCTGGCCCTCGTACGCCACGTGGCACAGCGCGTCGAGATGCGACACCAGGAGCCCGTGGTACTCGACCTCGTAGCGCTCCCAGAAGTAGCCGTTCCCGGTGTCGATGTCGAACACGTTGCGGACGGCGCCCATGAGCACCGGCTTCCGGTTCGCGCTGGCCGCGTCGGCGTCGTCGAGGACCTGGAGCTCGATGGGCCGGGCCATCGACACGACCTGCCCCGTCCGGACGAGCTTCGCCGCCTCGACCCGCTTGGCCGGCGTGATGAGGTTGAGGGCGCCGAGCTGGTCGTCGTCGCCCCAGCGGCCCCAGTTCGAGAGATCGGTCATCCAGGCGTCGAACTGCGCCCTGGTCACCTCCGGAGGCGGCTCCTGGGCGCCGAGTCCCGCGCACGCCAGCACCACCGCCGCCAGACCCGCCAGCACGCGTGAACCGTGGCTCGCCGTCATCATGCCCTCCCGGTATCTGCGCATGGTCCCGACACATGATAGTGCCGAACCCCGTCCAGCGGGCAGTCCGGCGACCTCGTCGGCCGCGCAGCTCACGCCCGGCGCGAGCGGTTCTCCGATCGGTGCGATGCCTGCCCTCTACAATCGTCGGAGACACCCTCCAGGTATAATCTGCTGACTCGCAGCAGCTCATGCCCCTCGAACCCCTGCTGGTCGGTGACGAGCCGCGGCTGGGGAGCCAAACGGGTGCGAATCGCGAAGTTCGATCCCGGCACGGAAGAGTGGACCAGCTTTGCCTGCCGACGATCGGGACCAAGACCCACGGGCTGCAGGCGGTGACGGTGAATGGCCGCACCCAGATCGGCATGGGCTACCTTGGGGCCGGGAAGGTGGCGAAGCTGGAGTTCCGGCCGCGGGAGGAGCTGCAGCGACTGAAAGCGGAGACGAGACCATGAGCATGGCTCAGTACGTCGTGCGATGCCTCGGGCTGGCCGGTGCCCTCGCGGCGCTTCCGTGCTCGGCGCCGGCGCAGCCGGCCGACGAGGCGGGCCCGCCCCGTACGCCCTGGGGCGCGCCGGATCTCCAGGGGACCTGGTCGCTTCCCACGATGACGCCCCTCGAGCGACCGGCCGAATTCGAGGACAGACTTCGTCTCACGGAAGAAGAAGAGGCGGAGTTTCTCGCCGCGCGGCGGAGCCGCATCCGAGAGGGGCTCGCTCGGGCCCTGAGCGCCGACTTCGAGCTGGGCGATGGCGGGGTCGACCAGTCCATCTACGACCATCCGCTGCTGGACGGGCGCACGTCGCTCGTCGTCTCACCCGAGAACGGGCGGATTCCACGCACCGAGGAAGGCCGCTACCGGGTGGGCATGCCAGGTCGGCGCATGAGCGGCATCCCGGAGGGCCCCGAGGACCGGGCACTGGACGAACGCTGCCTGGTGGGCGGGATGCTGCCGCTCCGAGGGAGTGCGTTCCCGGCCCGGATCTTCCAGACCCCGGATCATGTGGTCATCCACTACGAGTTCGTCAACGCCACGATCACGGTCCCGCTGGACGACCGGCCGCAGGTGTCCAGCGCCATCCAGCAGTGGACCGGGACCTCGCGCGGCTCCTGGGACGGCGACACCCTGGTGATCGAATCGACGAACTTCGACCCGCGCTGGACCTTTGCGGGGTCCGGGGCGGGTATGCGTCTGGTGCAGCGTCTGACGCGGATCGACCAGGCCACGATGCATCAGGAGTACACCGTCTACGACCCGGACTCGTTCACGGAGCCGTGGTCGGCGGAGTACCCTCTGACCAACACCGAGGAGCCGATCTACGAGTTTGCCTGTCACGAAGGCAATCGGAGCATGACGCTGCTGTTGAACGGCGCGCGGGCCACCGAGCAGATGGCCCGGTTCGTCGGCGCGTTCGGTCTCTCGTCGTTCGAGCGGGTCGGTGGGGCGGCCGCGGACGGTTCGGCGTTCACCGACGGGATGCTGTCGCATGACGCCAGCGGCCGGGTGTCGGTCCAGCTTTCAGGCCGTGAGAGCTATCTGGCCTACTACGGCCGATATGACGTGAACGTCACTCGGAAAGTGGTCGAGCATGAGGTCGAGGGCGGGTCTCGACCGGATGTGCGGGGCGGGACGCTGAGCTACTCGTACGACCTCGCGGACGACGGCGACACGCTGGTGCTGTCGCTGATGGGTGACGACGGAGTCGAGAGCCGCGCCACCTGGCAGCGTCATCGCTAGTTCATCACCGCGCGGCGGACGCGGGCCGCCGGCAGCCCGGCGGCGCGCGCCACGGCGTCGGTGATCACGCTCTCGAGCGCACCCTGGCGAATCTCGCCGAAGATCAGCCTGGCCAGAAGCCCTGCTCGTCGGACGTCGCGCGCGCCGGCAGGTCGCGAAGTTGCCGGACGCGGGCCGCCGTCGAGCCGGCCCCCCGGGTCGCGGCCACTCGCTCGAACGCAGGGTCGACCTCCGCCAGGGTAAGGCCCGGCACGGGTGCAGCCGGCGTGGAGCGCGCCTCGCGACGCGCGGCGAAGCTGACGCCGCTGCGTCCCTGCAGAAGCGAGCCGCAGGCCCGACCGCCCTCGGTGCCGAGGAACGTCCGCTCGACTCGTCACTGCGCGCCGGACATCCCCGTGAATGTCAGCTTCTGCATGCCCGCGCCCGTCGCCGCGACGTAGAGATTGCCCCGGGAATCGGTCGCGATGTGGTGGCCGGCGCCCAGGATGCCCTCGGGGCGGACGGTTCCGAGTATCTCGAGCGTCGCGCGGTCGACGACGGCGATGCCGTCGTCGCCGCCGACGTAGAGGAACTGCTGCTCGGGGTCGGGGGACAGGGCCAGGTTGCGCGCGAAGGGTGCGTCGGGCGTGACTACCTGGCTCACGAACGCGCCCCCGAGCGTGAACACCTGCACGCGGCGGTGCTCGCGGTCGGCCGCGTACACCAGGCCGTCGTTCGACACCCGGATGGCGTGGAGGACGTTGAAGTACGAAGGGCCCGGATCGGAGAAGCTGGTCGGGTTCTGCACCTGGCACTGGTCGTCGTCCACCGGCGTGTCGCCGAAGGCTCCCCACCTGCGCTTGAAGCGGCCGGTCCCGGCGTCGAACACGGCGACGCGGCGGTTGCCGTAGCCGTCGGCCACGAACAGCTCGTTGGTCGGAGGATGGACCTGCTGGTCCGCCGGCCGGTGGACGTTCATCATGTCGGCGTTGCCCCGGCTGCCGTCGGTGCGGCCGATCTGCATGACGAGCTCGCCGTCCCGGGTGAACTTCAGCAACTGGTCGTCGTTGACCGGCTCGACCCTGGCCACGCCGTTGGTCGGGCAATTGTTGCCGCCCAGCCAGACGAAGCCCTCGTGGTCGATGTGGAGACCGTGCTCCCGCTGGGGCCACTCGTACCCGTCGCCCGGACCGCCCCAGGCCCGGATGAAGTTGCCTTCCGCATCGAAGACGACGACCGGCGGCGCCGCCATCGCGTCCTCCTCGGCCGGAAGCGTCAGCGGGCGGTGCAGGACCCAGACGTTGTCCGCCGCGTCGATGGCGATGCTGGACGGCGCGCCCAGCCTCATTCCCTCAGGAATCGTGGGCCACGCCGCATCGACCTCGAAGACCGGCAGGCTGCGACCTTGCGCGGCGGCCGATTCGCGGGACAGCTCGGAACCGGACAGCCATGCCGGCGCCGCGGCGGCGCCCGCCACCGCGACCAGGGCCATGAGAACCGCACGAGACAGTCTCTTGCTCAGCATTACGACCTCCCTCCCCTCGCAACACGAGGGCCACGACTATGGCAGTGCCAACCCCGACGAGGTGAACGCGGCTGGCAACCGTGGCGGAAGACCCCGCCGCATTTCGAGCGGCGATGCATCCCGCCACTGTCCGTGCAACGCGGGGTTCCAACACGGGCTGCTGGAACACGGCTATCGGGTTCATCGCCGACCCGGTGCCGTTCGGCACCGCGTGGGCGACGCGGTGAAGAGGAACTCCCAGCGGCCCAACTTGCTCGCGGTCCGGGCCAAGTCCTCGAGGCCGAGGTTGTCGAACAGGTGGACGCCGAGGGCGACGAGCGTGAAGACTTGGATGGGGATGGCCACGCCCTCGACCACGCCGCCTTCCGGCTCGCCGTCATCATGCCCTCCCGGTGCCTCCGCATGGTCCCGACACATGATAGTGCCGAACCCCTCCCGGCGGGCAGTCCGGCGGTCTCGTCGGCCACGTGGACCATGCCCGGCGCGCGAGCGCGTCTCCGATCGGTGCGATGCCTGCCCTGCGGACCGGGCGACCGGCCCTGCTCCTGCCCTGCACGCCCTGCACGCTCGAACCCCCCGACACCGTATACACTGAACGTGAGAGCGACGCGGAACCGTACGCCACCGTCAGGCGGACGCTGTCGTTCGAGTGGTCAGCCGCGGGTGCTCCGGTCCCGACGCTCCCGGTGGCGACGCTGCGTCGAGTCCCGCCGCCCGCCGGCGAAGACCCTCCGGGCACGTCACGTCGAAGCGGCCGCCCAACTCCCGATAATTCCGATGATCTACCTGGACCACAACGCGACGACGCCCCTCGACCCGCGGGTCCTCGACGCGATGCTGCCGTTCCTCACCGATCGCTTCGGCAACGCGGCGAGCCGGCATCACGCCCTGGGCTGCGACGCGGCGACCGCCGTCGAGACCGCACGCGAGCAGGTGGCGGCGGTCATCGGCGCCGATCCGCGGGAGATCGTGTGGACGAGCGGCGCGACCGAGTCGGACAACCTGGCCCTGCAGGGGGTGGCGCACGCGCCGGCCTACGCGAAGAAGCGGCACGTGGTGACGGTGACGACCGAGCACCGCGCCGTCCTCGACGCCTGCGAGCACCTGGAGGGTGAGGGGATCGACGTCACCTACCTGGGCGTCGACCGCGATGGACGCCTCGACCTCGACCGCCTCGCCGCGGCGATCACCGAGCGGACGCTGCTCGTTTCGGTCATGCACGCCAACAACGAGACCGGCGTCCTGCATCCCGTCGCCCGCATCGGCGCCCTGTGCCGCGAGCGCGGGGTCCTGTTCCACACCGACGCCACCCAGTCCTGGGGCAAGGAGCGGATCGACGTGAACGCCATGCACGTCGACCTGCTGAGCGCCAGCGCCCACAAGATCCACGGGCCGAAGGGCGTCGGCATGCTCTTCGTCCGGCGCCGCGGCCCCCGCGTGCGCTGCGAGCCCCTGCTGCACGGCGGCGGCCACGAGCGCGGCCTGCGGTCGGGCACCCTCAACGTCCCCGGCATCGTGGGCATGGGGGTCGCCGCCGCCCTGGCCGCTGAAGACGGCGCCGCCCGCGCGTTGCGGGACCGGCTGGAATCCGCCTTGCAGTCCCGGTTGGACGGCGTCGAGGTCAACGGCCGCCGGGCCGAGCGCCTCGCGAACACCACGAACCTCAGCTTCGCCGGAGTGGACGGGGCGAAGCTGATGAAGGCGATGCCGGCGCTGGCGGTGTCGTCGAGCTCGGCCTGCACCAGCGCCGCCCTCCAGCCCAGCTACGTCCTCGGGGCGATGGGCTGCGACGACGCCCGAATCCGCGGCAGCGTCCGCTTCTCGCTCGGCCGCTTCAACACCGCCGACGAGATCGAGACCGCCATCGAGACCGTCGCCGCCGCGGTGGCGGCGCTGCGGCGTGGATAGCTGTCAGCGCGTGCACCGCGACCGGGGCTGCGCCGTTGCGGCGCCGATAGCTGTCCGCGCCTGCACCGGGACCGGGATCGCGAGCAAGACCGCGGCGTTGCGGCGTGGATCGACTGCCGCTCCGTGATAGGCTGGCGGGCAGGCTGCGAGCCGGGACGGACCCGGAGCACGGGGGTTGAAAGCCCTGACGGGATCCTGGATCCGCTTGAGGGCCGCCTCCCACGCGCCGCCCGATCGAGACCGCCGCCGGAACCAGAGAAGGAGCACGGCATGACCGCCAGACGGCTGCTCGGCGTGGTCGCACTCGCAAGCGTGCTGTGCCTGCCCCTCCCCGCCGGGGCGCAGGAGACGACCCGGGGGTTCGCCCCCACGACGCTCCCGAGCACGATCCCGATCTTCCCGCTGCCGGACGTCATGCTGTTCCCCGGCGCCACCCGCCCCCTGCACATCTTCGAGGCGCGCTACCGCGAGATGGTCGCGGACGCCCTGGAGGGCGACCGCCTGATCGGGATGGTGATGCTCCAGCCCGGCTACGAGGCCGACTACGAGGGGCGCCCCCCCGTCCATCCGATAGGCTGCGTCGGGGTCATCGCCGAGGCCACCGAGCTCCCCGACGGCCGCTACAACATCCTGCTCGGCGGCCTGACCAAGTTCCGCATCCTCCGCGAGGACGACAGCCGCGCCTACCGGCTCGCCGACATCGAGCCCGTCAGCGACGCCATCAGCACCGCCGACCGCAACCGGCTGCGCGACGTGCGGGAGGACCTCGCGGCCCTGATTCCCCTCGGCATCCCCGGGCTGCAGGTGCCCGACGGCCTCGACGACGAGGACCTCGTCAACGGCATCTCGCAGCTCATCGACATCGCCCCCGCCGACCGGCTGGGGCTGCTCGAACAGCCGGGGCCGCTGGCGCGGGCGGAAGCGCTCATCGACCTCATCTACATCCGGTCCGCCCTCCGGCAGTGAACGCCGACGACCGCGAGGCCGCTCGTCCACGGTTGCGCGGCGATCGCGAGCCTGCCCCGGTGCGTCCGGACGGCGGCGCCCACGTCGCGCCCCGCCCGGCCCTTCGACCGCACCGGCGACCGTCCGTGAAGCTGCTCGTCTACCTGTGGGCGCCGTTCGCGAACCTGCTCTGGTACGCCCACACGGTGGTCATGGCGAGCCTGTCGTTCCTCATCTGGCCCTTCGACCGCACCGGCGACCGGCAGTTCTGGTGCGCGCGGTGGTGGTGCCGGCTCGTGGCGTGGTCCATCTTCGCCCGCATCCGGGTGCACGGCGCCGAGCGGGTGCGGCGGGACCGGAGCTACGTGTACGTGGCGAACCACGCGAGCCTCATCGACACCCCGGCGCTGTTCGCGTACCTGCCGCACCCGTTCCGCATCGTGGCCAAGCGCAGCCTCTTCCACGTCCCGTTCATGGGCTGGCACCTCTGGACGGCCGGCCACTTCCCCATCGACCGCGGCGATGCGCGCAAGACCGCGCGCAGCCTGCGGCGGGTCATCGACGGGGTGCGGAACGGCCGGTCGCTGGCCGGGTTCCCCGAGGGCACGCGGACCCGCGACGGCCGTCTCCAGGCGTTCCAGCCGGGCCTCTTCCGCATCGCCCTCAAGGCCGGCGTGCCCGTCGTCCCCGTCACCATCCTGGGCACGTTCGCCCTCCTGCCCCGGACCACCCTGGCCCCGCGGCCCGGCCCGGTCGACGTGATCATCGGAGAGCCGATCGCCACCACCGACTACGGTGAGCGGGGGGTGGACGGCCTGATCGACCGCACCCGGGCCGTAATACAGCAGACGCTCGAAGCGGGTCCGCCCGGCCGGAACGGGCGACGCGCGGTGGTCGGAGCGGCCGGGCTTGCCAATCCCCCGCACAACGGGTAGCCTGATACGGCGACAACCACGAAGGAGCCTTCATGCGCACGCTGCTCGCCGTTCTCTCGTTGCTGGTGGTCGGCCTCGGGGTCCACACCGCGGTGCAGACCCAGGAGCCGGTCATCGAGGTCTACAAGTCACCCACCTGAGGGTGCTGCGTGGGATGGGTCTTGCATCTCAAGGAAGCGGGTTTCAACGTAAAGACGACCGACGTGCCTGACGTGACGCCGCTCAAGCAGGAGAAGGGGATTCCGCAGCGGCTCTTCTCGTGCCACACCGGCCTCGTCGACGGCTACGTCATCGAGGGTCACGTGCCGGCCGAGGACATCCGCCGGCTGCTCGACGAGCGACCCGACGTGGCGGGCATCTCGGTGCCGGGCATGCCCATGGGCTCGCCGGGCATGGAGGGCCCGAAGTCCCTCTACCGCGAGTACCCGGTGATCTCGTTCACCGACGACGGCGAGCTGGCGCTCTACAACACCCACATGCCGCAATAGCGGCGGCCGCAGACCGGAGCGCGCCCTCGGGGAAGCCATGGTGAAGCGCCGTTCCTCGAGGGCACGTTTCTTTGTACGCATCCGACACGCCGCCGCGCGGACCGCCGTCGGCGTGCCGTTCCTCCCGTCCCGGCCGCCTGCCCCAGCGCCCCGCCGTCGGCGCGTGCCGTTCCTCCCGTCCCGGCCGCCGGCCTCCGCGCCCCGCCGCCTCGTCCCGTCGCCGGTCGCCGTCTCCTGACGAGGGCGGGATGCCTCGGCAAGCGCATCCGTCCGGCGACCGGGCCTCGCAGCAGGCGGCGGCGGTCCCGTTCAGACACCGCGAAGGCGCGGTCGAGATTTGCCTGATCACGACTGTCAGGGCCGGCCGATGGACCGTTCCCAAGGGGTTCATCGAGCCCGGCGACACCGCGCCGGAGACCGCGGTCAAGGAGGCTCGCGAGGAAGCGGGCATCCACGGGCGTGTCGTGGGCGGCCCGGTCGGTTACTATGACATCGCGAAGCAGGGCGGCCGTTACCGCGTCGCCGTCTACCTGATGCATGTCGATCGGGTGGACGACGCTTGGGAGGAGCAATCGCTCCGGCAACGGCGCTGGGTTTCCGTCCGCCGCGCGGAGAAGCTGCTCGCCGGCCGGCCCGTCGAGGCCGTGTTCCGGCAGGCGTCGACACGAATCGTCAGCAAGGAGCCATCATGACCATCAAGACCCGCCATCTCGTCGTGTTCGTCACCGCGGTGTTCGTCGCCGGCTTCGCGGCCGGAACGCTGTGGCAGGCCGACAACGCCGTTCACGCCCAGGGGAGCAAGGTCTTCGAGCTCAGGACCTACACCGCCCCCGAGGGCAAGCTGCCGAACCTCGAGGCCCGGTTCCGCGACCACACGATGCGGATCTTCGAGAAGCACGGCATGAGCAACGTGGGCTACTGGGTGCCGCAGGACGCCCCGGCCTCGGACAACACGCTCATCTACATCATCTCGCACGACAGCCGCGAGCAGGCGGCCGAGAACTGGGACAGCTTCCGCGCCGACCCCGAGTGGGCGGAGGTGTCCCGCGCGTCGCAGGTCGACGGCCGCATCGTGAGCGGCGTCGAAGCGGTGTTCATGGACGCGACCGACTACTCGCCCCTGAAGTAGCCCGCCAGCGTCGCCCTGCGGCTCGTCGCCGGGCAACCGACCCGCCAGGAGCCCGCGCCCCTTCGTCGGCGCGGGCTCCTGGCCGGGATCACCCCGAGGAGGACCCGTGAGCGAGGCGGACGGATACGTCGTCATCTCCATCGTGCAGGGCCAGTTCGTCGAGGCCCAGATCAAGGCGTTCCTCGAGGCCCACGGCATCCCGTGCGTGCTTCGCGGCGAAGCGTTGCGGGTGACGCACGCCATCTCCGTCGACGGCATCGGCGCGGCCGAGGTGCTGGTGCCGGCGGACCGGGCCGAGGAGGCCCGCGACCTACTGGCCCAGGCCGAGCGCGGCGAGCTCGCCATCGACGACCCGCCGGCGGAGCCGCCCGCCGAGTCCTGACCGACCCGACCGCTCGACCGGGGCCTGCCTTCCGATCGATGGGCGGCTACCTGTTGCTGGTCCCCAACGGACCGCGACCCGTCCCGGTCCGCCGGGCGCCCCTTCCGCCACTGCCCACACGACTTGACGACGCCGGCCCCCCGCCGGTCGCCCGCCGGCCATGTCCACAGGTTGACCATGAACGAGTCCGTCCAGCTCATCCCCCTGACCCGGCTCGCCCTCGCGTTCCTGCCCGTCCTCGCCGTCCTCGTCATCATCCACCGCTGGTCGCTGGGCACGCGCACCGCGGTGGTCGCGGTGCTGCGCATGGTCACCCAGCTCCTGCTGGTGGGCTACGTGCTGACGTTCATCTTCGGGTCGGAGCGGGCGATGGTGACCCTCGCGGTGGTCGGCGTGATGCTCGCCGTGGCCGGCTGGATCGCGCTGCGGCCCCTCGGAGACGAACGGGCGGGCCGCTATCCGACGGTGCTCGCGGCCATCGGCGTCGGCGCCCTGACGGTGCTGGCCCTGGTGACCCAGGGCGTGCTCGGCGCGAACCCGTGGCACGACGCCGGCCTGGTCGTCCCCCTCGCCGGCATGATCATCGCCAACTCGATGAACACCGTCAGCCTCGCGGCCGAGAGGTTCCAGGCCGAGCGCCGGCGCGGCGCCACCTACCCCGAAGCGCGGCACGCGGCCATGAGCACGGCGCTGATTCCGATGACCAACTCGCTGCTCGCGGTGGGGCTGGTGTCGCTGCCGGGGATGATGACCGGCCAGATCCTGTCCGGCGTCGCCCCCCTCATGGCGGTGCGCTACCAGGTGCTCGTGATGTGCATGATCTTCGGGTCGGCGGGCCTGGCCACGAGCTGCTACCTCGTGCTGCAGCGGCCCCGCTGACGGCGTCGGCTTCGCGACTACCACTCGGGTGCGCTACCGGGTGCTCGTGATGTGCATGATCTTCCGGGTCGGCGGGCCTGGCCACGAGCTGCCACCTCGTGCTGCAGCGGCCCCGCTGACGGCGGCGGCTTCGCGCTGCCGGTCAGGAAGGGTCGGCGGGCTCGGCGTTCGGCACGGCGCCGAAGACGCGTTCGAAGTTTCCGCCGAAGATTGCGGCCTGCCCCGTGGCGTCGAGGCCGAGGGCGTCCATCACCGCGCGTTGCGCCGCCCAGACCGGCCGCTGCCATCCCCGCGGAAAGAACGACGAGTCCGAGCCGAACAGGATCCGCTCGGGGCCGAGGACGGCGAGGGCCTGCCGGAACACGTCGTCCAGCGTCAGGGGCGGCGCCTGGTACTTCACCCAGCCGTTCGAGCTCGACGTGTCGACGTGGACGTTCGCGCAGAGGTCGGCCGCCATCAGCGTCTCTCGGAAGAGGCCGGCCCCGAAGTGGGGCACGACGACCGGCACCGTCGGGAACGCCGCCGCGGCGGGCACGAGGTCGAGCGGGTTGCCCCGACGCACGTCGAACCGGCACGGCAGTCCGAGCTTGCGGCGGACCCCGACCGACAGGACCCCGCAGTGCACGAACACCGCCCGGCCGTGCTCGGCCGCCGCCTCGAAGACCGCGAACACCCGCGCGTCGTCGAGCGCGAAGTGGTGCATGGCGGGAAAGAGGCAGGCGCAGCGCAGCCGGTGCTCGCCGAACGCCCGCCCGAGGCGGTCGGCCACGTCGGGCGCCGTCGGGTTGAACATGAAGCTGCCGGCCAGCCGCGCCGGGTGCCTCGCCACCGCCGCCGCGACCGACGCCTCGTCGCCGGGGACGCTCGCCATCAGCGCCGCGCGCGCCACCCCGTGCCGGTCGAGCTCCTCCACCCAGCGGTCCGCGAGCGCGGCGGGACTTCCCGGCGCATCCCATCCCAACCGTTCCGGCAGATCCACCGCGGGATCGGCCGCCGGCGGCGCCGCCGGGTCCCTCGCCAGCGTCTCGAAGAACGCCGCCGAGAAGAAGTGGCAGTGGGCGTCGTTGAGCGTCCCGGCGGCAAAGGACGTTGTCGTCATGGTCGGCCGTCGTCGCGGGCGAGTCACGCCTCGGTTCCCGGCCGCCGACGCTTCGACCTGTCGACAGCGGCCGAAGGCGCCCGCGGGTCACCCGACAGTATACGAGACGCCTTCGGGCACCCGCCTCGACACGGCGGACGAGCATCGCCGGACCCCGCGGAGCCCGCGCGGGCGCGGCTACGGCGACAGCCCGCTTGCCTCATGACGGTGGTCGAAGTTCGATGGCGCCGACACACCTCAGAGGCAGGGCGGTGACGGCGTCGGCGAGCGGGTACTCCCGCTCGCCGGGATAGACCACCCACAGGTGCTCCAGCCCCAGGTCGTCGATGACGACGTGCATCGACTTCGTGGTGCGCGGCGCGTCGGTGCACTTGAACTCGAAGCCCCAGCGCCGGCCACGCCGCAGCAACAGCAGATCCAGCTCGGCGCCGCGGTGAGTGGCATAGAAGTATGCGTCGCGCTCGCCGTGCGCCAGCAGGGTCTGCTCGAGGGCGAACCCTTCCCAGCTCGCGCCGTAGCGCGGGTGCGCCAAGAGGTCCCGCATCGCCTGCACGCCCAGCAGGAAATGCAGCACCCCGCTGTCGCGCAGGTAGACCTTGGGCGACTTGACGAGACGCTTGCCGAGGTTCTCGAACCAGGGCGGCAGCACCCGAATCATGAACGCCCCCGCCAGCAGATCGCGGTAGTGGTTCACCGCGGTCACGCTCACGCCCATCGAGCGCGCCAGGTCCGATGCGTTCCAGACCTGACCGTGCCCGTGGGCCAGCATCCGCCAGAACCGGCCGAGGGCGCCGGCGGACACCCGCGAACCCAGCCCGGGGACGTCCCGCTCCAGGAACGTTCGGCTGAACGACTCCATCCATCGGCCCCACGCCGCGGCGGACGCGGCCAGGAAGGCCCTGGGAAAGCCGCCCCGCATCCACAGCCGATCCTGATGGCCCGGCCCGACTTCGGCGAGAGAGAAGCCGCCGACGTCCACGAAAAGCAACCTCCCCGCCAGCGTCTCGGAAACCCCCTTGACGAGATCCAGAGACGCGCTGCCCAGCAGCAGGAACACGGCGCGCCGGCCGGGATCGTCACAGATCGGGCGCAACACCTCGAACAGGCCCGGCATTCGCTGCACCTCGTCGAGAACCACCAGCCCCTCGCCGGCGCGGAGCAGCCGTTCGGGCGTGGCGGACAGCGCCTCGCGGTCTGCCGTCACCTCCAGATCGAAGACCGCGGACGGCCCCCGCCAGCCGGACAGAACCTGTCGGGCCAGCGTCGTCTTGCCCACCTGTCTGGCACCCAGCAGGGCCACCGCCGGCCCCTCGGAGAGCCCGCGGACGACGGCGTCGCTCAGGGTTTGACGAGCGATTTGTCGTTGCATATCCGACTATTGTAGTGAGATTTTCAACAAAATCCCGCCAACCCGACGCCGGGTCAACCCAACGATCCAATGGGCGGCTACAATACGTGCATGCCGCCCGGGACGAACACCTTCGCCGGAACGGCTGGGGGCGCTAGCTCCACCGCCGGCTCCATCCCCGCCTGCGCCCCCGTCAGGCGCAACAGCACTCTGCCGGTGGGACACGAGGCGCGGCGCCCCGTCCGCGGCAACGACGGTATGCGGACGCTGACCGAAGGAGGGCTGCGGGCGTGATCGACCGCCTTGTCATCGAGAACTTCAAGAGCCTTCGGCGGGTCGATCTGGCGCTCGGCCGGATGAACCTCCTCGTCGGCGCGAACGGCAGCGGCAAGTCGAACCTGCTCGACGCGTTGCGGGTGCTGCAGGGCATCGGCAGCGGCTTCACGATCAGCGAGATTCTGGACGGCAAGCCGAAGAGCGCGACCAGCGTGGCGTGGGAGGGCATTCGCGGGGGAAGCAGCCTGGCCTGCTTCGCCGACGGCCGCGGAAACGCCGGAACCGGTGACTTGACTTTCAGGGTGCATGGACGGCTGGCCAGCCGCCCCGGTCGGGGTCGGGTCGGCCCGGACGACCTGCCCTGGGACCTTCTGATCGCGTTCTCGCCGAAGTCGGGCCGGGTGACGCGCGAGCGCCTCCAAGTAGGGGGGACGGTCATCTACGATACGGATCTCGTTGAGGACTTTTCGCAGAAAGACCCGGTATGGTGCACCATAGCGGCAGCGCCGGACTTCGCCGTCCAGTTGCAGCGGACGCGCCCGGCACTGGGACAACTGGCCGGCCCGTGGCGCCACGACGGTAGTAGCACAGGAAGCGCAGACGACGATCCGAGTCTTGACGCGCCGGAAGACATCGGCTTTGTTTGGGGCCATCTGGCGGGCGAAGTGGTCGGATTGCTGGCCGACATCCAGCAGGTGGACCCGGAATCGCGTTTGCTGCGGGAGTACTCTCGAGTGGCTCAAGTCCGCCAGATGGGCGACCGAGGGGAGAATTTTGCCGCCCTGGTGCACGCGATATGCGAGGACGAAAAGGCCAAGGACGCCTATCTGGCGTGGCTTCGGCAACTTCGTCCTGAGGAAATCGACGACGTCGGGGTGCTGCGCGGCGCGGTCAACGAACCGCTGTTCATGCTGCAAGAAAAGGGCAGAACATTTCCCGCGGTGGCCCTGAGCGACGGCACCCTGCGCTTCGCCGCACTCACGGCCGCGTTCTTCCAGCCCGACATGCCCGATCTCATGATGATGGAGGAGATCGAGAACGGCGTTCACGCGAGCCGGGCGCGGCTGCTGCTCGAGCTGCTGCGCAGCCAGTCCGTGACTGCGGAGACGCAAGTCGTTGCGACGACGCACTCGGCGACGGTCCTCGACTGGCTCGGGGAGGAAGACTACAAGACGACGTTCGTCTGCAAGCGGGACGAGGAGACCGGCGAATCGCGGATCTGCGCCTTGGCGGACGTGCCGCATTTCGGGAACGTCGTGAAGAAGCGCCCCGTGTCCGAGCTGTTCTCGGAGGGCTGGCTGGAAGCGGTGCTGTGAGCTTCAAGGTGCTCGTCGTCCCGGAAGACCCGATCCTGAACGGACACATCCTCAAGCCCTTGGCGGGGGCGTTGCTGGACGATGCGGGGAAGCCCAATGCCAAGGTGAAAGTGCTCGACAGCCCTCGCGTCCGCGGGTACGACCACGCCGTGCGGGCCATCCGTAGCGACGATCTCCACGCCAGCTATGCGTTCTACGACCTCTGGCTGTTCTTTCCCGACGCTGACCGTGCGCCGTCCGACGCCATGGACGATCTGGAAGCCAGGTCGCGTTCCCGAGGAGTCTCGCTACTCTGCTGTCCGGCCCAACCCGAGGTCGAGATCTATGCCTGTGCCGCGTTCCGCGAAGAGCTGCACCAGACGTGGGAGGACGTTCGCACCCATCCCCGGATGAAGGAGGAAGTGTTCGAGCCCCTCCTCGCGAAACATGGACACCCGCGCCGGCCGGGTAGAGGCAGGGATGTGATGATCGCGAAGTCTCTCAGGGACCTTCCGCGACTGCTCCGGTTGTGCCCGGAGACGAAGCGCCTCCGCGACCGAATCGCGGCGCATCTTCGAAATCGCTGACGCGCGAGCGTCACCAGCCGCTGTCCGATGCTCCGGCGCGGTTGCCGTACGGGTTCCCTGCCGGCGCCGCCGGCGATATGATCTACCGGTCAACCACGACCCATTACGGCCATCCGCGACGCCCGCGATCCACCACACCGCCAACGGAGCCCGCTATGCACTTCGCACGATCGCTCGGAACGACCGCCCTGATCCTCGCCGCCGCGGCCCTCCCGGCGGCGGCGCAGGTGGAACCCCTGGCCGACCCCATTCCGGACCCGATCCTGAAGGGCGACCTGGTCGTGGAGGCGACCCCGTTCGTCCGCGCGCCGCGCACCTCGGATTCCGCCGTGGACGCGATGACGAACGAGGCATACGCCCGCATCCAGTACCTGACGCCGGTCGGGGACGGCTCGGGGCGGCTGGTCCTCAACGACCTGCGCGGGCTGCTGTACATCACCGACGAAGACGGGGCGGAGCCGGTGACCTACATGGACATCCGCACCCTCGACGTCGGCTTCGACGACTCGATGTTCCCCAACGAGACCGGCCTCGTGGGGGTGGCGTTCCACCCGCAGTTCGCCGACGCCGGCACGCCGGGGTTCGGCAAGTTCTACACGGCGTACAGCGCCCGGTCGGACAGCGGCACCGCCGACTACCTGGACGACGACGCGGAGAGCCACGAGAGCGTGATCCGGGAGTGGACGGTCGACGATCCGGCGGCGAACGCGTTCAGCGGCACCTCGCGCGAGGTCTTCCGCATCGGCCAGTTCGCCCCCAACCACAACGTCGGCACCATCGCGTTCAATCCGAACGCGACCCCGGGGTCGCCGGAGTACGGGCTGCTCTACGCCAGCCTCGGGGACGCCGGGGCGGCCCACGATCCCCGCGACTTCGGGCAGTCCCTCGCCGCGCCCCACGGCGCGATCATCCGCATCGACCCTCTCGGCGGCGACGGCAGCCGGGGGTACGGCGTTCCCGCCGACAATCCCTTCGTGGGCGAGGCCGGCGTCGCCCCCGAGATCTGGGCCTACGGCCTGCGGCACGCCCAGCAGTTCTCGTGGGACACGGACGGCCGGATGTTCATGGGCGACATCGGCCAGAACGTCGTTGAGGAGGTCAACCTGGGGGTGCCCGGCGCCAACTACGGCTGGCGGCTCCGGGAGGGCACGTTCGCCACCGGCTACACGCTCACCCCCCGGCGTCCGGGACCGGTGTATCCGCCCCCGGCCGAGGACGACCGTCCCTTCGTGTATCCCGTGGCCCAGTACGACCACGACGAGGGCTACGCCGTCAGCGGCGGGTTCGTCTACCGCGGCGAGGCCATTCCCGAGCTGCGGGGCCAGTACGTCTTCACCGACTTCCCGCGGGGCCGGGTGTTCTACATCGACGCCGACGGGCTCGTGCCCGGCGAGCTCGCCGAGATCCGGGAGCTGCGGCTGGTCATCGACGGCGAGGAGCGCGACCTCGTCGAGGCCGCCGGGATCCGCAACACGTACGCCCCGGGCGACCGGGCCGACGCCCGTCTGGGCATCGACTCGGCGGGAGAGCTCTATCTGCTGACGAAGAGCGACGGCTGGGTCCGCAAGCTGGAGCCGGCGCGCTCGCGGTAGGACGCCGGCGACGTTCGACACGCCGCGGGTTCGGGTCGGGGCGCCAGTGGCAGTCGACGACTTCGACGTTGTCGGCACCGCCCGCCCCCCAGGCAAGGCAGACCGATACCGGTCGTTGATCGGGGGAACCGAGGCCGGCCCTGGTGCGAACGTCCGATGACTTCCGAACGTAATCTACTGCAGGGCACCATGGCCACTCCGCACCCACTGGTGAGCTGTTACGGACTGCTGAAAAGACGCCGGCTGACGATTCTGCTCGCCGGCGGCCTGCTCGGCGCCGCGGCCCTCGTCGGCGCCGGTCTCGCGTCCGGCCTCCTGGGCGGATCGCCTGCGCCGGACGACGCGCCGGCGGTCGTCCTGGCCCACGGTCTGGGCCGGACCCCGGCGTCGATGACGATTCTCGCGGCCCGTCTCGAGGAGGCCGGGTTCCGGGTCGTCCGGTTCGGGTACCCGTCGCGTTCGGAGCCGGTGGAGACCCTGGTCGATCGCCTGCGAGACGAGGTAGAGCGCTGCTGCGGGAACGATCCCCGGCGCGTGCACTTCGTCACCCACTCGATGGGCGGCGTGCTGGTGCGCAGCTACCTCTCCGAGCGCCCCGAGCCGCACCAGGGACGCGTGGTCATGCTGAGCCCCCCCAACCAGGGCAGCGAGATCGTCGACGCGTTCGCCGACTCCGAGCTGCTGCGGTCGTTCCTCGGCCCGGCGGGGTCGCGGCTCGGCACCACCCCCGACGGCATCGCGAGCCAGCTCCCGCCGGTCCGGTTCAGCCTCGGCATCATCACCGGCAGCCGCAGCATGAACCCCATCGGATCCTGGCTCATCCCGGGCCCCGACGACGGCACCGTCGGCGTCGACCGGGCGAAGGTCGAGGGTGCGTCGTTCCTCGTGCTGCCGGCCACCCACACGTTCATCATGAACCGCCGCGACGTCGCCGAGGAAGTGGTGCACTTTCTCCGGCACGGACGGTTTCGGCGGGAGAGCGATTGAGCGGGGCCGGCGGGAAATCGACAGCGAGTGGGGACCGGACGGGCCGAGCCTCACCGAGAACCGCCGGCGGGCATCGACAGCGTCACCGAAGCAGCACCGGCGACCGACCCGCCGCACACTTGGCACTTCGCCGCCGAGCCGGCGCCTCGCGACGGGCGGCCTCAATCGCCGCCCGTCCCTCGACGTTCGCCGATCGCGTAGAAGAGGACCGGTGGTGCGCACGTCGGACACCGCGACCGAACGCGGAGCCCATCGTCGTACGTCGACCTCAGTCGCCCGCGGACCGTCGGCGTTCGCCGATCGCGTAGAGATGGCCGGTGGTGCGCAGGAAGATCTGCCCCTCGGACACCGCGATCGAGCTGAGCACGTAGTCGTCCATGTCGTTCTCGGCGAGCAGCTCGAACTCGGGCCCCGCCCGGAAGACGCTGGTCAGGCCCCCCTCGCTGGTGATGTAGACCTTGCCGTCGGCCAGCACCGGCGAGGCGCTGTAGGTGCCGGGGCGCAGGCGCTGGCGGCCGTATATCTGCTCTCCCGTCCGCGCGTCGAGCACCCACACGATGCCCTGGTCGTTGACGACGTAGAAGTACTCGCCGTCGGTCACCGGGGTCGGCACGTCCGGCCCGTTGTCGGTCTTCCACACGAGGTGCGAGGTGGTGACGTCGCCCCGGCCGCCGGCCCGGAGGGCGAGGAGGGGGCGGACCCGCGTCGGGGCGTAGATCATGTCGCCGTGGACGACCGGCGACGCGATGATGCGGTAGGCGCCGTTGTTGCGCGGGTTGAGGCCGTCGGCCCGCCACAGCTCGCGCCCGGTGGCGAGGTCGTGCCCGGTCACGACGTCGCCGCCGGTGATGACGATCTCGCGCGCGCCGTCGTACTCGAGGAGGGCGGGCGTGGTGTACGAGTCGGGCGACTCGCGGCGGGCGTCGGTGGGCCGCTCGACCCGCCAGACGGTCTCGCCGGTGTGCCGGTCGATGCGCAGGACGTAGGACGGGTCGTCGGTGCGCATGCCGTGGATGACCTGGACGAACAGCGCGTCGTCGACGAGGAGCGGCGACGACGCGTAGCCCCAGTTCAGCCCGAACCGGCCGTACGACGCCTGGATGTCGCGCTGCCAGAGCTGGGCGCCGTCGAAGTCGAACGCCGTGAGCCGGCCCGTCCCCGTCATCACGTAGACGTGCTCGCCGTTGGTCACCGGCGACGGCGACGACATGTTCTGCTTGCGCAGCCGGCGGTCGCCGTCGCTCAGGTGGCGCACCCAGACCGTCTCGCCGGCGTTCCGGTCGAGGCACCACAGGCTGATGTTCTCGCCGTCGGCGACGTTCAGGAAGATGCGCTCGCCCCAGACGATCGGCGTCGACCCCGTCCACGCGGGCATCTCCACCTTCCAGGCCACGTTCGTGTCCGGCCCCCACGTCACCGGCAGGCCCGTCTCGGCACTGATGCCGTTGGCGGACGGCCCCCGCCAGTGCGGCCAGTTCTCGCCGGCCCCGGCGGCGGTCGGGGCGGTCAGGCCGACGAGCAGCGCCAACGCCGCCCGACCGAACCGCACTCCCGTCCGGACCCGACCCCCATCACCTGCATGGAACCGATGCGTCACGTCAGTCTTCCTCCCCCCGGGTGCCGCGCCGCTACTGCTGCTCGGTCGCCGCCGCCCGCTCCTCCGCCCGCGCGCCGCTCAGCAGGTTGAACATGCCGTGGTTGCCCTCGTGGCAGGCGTACTCGTAGAGGGGCGCGTCGGACCGGTTCAGCGGGAACGTGCCCGTGAAGGGCGCCGCCCACGTGTCGGGATCGTCCACCGTGAACTCGTAGCGGATGGTGTCGCCGTCCACCCGCGTGAACCGCTCGACGAGGCGCGTGTTCTCGGCCGACCCCCACGAGACGAACGAGGTGTTGAAGCTGCCGGTCCCGTTCGTGAAGTTGGTCGTCTCGACCACCAGGGTGTCGCCCTCCCAGCGGCCGCGCGAGCTCCCCAGCCACTGGCGGACGTCCGACGGCAGCGCGTCGCGCCCGTCCATCGGCACGACCCGCACGTCGTGCACCATCTCGTGGAGCAAGACCACGTAGCCGGGCGCCTGGAAGATCTGCACGTTGTTGTTGTAGCCGCCCGGCAGCATCGGCGGCCCGGTGCTGAAGCCGAGCAGGCACCGCTCGGCCACCCCGCGCGCCTCGGGGCCGTCCTCGTTGAGGCCGCCCACCCGCACCCGCACCGGGTAGCCGCCCCCCGCGCGGTGCGCCTCGGCCGCCGCCTCGGCCGCCGCCGTCAGGG
>JAJEFC010000162.1 GCA_022820675.1 Vicinamibacteria bacterium | reverse complement strand
GGCGGCGCCCTCGGGCTCGCCGTCGCGGCGCTGGTGCTGCGCGCGGCGCCCGTGCTCGTTCCCGGCGACATCGCGCGGCTCGACGAGGTGGGCGTCGACGGCGTGGTCCTGGCGTTCACGCTGGGGCTGTCGATGGCGGCGGGCCTCCTGTTCGGCGCGGCGCCGGCCCTGCAGTGGTCGCGCGTCGACATCCTGCGGACCCTCAACGAGGGGAGCGCGCAGTCCACGGGCGGCTTCCGGTTGCTCCGATCGAACCGGGCTCGGGCAGGGTTGGCCGTGGTCCAGGTGGCGTTGGCCCTGGTGCTGCTGGTGGGGGCGAGGCTGCTCCTGCGCAGCTTCGTGCAGCTCGTCACCGTCGATCGCGGCTACGACCCCGCCAACGTGATCACCGCGCGCATCCGCAACCCCGACCTGGCGATTCGGCCGGGCGCGATGCCGGCGATGGACGAGCGCCGGGCGGCGAGCCGGCGCTTCCAGGAGTCGATCCTGCGGGAGGCCGCGCGGCTGGAGGGCCTCGGCGACGTCGAGGCGGTGGGGGTGTCCTCGCGCCTGCCCCTCGCGCCGGCGGGCGGGACGGGCATGACCACGCTTCGTGTGGCCGGCACGCCGCCGCCGACCGATCCGTTCGACCTGCCGCGGGCGTCGTTCAACATCGTCAGCCCCGGCTACTTCGATGCGATGCGGCTGCGGGTCCGGAGCGGACGCGCCCTCACCCCGCTCGACGGGGCCGCGGGCCCGCCGGTGCTGGTGATCAACGAGACGCTCGCCCGCCAGCTCTTCGGCGGCGACCCGGCCGTCGGCCAGCGCGTGTTCCCCGGCGGCGCCGGCGAGGACGAGCCGTGGGAGGTGGTCGGGGTGGTCGCCGACCTCCGCTACGACGGGCTGGCGACCGCCGAGCCGCCGGCCGACGCCTTCGTGTCGGTGCAACAGATGGAGCGGGCGCCGGTGTTCTTCTCGTCGCCGACGATCGCGGTCCGCACCACCGGTGATCCGCTCTCGGTCATCCCCTTCCTGCAGGAGGCGGTGGCGGCGGCGGACCCCGCCGCCAGCCTCGACGACGTGATGACCATGGGCGCCCGGTTGTCGGCGGCGGTCGAGCAGCCCCGCTTCTACGCCGTCTTCGTCGGCTTCTTCGCGGCGCTCGCGCTATTCCTCGCCGCCTTCGGCGTCTATGCCCTGCTCAGCTACACCGTCTCGCAGCGCCGCCGGGAGATCGGAGTCCGCATGGCCCTCGGGGCCCGGCCCGGCGACGTCGTCGCGCTCGTCGTCCGCCAGGGGGCCGGGCTCGTGGCGGCGGGGGCCGTACTCGGCCTCTTCGGGGCGGCCGCCTCGTCGCGGCTCCTGGAGAGCTTCCTGTTCGGCGTCGGCGCCGACGACCCGCTGACGTTCGTGGCGGCGCCCGTCGCCCTCGTCGCCGTCGCCCTCGTCGCCTGCTGGCTCCCGGGCCGCCGCGCCGCCCGCATCCACCCCATGGATGCGCTGCGGGTGGAGTAGGCCATGGAGTCCGTGTTCGAGGTCCGCGCGCTCCGCCGTGCGCCGGCTCGCCGGGCCGTCCTCCTCCCCCCGATGGACGCCCTGCGCGTCGAGTAGGCCATGGAGTCCGTGTTCGACGTCCGTCCGCTCCGCCGTGCGCCGGCTCTCCGGACCGTCCGCCTCCCCCCGATGGACGCCCTCCGGGTGGAGTCGGTCGTCACCAACCGGCGCTGGCGCCGGGCAAGGGAAGATCCCGGGCCGACCGTGGGGTCAGGAGTGCCTGCGGGCGAGGAACGGTGTCCGATCGCGAGCTCCGCGCTCTCGATTTCCGGCCGGACGCGCTGATTCTGATTGGCGAGAGCTCTAGTGGCGCGGCGCGTACGGCGCTACGCGGGCGCTGAGGCCGTCCCGGCGCATGTCTACCCGGGGCGCCGGCCCTTCCGCGTCGGCGGGCGCGACGGTCACGACGTACTGCATCCCCAGCTCGCCGCCGATGCCGGCCAGAGTGTCTCCCAGCGCCGCGGGGTCCTCGATGCGTTCGAAGCGGCCGCCGGTGGCGGCGGCGAGGCGCTCGAAGTTCGGGAGGGGCACGGCGGTGACGGACACGCCGGAGAACAGCACGCCGTGGGCGGCCAGCAGGTCCGCGAGCCCGTCGAGGTCGCCCGACAGGTCGGCCGCGCGGCGCCGGCCGCGCACCTGCGACGACTGCAGCTCGGAGCGGGCCATCTCGGTGGCCTGGCCGAGCATGACGACGACGGGCCGGGCCGCGCCTCGGGCGTGCAGGTCGTTCACCGCCTCGACGAGGGCGGCGTCCAGCTCGCCGTCGACGCTCTGCATGTCGAGGATGCTCTCGTCGTCGAGGGCGCCGATGAGGCGGGCGATGCCCGCGTTGAGCTGCCGCTGGGTCACGGCGAGGTTGTCGAAGACGGCGACGATCTGCACGGCCGGGGGCGCCGGCGTCACGTCCACCACGTCGAGATGGACACCGTCGGCGCTCACCGTGAAGTCCTCGCGCGTCAGGCCCGCCGCCGGTGCGCCGTCCTCGTCAGTCACCGTCACGATCAGCAGGACCGGCGACTGGGCGCTTGGCACCTGAACGACGAGAGCGAGTATGAGAGCCAATGTCAGTCGATGCATGGAATCACCCGAACAGCGTCTTGCGTACTTCCTGCCTAGGCAGATCCAGGAACTCGGCCACGTCGGTGATGGTCGCGTCCAATGTCCCGATCCGCACTTCCCGATGCCTGGGCACGGTCACGCTGTGCTGCCTGCCGCCGACCGTCAACGTCGCCGTCATGTGGCTGCCTTTGCTTCGTGTCACGCGGTAGCCGTAGTGACGGGCCAGCAATCTGGTGACCTCATGCCCCGCGAGGTCGCGGGGCAGCTTCATACCGCGACGGCCTCCTCGCGCACGAGGTGCAGCCTGATCACCCTCGGCGCATCGTCCTTCTCGAAGTGGCAGAGCACCGCGTCCCTCGCCATTTCCTTCAGGTCGTTCCAGTCGTCCCCCTGGGTGAAGATGCTGTGCCCCAGCGCCCTCGCGACGAAACCGCCCTCGGGGGCCTCGGTTACCTCGAAGATGATTTCGGCAGGTCTCATGGTGAGTCCTTCGTTGGCGTCGTCATGCCTGCGGCAGGAGTCCGGCCAGCAGTTGCGCCGGGTGTACCGCCTGCGCGTCGGCGAGATCGTGCACCTGGTGCCGGCAGGACACCCCGGCGGCGACGAGCCGCTCGTTCGGCTCGAGGGCGCGGGCGGCGGGGAGGAGCCGACGCTCGCCAATGCGCCGGGAGATGTCGAAGTGCTCGCGCGCGTAGCCGAAGGATCCGGCCATGCCGCAGCAGCCGGCGTCGAGGTCGACGACCTCGGCCCCGGGGACGCGGGACAGCAGGGCGCGGGCCGGGGGCAGGAGGCCCAGCGACTTCTGGTGGCAGTGTCCATGGAGCAGCAGCCGCTCGGGGCCGGGCTGCAGGGCGAGGCGGACGGCGCCGGCGCTCAGCTCGCGCTCGAGCCACTCCTCGAACAGGACGCACGCCCCGGCGACGTCGCGGGCCTGCCGTTGCGCGTCGCCGCGCAGCAGCGACGGGAGGTCCTCACGCAGGGACGACAGGCAGCTCGGCTCGAGGACGACGACCGGTTGCCCGGCCACGGCGAGGGGATGGAGGCGCGCCACGGCATCTTCTCCGCGGCGCCGCGCCTCCCGCAGCAGGCCCTGCGAGATGAGCGGCCGGCCGCAGCAGACGTCCGGGCCGAGGGCGACCCCGACCCCGGCGTGGTCGCAGACGGCGGCCGCGGCCATCCCGATGTCGGGGTGGTAGTAGTTGGTGAAGGTGTCGGCGAACAGGACGACGGACGCACCGTTGCCGTTGGCGGGGCGGGAGCGCGCGCCCCATTGCGCCCGCAGGGTGCGGGTCGCCCAGCGCGGCAGCGCCCGGCGGCGGTCCAGGCCGAGCAGCCGCTCGTTCACGGCGCGGACCCAGGACATCCCGAGCCACGGGTTGACGAACCGCGCCAGCGGGCTCGCCGCGGCCGACAGCTCCCGGATGTGCCCCAGCAGCCGCGCCCGCAGCGGCGTCCCGTGCCGGGCGTGGTAGTCGGCGAGGAACTCCGCCTTGAACCTCGCCATGTCCACGCCGACCGGGCACTCCGCCTTGCACGCCCGGCACTCCAGGCACAGGTCGAGGGCGTCGTACACCCCCCGGTCGCCGCGCCCCGCCTCGTCGAGGCGGCCGGTCATCGCCGACCGCAGGGCGTTGGCCCGCCCCCGCGTCGAGTGGGTCTCGTCGCGGGTGGCCATGTAGGACGGGCACATGGTGCCGTCCAGCGTCTTCCGGCATGCGCCGACGCCGCTGCACATCTCGACCGCGCGCCCGAGGCCGCCGAACGCCGCGTAGTCGAAGTAGCCCTCCGGCTGCGGGGTGCGGTAGTCGGGGCCGTAGCGGAGGTTGGCGGTCAGGGGAGGCGCGTCGACGATCTTGCCGGGGTTGAACAGCCCCGCCGGGTCGAACGTGCGCTTGACGGTGCGGAACGCCTCGTAGAGCTCGGGGCCGAACATCCGTTCCATGAACGGGCCGCGTACCAGCCCGTCGCCGTGCTCGCCCGACAGGGCGCCGCCGTACTCCAGCACCAGCTCGGCGATGTCGCCGGCGATGGCCTCGAACTGGCGCACCCCCGCCTCCGTCTTCATGTTGACGACGGGGCGCACGTGCAGGCAGCCGACGGAGGCGTGGGCGTAGACGCCGGTGGTGCTGCCGTGGCGCTTCACGACGTCGAGGAACCGGGCGATGTAGTCGCGCAGCCGCACCGGGGCCACCGCGGTGTCCTCGACGAAGGAGATGCTCTTGGCGTCGCCCTTCATCGCCATCGACAGCCCCAGCGACGACTGCCGCAGGCGCCAGATGCGGGCCTGCGCGGCGGCGTCGACGGCCCGCGACGTGCGGCAGGCGATGCCCCGGTCGGCGAGGTCCTTCTCGATGGCCTCGAGGCGTCCGGGCAGCTCGGCCGCGTCGTCGGCGTAGAGCTCGACGCAGAGCAGGGCGCCCGGCGTCTCGTCGCCCTGCAGCACGGCCCGGCGCACCGCGTCGAGGGCGGGGCTCTCGCGGGCGTGGTCGAGGATGAAGCGGTCCATCACCTCGACCGCCGACGGCCGGTGCTCGAGGATCGCGGGGGTGGCCCCGAGGGCGTCGAGGAGGTCGTCGAACTCGAGGGCGAGCACCGCCTTGGCGTTGGGCAGCGGCACCAGGTTCACCCGCGCCTCGACGACGAGGCCGAGGGTGCCCTCGGACCCGACGATCAGCTCGGCGAGGTTGAACGGCCGGGAGGGGTCGGCGAACCGGTCCAGGTTGTAGCCGCCGACCCGGCGCAGGATCTTCGGGTAGCGGCGGTCGATCTCGTCCGCGTGGGCCGGCGCCAGCTCGCGCACCGTCCGGTAGCACGCGCCTTCGAGGGTGTCGGCCGCGCAAGCCGCGTCGAGCTCTTCCGGGGCGAGCGGGCGCAGGTGGGCGACGGACCCGTCGCCGAGCGCCACGTGGAGGTCGAGCACGTGGTCGATGGTCTTGCCGTACAGCACCGAGCGCGCCCCGCTCGAGTTGTTGCTGATCATGCCGCCGACGGTGGCCCGGTTGGCGGTCGAGATGTCGGGGGCGAAGCGCAGCCGGTGGGGCGCGAGGTGCGCGTTCAGCTCGTCGAGGACGATGCCGGGCTCGATGCGCGCCCACCGCTCTTCGGGGTTGACCTCCAGCACCCGGTTGAAGAACCGCGACGTGTCGAGCTGCAGCCCCTCGCCGATGGCCTGGCCGGCCTGCGACGTGCCGCCGCCGCGCGCGGTGATCGACACCCCGTGCCGGCGCGCGATCCCGATGGTGCGCAGCACGTCGCCGCGGTGGCGGACGACCACCACGCCGGCGGGCTCGATCTGGTAGACGCTGGCGTCGGTCGAGTAGAGCGAGCGGCTGATCCGGTCGAAGCGCACCTCGCCGTCGATGCACGCCTCAAGATCGCGTTGCAGGCTGTCGCTCACGGAGGGAGTATATCCCCCGCGGCGGCCGCGCCCACGGACCCGGACGACGAGTTCCGTACGAGGCTTGCCCCGACATCGTGGCGAACTTCGGTGAGGGGCCGTTCGAGGGGCCGGGAATCGCCGAACGCAAGCCGTTTGCCGCCGGCGGGAGGCGGGCCGGCCGCTCACGCCCCCCACACGGTCACGGCGCGTTCGTCGAAGGACTCCTCGCGCCGGTACAGCTTCTCTTCCAACGGCTTCGACTCGTCGCGGTCGAAGACCACCAGGTGGCCCGACTCGCCGCGGCACCGGTCCATATAGGCCAGGGTCTGCTCCACGCCCTCGCGGATCGTCGCCTCCAGGCTCCCGCGCAGGATCTTGCACTCCACCACGTGGCGGCGCGCGGGCGTCCCGGGGTCGGCGGCGACGCCGGGGCGGATCGGCGGCCACACGATCAGGAGGTCGGTGCGTCGGCGGCCCAGGGCGTACTCCCGCTCGATCCGCCCGCCACCGTTCACGATCCGGTGCAGGAACGCCTGAAGCAGCAGTTGCGGCCCCGCCTCCTTGTACTGGAAGCGCTCGATCCAGTGCTCCGAGTGCTCCCGGAAAAAGTCCTGGAACCCCTTCAGCAGGCCGTCCATGTCGAGGTCGCCGTCCGGCTTCACGTACCACTCCGTCTCGTGGGCGATCTCCGCTTCGCGGGCGTACATGAGCTCGCGCGGGATCACCTCCCGGTAGATCGGGTTGGCGATCCGCGCCGTGCCGCTGCGCGCCAGCAGGCCGAGGTCCCGGAGGTACTCCACGTCGTCGGGGCCGGCCCGGCCGGCGGCGTCGCCGCTCAGCAACGGCTCGATCACGCGCCGCACGCGCTCCTCGTCCAGCTTGTCCGCGAGCTGGTGCAAATGGGTCTGCCGGCCCAGGACGAGCTCCTCCCGGGCGTCCATCACCGCCTCCCCGTCGATGGTCCGGGAGCGGTCCCGGTTGGCCTTGTTCCTGAAGCAGGCCTCGTAGGCCAGCGCGTTGACCAGCCACGGCTGGCCTTGGGACTGGTCCCACACCGCGGCGAGCGCGGCCTCGGTGAACCGTTGCCCGGTCTCCGCGGTGTGCTGCCCGAGCAGCGCGCGCACGTCGGCCTCGTCGAAGTCGCCCAGCCGTAGCGACGCCGCCTCGATGTTGAAGGCGCTGCCGCCGGTGACGATTCCGCCCGCCGACGCCGAGTGGATGCGGTAGTCGCGCACGTCGC
>JAJEFC010000155.1 GCA_022820675.1 Vicinamibacteria bacterium | reverse complement strand
CTCGGGTGGGCCTTCGCCGCCGTCGCGGCCCTCGGCGGCCTGCGCCTGGCGGCGCGGGCCCTCGCCTGGCGGTGCTGCCTCGACCGCCCGCACCGGCTGACCCGGGGGCACGCGTTCCGCGCGATGGTCGCGGGCGATACGCTGGGCAACCTGACCCCGCTGGGCCCCCTCGTCGGCGAGCCCGCGAAGACGCTGTTCGCGGGCGACCGCGAGCCGGCGGCGCGCACCCTGCCCGCCCTCGCGGTCGAGAACCTCTTCTTCACGCTGTCGGCGGCCCTCGTCGTCGCCGCCGGGGCGATGGCGCTGGCGCTCCGGCTCGGCCCGGCCGACACCTGGTGGACGGCGGGCGCGGTGGTGGTGGGCGCGCTGGTGCTGCTCGTCGGCGCCGTGCACGGGGTCGTCTGGCGGCGCCTGCATCCCGCCGGCGCCCTGCTGGACGCGGTCGCGCGGCGGGCCCCGGCGGCGGGCAGGCTCGCGGGCTGGGCCGGCGCCATGCGCCGGGCCGAGGCTCGCGTCCACGATCTGTACCCCCGCGCGCCGCGGCGCCTCGCCGCCGTGGCCGGCTGGGAGCTGGGCTTCCACGCCCTCGCCGTCCTCGAGATCCACCTCGTCCTCACCCTCGTCAGCGACGTGCCCCCGACCGTGCTCGACGCGTTCGTCCTGGAGTCGGCGAACCGACTCCTCGCCGCCGCGTTCAAGATCGTCCCCCTGCGCATCGGGGTGGACGAGGCGGGCACCGCCGCGGTGGCCGGGCTGCTGGGGTTCGGCGGCGCCACCGGGGTCACCCTCGCCATCGTGCGCAAGGCGCGCATGCTGGTGTGGATGACCGCGGGGGTCCTGCTGCTGGCGCGCCGGAGTCTCCCGCCCCCCCGAGACCGCCTCGGCACGGTGGCCGCGACGGCAGGGGGCGGGTTGGAGGAGGAGGCGACGGCGGACATCGCGGTGAAGTCGGCCGGGGGCGGCCCGGAGGAGCACGCGCGCGATCGGTTGGAGCCGACGGGCGACCCCGCAGAGCCGGGCGGCCCGGAGCGATGGGGCGGCCCGGAGCCATCGAGCGGCGCGGAGCCACCCGAGCCCCGTGGCGCGGCGGTGGTGGTGATGGCGCGCTCGCCCAGCGGCGGGCGGGCGCCGAAGTCGCGGCTGGCCGCCGTGCTCCCGGACGAGGAGGACCGGCGGCGGCTGTACGCCGCGTTCCTGACCGACGTCGTCTCGGCGTGCCGCACCGTGGATGAAGCCACCCTCCGCGTCGCCTACACCCCGGACGGCGGGCCGCACGGGTTCGCCGCGGCCGGCGTGGCGAACCTCGAGCTGATGCCGCAGCGGGGCGGCGGCCTCGGCGACCGCGAGCGCGGCATCTTCGAGGACCTGTTCCGGGACGGTTTCTCGCCGGTGGTGGTAATCGGCTCCGACCTGCCGGGGCTGCCGCCGGCGCGCATTCGCGAAGCGCTGGCCCGGCTCGCCGCCGAACGAGACACGGTGGTGCTGGGCCCCAGCGCCGACGGCGGCTACTACCTCATCGGCCTCGCCCGTCCCCGGGCCGGCGACCCGATGCCGGACCTGTTCACCGGCATCCGGTGGAGCAGCGCGTGGACCCGCGCCGACACCGTGGCCGCGGCCGAGCGGTGCGGGCTCCGGGTCGAGCTGCTGGACGCGTGGCGCGACGTGGACAACGCGGCGGATCTCGCCGCGCTGCGAACCGAGCTGGCCGGCGGCGGAGCGGGCCGCGCGCCGGCCACCGCGGCCGTGCTCGACGAGCCGGCGACAAGGGGCCGGCGGTGACAGCGCGCTTCCACCCCGGCCCCGGGCTCGCCTCTCCCGGCGGCCACCCCGGGGTCACATCTCCGGCGGCCACCCGCGGCCCCCCGGGGTCAAATCTCCACCGCGGCGGGCCCCCGCTCTCATCGCCCGGCGGCCCGCCCCGACCGTCGGCGCTCACATCGCCCGGCGGCTCCACCCGGCCCGGGGCTGAATCTCCCGGCGGCCCATGCCAACCCCGGGCTCACATCTCCCGGCGGCCCTCCATCGCCTTCAGCATGGTGATCTCGTCGGCGTACTCCAGGTCGCTGCCCACCGGCACCCCCATCGCGATGCGGCTCACCCGGACCCCGAGCGGCTTGAGCAGCCGCGCCAGGTAGATGGCCGTCGCCTCGCCCTCGACGTTGGGGTTGGTGGCGAGAATCACCTCGTTGACCCCTCCCCCGCCGACCCGCTCGAGGAGGCCGGCGATGCGGAGGTCGTCAGGCCCGACGCCCTTCAGGGGCGACAGCGCCCCCATCAGCACGTGGTAGGCGCCCCTGAAGTCGCCGGTCTTCTCGATGGCGTCGACGTTGTGGGGGTCCTCCACCACGCACAGCACGCGCCGGTCGCGCCCCGCGTCGGTGCAGTAGAAGCAGGGGTCGCAGTCGGTGATGTTCGAGCACACCGAGCAGTGGACGATCCGCTCCTTCACGTCGCGGATGGCGTCGCAGAGCTGGTCGGCCTCCTCCCGCGACTGCTTCAGGAGGTGGAAGGCCAGCCGCTGGGCGCTCTTGGCCCCGATGCCCGGCAGCTTCTGGAGCTCGCCGGTCAGCCGCACGAGGGGCTCGATGCGGGTCATGGCGTTTCGGGGGGACTTCAGGAGAGCCCGGGGAGCTTGAGCCCGCCCATCATGCCCCCCATCATGCCGCCCATGCGCTGCGACGCCAGCTCGTCGGCGCGTCGCTGCGCGTCGCTCACCGCGGCGACGATGAGGTCCTGCAGCATCTCCACGTCGTCGGGCGACACCACCTCGGGGTCGATGCGCAGGCTTCTGATCTCCTTGACCCCGTTCATGACCACGGTCACCATGCCCCCCCCCGCGGTCGCCTCGACGGTGGCCTCCCTGAGCTGCTTCTGCAGGTTCTCCTGCATCTGCTGCGCCTGCTGCATCATCTTCTGAATGTTCATGGCGGTCACATCTCTTCCACTTCCTTGATCTCGGCCGGGAACACGTCGAGCATGGTCTGCACCGCGGGATCCGCCAGCGCCTGCGCGAGCAGGTCGTCGGCCTTGTCCGGGCCCGGCGCCGGAGGCCCGGGCTTCGTCGGCGACACGGGAGACCCGCGTCGGCGCCCTCCTCGCGGCCCGGACGGCGCCGGGGCCTCGGGCTGCACGGGAGAACCTGGCGGCGCGGAGGCCGCCGCGGGCTCGGTCGACGCCGGGGAGTCGGGCTGCACCGGCGACCCCAGTGGCGCAAAGGCCGAGTCCGCAGACGGCTCGGGCGCCGACGGCAGAAAGGCCGACTGCATCGGAGACCCCGGCGACCCGGCGGGGGGATTGGCCGGCGGCCCGGACTGCACCGGCGAGGCGACGGGATCCGCCGAGGGCCCGGACACTACGGGAGACCCGAGCGCCGACGGCTCGACATCGACGGGCGGCCCGAGATCGACGGGCGGCCCAAGATCGACTGGCGGCGCCGATTCACCCGGCGCCTCGAGGTCGCTCGGCGGCGGGGGCTCCGGCGGCGGCGCCGTCAGGGCCGGTTGGCGCAGGTCCGGTCCGGTCGCCGTGCCGCCCAACGCGGCTCCCGAGGGGGAGGCGTCCAGCCCGGCGACCTGCCGGACGGCCACCGTCATCTTCCGCCCGGCCACCTGGCTGGCCAACGGCTCGAGCCACGAACGGCCCTTCTCGGCCTGCTGCGCCAAGGTGCGTTGCCCGGCCGCGAAAACGAACGTGATCCGCCCCTCGTCCACCTCGATGTCGCGGGCCTGGGCGGCCACAATCCCGTGAAAGCTCCGCTTCCTGCGCTGCAGCTCGGCGAGGAAGCGCTCCTTCAGGCCGACCGCCGAGTCAGCGGCCGGCGCGGGTGCGGAAGCCGCGGCGGCCGGCCCGGCGGCGGCCGCCGCC
>JAJEFC010000226.1 GCA_022820675.1 Vicinamibacteria bacterium | reverse complement strand
CGACAGCCCCGCTGCATTCGAGCGGCGAGGCATCCCGCCTGCGCCCGGCAAGCGTCGCCTTCGGCTCCGATTGCCGCCCAACCGTGCCTGCCGGGCGTCTGCCGTAGCCGGCACGGCCGCCCGGTTGCGTCGCTCGTCGGTTGCATGTCCCCCGCAGGCGCCCTCCTCACGCCTCGTCGGGCGGGCGCATCGGCTTCCGGTTGGCGCCCTCCGGGCGCGGTGCAACGCGGGGTCCACCACGGATCGCCAGCGCGAACGTGTCGGCGAGGGCCTCGATCTGGTGCCGGGCCCGCCCGGGAACGCGCACCACCTCGCCGTCGCGCACGACGACGTCGTCCCCCGCCAGCCGCAGCTTGAGCATCCCGTCGAGGACGTAGATCAGCTCCTCGACGTCGTGGGCATGGAGCGGCACCAGAGCCCCGCGCTTCAGGTAGACCTGCGCCAGCCTCTGGCCGGCGCCGGCGACCGCCTTTCGCGAGATGAGGGCGGTGATCTTCTCGAGCGCCACGTCCTCCCACGCCGTCACCACGCCGTCGCCTTCGCTCGTCATCGTCGGAAGCGGCCGCCCGTCGGCCCGCGGGGCCGGCGGGAGCCGGCCGTCGCCGCGATGCTATAATCTACTGCCAATGCGGGCCAGCCGTCGGTCCCACCTTGGCCACGCAGGATTGCACCATGGAGCGCCCTACCGGCTCGGGGAACGCGCCTGCCGCGACCGCACAGCGGCTGTACGGCGGACTGTCGCGGGATGAGCTGCTGCGGTTCTACCGCACGATGCTGGTGGCGCGCCGCCTCGACGAGAAGGAGCTGCAGCTCAAGCGCCAGAGCAAGAGCTTCTTCCAGATCAGCGGAGCGGGCCACGAGGCGATCCAGGTGGCGGCGGGCACGCTGCTGACGGCGGGCCGGGACTGGTTCTTCCCCTACTACCGCGACCGCGCCCTGGCCCTGGCCCTGGGCATGACGGCCCACGAGATGCTGCTGGCGGCGGTCGGGGCCGCCGACGACCCATCGTCGGGGGGGCGCCAGATGCCCGCCCACTGGAGCAAGCCGGCCCTCAATCTCGTCTCGCCGTCCAGCGCGGTGTCGACCCAGTGCCTGCACGCCGTCGGGTGCGCCGAGGCCTGCCAGTTCCATTTCCAGTCCGCGGACGCCGGGGCCGGCTCGGAGAGCGACGTCGTCTACGTGTCGCTCGGCGAGGGGGGCACGAGCGAGGGCGAGTTCTGGGAGTCGCTGAACACCGCCTGCACGCGCCGGCTGCCCGTGATCTACCTGATCGAGGACAACGGCTACGCCATCTCGGTCCCGGTGGAGATACAGACCCCGGGCGGCGACGTCGCCCGCCTCGTGTCGGGCTTCCCGGGGCTCGAGGTCGTCAGCGTCGACGGCACCGACACCCTCGCGAGCGTCGAGGCGATGCGGCGGGCCCTCGCCTACGCGCGGGGCGGGCGCGGCCCGGTTCTCGTCAAGGCGGGCGTGGTGCGGCTGCACTCGCACTCCGAGTCGGACGACGACGGCCAGTACAAGAGCGACGCGGAACGCGAGGCGGATCGGGCTCGCGACCCCATCACCAGGCTCGCCGACTTCCTGACCGGGCACGGGATCGCGGACGACGCGGAGCTGGCGCGGCTGGCCGCGGGCGTGGACGACGAGATCCGGACGGCCGCCGACGCGGCGCTGGCCGCCGCCCCGCCCGACCCCGCCACGGCGCTGCGCTACGTGTACTCGCCCGACGTGGACCCGGCGGCCGGACGCTTCGACGTGCCCGGCGCCCCCGACGGCGAGCCGATCACGATGGTGGCGGCCATCAACCGCACCCTCGAGGACGAGATGGCCCGCAACCCCCGGATCGTCGTGTTCGGGGAGGACGTGGCCGACTGCAGCCGGGCCGAGGTCCTGTCGGCGGTGCCGGGCAAGGGCGGGGTGTTCAAGGCCACTCTCGGGCTGCAGCGGCGGTTCGGGCGCGAGCGCGTGTTCAACTCGCCGCTGGCCGAGGCCAACATCGTGGGCCGCGCCGTCGGGATGGCCATCCGCGGGCTCAAGCCGGTGGTCGAGATTCAGTTCTTCGACTACATCTGGCCCGCGATGATGCAGATCCGCGACGAGCTGACGATGCTGCGCTACCGGTCGAACAACGCGTTCTCGTGCCCGCTCGTCATCCGGGCCCCGATCGGCGGCTACCTGCGGGGCGGATCGCTCTACCACAGCCAGTCGGGCGAGAGCATCTTCGCGCACTGCCCGGGGCTGCGCATCGCCTATCCGTCGAACGCGGCCGACGCGGCGGGGCTGCTGCGCACCGCCGTCCGCTGCGACGACCCCGTGCTGTTCCTCGAGCCCAAGCACCTCTACCGCCAGACCTACAGCAAGGCCGCCTACCACGGGCCCGACCACCAGGTTCCGTTCGCGCGGGCGAGCATCCGGCGCGAGGGGACCGACGTCGTCGTGATCACGTGGGGCTCGCTGGTCCAGCGGTCGCTGCTGGCGGCGGAACGGGCGGCCCGGGAGGACGTCAGCGTGCAGGTGATGGACCTGCGGACGCTGGCCCCCTGCGACTGGAGCTCCATTGCGGCGGCGGTGGCCGCCACGAGCCGCGTGGTGGTGGCCCACGAGGACCAGTTGACTTGCGGGTTCGGGGCCGAGCTGGCCGCGCGCATCGCCGACGAGCTCTTCGACCATCTCGACGCCCCCGTCAAGCGCGTCGGCGCCCTCGACTGCCCCGTCGCCTACCACCCCGACCTCGAAGAGGCGATCCTGCCGCAGCCGGACGACATCCTGCGGGCGATCACGGCCGTCGCCGCCTACTGAACCGCCCCGGCGCGGTGCCCGCCCGCCACATGGCCGACCTCCCCGACGCCCGCCTCGGCCTCTCGGGCCTGGCCGACCCGGGCGCACGTCAAGAAAGTGAGACGCGGCCCGCAAACCGTACCGCCGAGGCCGGGACGGTGCGTCCCGGAGGGCTCTCGAAGCCGAGAACACCGAGAATCGAGAGCCTGACGGCACAGGGCGGCAGCCACCTCACGAATCTGACGTGCACCCCCCTCGGCCCCGGTCTATTGCCACAGGCGCGCGCCCCTGCTACCATTATGCGTTTGTAGAGGGCGTGGGAACGGCCATCCTACGGGCATGCACCGTGACCTGACGGCGATGGCGGTCTGAGGAACACAGCCGCGCACGCTCGCTATCGGGGCTTCACGATGTCCGACCCCGACGACCATTTTCTTGCGAGATCGCTCGAGGCCTTGCAGGAAAACGTGCGTCGAGCGGGTCCGGCCGCCTCTGCCGGGTACACGTTGATCGGGGCCATCCTCCTCCTCGGGGGGGTGGGGCACCTGATCGATCGGTGGGTGGAGACCGAGCCGTGGTTCCTGCTCGCGGGTCTGTTGACGGGGATGGTGGTCGGGTTCTACGAGCTGGCGAAGACGGTCTGGAAGCCATGAAGTTGTCGGCCGCGCTGGCGGCGGCGTGCGTGCTCACCTGGGGGGCGGCGGCGGCATTGGCCCCGTCGTCGGCGGCGGCGGCGTTTCTCGGGATGGCCGCGCCGCTCGTGGTGGGGTTGGCGACGATACGGCTCGTCGAACGGACGGTGCGCGCCGACGTGACCCGCCTCACGGCCCGGATGGCCGCCGCTTTCGCGGTGAAGCTGGTGTTCTACGCGGTGTACGTCTCCGTCGTCGTCGGTTTGCTGCGGGTCGAGCCCGTGCCCTTCACGCTCAGCTTCACCTTCTACTTCGTCGCCCTCCAGGTTTCGGAGGCGCTGTACTTCAGGACCCTGCTGGTGAACGCCGGCGCGACCCCGTCGGCGGGGCGCTGACGCGGCGCCGCCACCGGACATCATGATGAACGCCGCACAGCACGCCGATGACACGCACGTCGAGGACGCCCACGCCGCCGCCGGCGGGCACGGCGAAGGTGAGTACGACGCGGGCGAGGTGATCATCGAGCACATCGCGAACAGCCCGCTCGACCACCCGATCCTGCACGGGCCGCACATCGCCGGCATCGACTTCTCGGTCACCAAGCACGTGATGATGCTGTGGCTGGTGGCGGGCTTCCTGTTCATCGTCATCACCCTCGCGACGCGGCGCTTCCTCGCGCAGGAGCGTCCGATTCCGGCCGGGTTCATGAACGCGCTCGATGCGGTGGTGCAGTTCGTCCGCGACTCGATGGTGCGGCCGAACGTGGGCGCGAAGTGGGTCAACACCTGGACGCCGCTGATCCTGACCCTCTTCGTGTTCATCCTGACCGCGAACGCGGTCGGCCTCGTGCCGATGTTCGAGGTGCTCGGCCTCGTCGACAAGGCGATTCTGCATACCTCGGAGGAGTCGCTGCTGAACAGCATGCTCCACGGCGGGGCCACCGCCACCGCCAACTACAACGTGACGGCGGCGCTCGCCACCATCACCTTCTTCGCGATCATCGTGGCCGGCAGCCTGGCCCACGGCTTCATCGCGCATTGGAAGAACCTGGTGCCGCACGGCCTGGCGTGGCCCATCTACATCCTGCTCATCCCCATCGAGGTGATGGGCATGTTCGTCAAGCCGTTCGCCCTCACGATGCGGCTCGCCGCCAACATGAGCGGGGGGCACATCGCGATACTCGCGATCCTGTCGCTGGTCTTCATCTTCAACCAGCAGTTCGGAAGCCCGCTGCTCTCGATGGGGGTCGGCGCCTTCGTCGGGGTGCCCCTGGCGACCGGGATCCTGGCCCTCGAGATCATCGTCGTCCTCGTCCAGGCCTACGTGTTCGCCCTGCTGACGTCGGTCTTCGTCGGCATGGCCATCAACGTGCACCACTAGCGACCACTTCCTCGAATCACGGCACGCTCATCGAAACGAGACGGCACACTCGAACGGAGGTTGACTGCATGGAACTGTTGTACATCGCCGGCGTTGCGATCGGTCTCGGCTTGATCGTCATTGGCGCGGGTCTGGGGATCGGCCGGTTCACGGCGGCCGCCGCCGAGAGCATCGCACGCCAGCCTTCGGCCGCCGCGCAGATCACGGGGGCCGTGCAGCTTCCGCTCTTCCTGCTCGAAGGGGTCGCGATTCTCGCCGAGGTCTTCGTCTTCGTCGTCGTCCTGATGCGGTGACCGGCGCATTCTCCGGAACGCGACGGGTGAAACCGCGGGAGGGAGCGACTCATGGATAATCCGCTGGTCCAGCCGGATGTCGGGCTGTACATCTGGACCATCATCACCTTCCTGACCCTGCTCTGGGCCTTGCGCAAGTACGCCTGGGGCCCCCTGCTGCGGGCGCTCGACGCGCGCCAGGAGACCATCCGGAAGTCGCTCGACGAGGCCGAGCAGGCCCGGAAGGAGCTGGCGCAGGCCCAGGAGACCGCGACGAAGGTCATCACGGATGCGAGGGCCGAGGCCCAGTCCATCCTCGCCGAGAGCCGCAGCGCGGCCGAGACCTTCAAGGAAGAGTCGAGACAGCAGGCCAAGGCCGAGGCCGATGCGGTCGTCGCGGCGGCCCAGCGCCGGATTCAGCAGGAAACGGCGCGGGCGATGCAGGAGATCCGGCGGGAGACGGTCGACCTGTCCCTGCAGATCGCCTCGAAGCTCATCCGCAAGAACCTGACGCCGGAAGACAACGACACCCTGATCCGGGAGTCGCTCGCCCAGATCGACGCACGCCACTGACCCGCGTCAGCCCGGCGGCAACGCGCCGCCGGGCCTGCCCGCCGGCGGCACCGGAAACAGAGGCCGACACGGAAGCCCCTGCTCCACGCCCCTCCTGGACCTGTGCCGTTCCGCCGCATCGCAGGTTCCTCGATCGATGTGCGCGTCCCCCGAGGCGCCCGGAGTCCAGTCCCGCAAGAGCCGACGGCAGCATGCGCCAACGGAAACCGCGGGATGGGCGGGCAGAGACGCACTCGGCGGATGCTGCAGGCCGACGCACCGTGGCGGCGGCCGCGAGGACGACCATCCGACCGCAGTCACCCCGGAGCGATTACGTGCCGGCGGACCAAGGCCGACGCGGACCCGCGACCACGGCGGTCTCGGCGGAGCGCGTTCGGGGGAGGAAGCGCGCAGCCGGCTACTTGATCTTGAGCGTCGGGTAGTCCTCCGGCGTGCGCGGCGCGAGCGTGCGGTTCGCGCAGTCGGCGACCAGGTCGAGCCCTTCGAGCACGATCTGACCGATCAGCGGCTCGCTCAGCGGGGGGCCGACCACGCACTCCGTGACCATGGCCCGGCCGCAGACCTCGATGGCGACCGGGCCCGCCACCGGCCGTTCCTCCCGGCGCTCGTCCGCGTACGTCACGATCGCGGTTCGGATCGCGTCGAGCCCGAGCCGCTCGACGACGTTCTGGGGCAGGACGAGCATGACCGCGCCGGTATCCACGATGCCGTCCAGGCGGGTCGCGCGCACGGGGGCCCGGCTGATGCCCCGCTCGACGATCCTGCGGTCCACGTGATTCTCCAGGCCGACGTTGACGACGATTTCTCCCATGTGCCGGATCTCCTGACCAGCGCCCGCCCAAACCCGGGGACGCGGGCACCGGACCGCGCGGCCGATGCGGGGCGCGTCCGGCGCCCGCGGGCCCGGAGCACCGCTCCCAGTGTACGACGCTTTCTCCCGGAGGGATGTTCCCGTCCGAGCCCGCACCGGCGCGGGCCGGCAGACAGGCAGTTCAGCAACGTCCGGCGTGCAACGCGGCGAGCCGGACCCGGCCGACGGCCGTGCGGAGACAAGTAGTTCGGCGATTGTCGGCTCACAGCGCCGCGAGCCGGACATCCCCACCGGCCGCCGGCCGACGGGTCGTGCGGAGGCCCCGGGGCGCGCAACGCGGCGAGCCGGACGCTCCGCGTCGAGGTCCTCGACCGCGGCCCCGCCCGCAGCCGCCCTGCCGATGTTCGCGCAGAAGACCCTCCGCGTGCAACGCGGCGAGCCGAACGGCCCCGCGCCGGCCGGCGACGCCGCGGACGGGCGTCCGGAGGCGGACAGGATCAGCGCAGGGCGACGCCGGCGCCGAGGCCCTCGATGGCCTGCGCCGCCGCTTCGGCGCTCGCGAAGAGGAACTGGGGATAGAGGCCGAACACCACGGTGCCGACCACGGCGACGACTAGGGCCGTCGTCATCGCGGGCCCGAGGGTCAGCGGCGAGGTGGCGGGGGCGGTCTCGTCGTTGATCCACATGAACACGACGACGCGCAGGTAGTAGTAGAGCGACACGGCGCTGTTGGCGACGGCGATGACGGCGAGCCACACGAAGCCGGCGTCGATGGCGGCGCCGAAGAGCCACACCTTCCCCATGAACCCGGCGGTGGGGGGGATACCGCCCAGCGACAGCATGAAGAAGAGCATGGCGAAGGCCATCATCGGGCTGCGCCGGGAGAGGCCGGTGAGATCCTTCAGCTCGTCGCCGACGACGTCGGCGCGCCGCATGGCGGCCACCACCGCGAACGCCCCGAGCTGCATGAACAGATAGACGCCGACGTAGACGAGCATCGCGGCGACGCCGCGCTGGGTGCCGGCGACGACCCCCATCAGCAGGTAGCCGGCGTGGGCGATGGACGAGTACGCCAGCATGCGCTTCAGGTTGCTCTGGGTCAGGGCGGCGATGTTGCCCACCGTCATGGTGACGACCGCGAGCCCCCAGAAGAGGGCCGTCCACTCTGCGCCGAGGGACGGAAGCCCCTCCAGGAAGATGCGGACGAGCATGGCGAACGACGCCGCCTTCGACCCCACCGAGAGGAACGCGGTGACCGGGGTCGGCGCGCCCTCGTACACGTCGGGCGCCCACATGTGGAACGGCACCGCCGCGATCTTGAAGCCCATGCCGGCGGCCACGAGGACCACCGCGAGCACGAGCAGCGGGCTCGAATCCTGACCGGCGAGGGCGGCCGCCGTGCCCTCCAGGCTGGTGGCGCCGGTGACCCCGTAGAGGATCGACATGCCGTAGAGCAGGACCCCCAGCGAGAACGCCCCGAGCAGGAAGTACTTGACGGCGGCCTCGTTGGACCGCGGGTTGGGCTTGAGATAGCCGGCGAGCACGTAGAACGAGACGGCCATCGTCTCGAGCCCGATGAACAGGGTGATCAGGTCCATCCCGCTCGCCATGAACATCATGCCGAGGGTGGCGCAGAGGATGAGGAAATAGTACTCGCCGGCCCGCAGGCCCTCGACCCGCAGGTAGGGCGACGACATGAGCATCGTCACCGCCGCCGACCCGAGGGCCACGACCTTGAAGAACGCGGCGAACCCGTCGATGGCGAGCAGCCCCTTCGACGCGGTCACGTCGAGGCCGGCGAACGCGGCCACCCAGTACAGGGCCGCCGCCACGGTGGCGAGGGACACCCCGAGGAGCACGTCGTCGCGGCGCGGCGTCACCACCGACAGCAGGAGGACGACGAGGGCCCCGCCGGTGACCACGATCTCCGGCAGGATGTAGTAGAAGTCGAGCGCGGAGAATCCCTCGGGCATTATCGGGCGCCCCCGCGCACCGGCGCGCCGGCGTCATCGGACCCGCCGCCCCGGGCGAGCGCCACCGGCGCCGCCGCCTCGGAGCGTTCCGCGTTGACCGGGTCGTACTCGCTGTCGACGCGGGACATCACGTGATCGACGGACGTGTCGAGGCGGTCGATGAACGGCTTCGGGTAGAGCCCGATCCACACCGCGAGGATGATGAGCGGCACGAACGTCGCCCACTCGCGCAGGTTGAGATCCGGCAGGTTCTCGTTCTTGGGGTTGTCGATGGTGCCGAACATGGTGCGCTGGTAGAGCCAGAGCATGTACGCCGCCCCGAGCACGATGCCCGTCGCCGCCGCCGCCGCCCACCACATGTTGACGACGAAGATGCCCTGCAGTATGAGCACCTCGCCGATGAACCCGTTGAGGGTCGGCAGCCCGATGGACGACATCGTCATGATCAGGAACACCGCCGCGAAGGCCGGCATGATCTTCGACAGGCCGCCGTACTCGGCGATCTCGCGCGTGTGCCGGCGCTCGTAGACGATGCCGACGATGAGGAAGAGGGCGCCGGTGGAGATGCCGTGGTTCAACTGCTGCACGATGCTGCCGGTGATGCCGACGGGAGTCAGGGCGAACATGCCGAGCATGACCATGCCCATGTGGCTGACGCTCGAGTACGCGACGAGCCGCTTCCAGTCGTGCTGGGCCATCGCGACGAGCGCCCCGTAGATGATGCCGATGATGGACAGCGCCGCCACCCACGGCACGAACGCCGCCGTCGCCTCGGGCAGGATGGGCAGCGAGAAGCGGATGAACCCGTAGGTGCCCATCTTCAGGAGCACCGCGGCCAGGATGACCGAGCCCGCGGTGGGGGCGTCGGTGTGGGCGTCGGGCAGCCAGGTGTGGAACGGGAACATCGGCACCTTGACCGCGAACCCGAGGAAGAAGGCGAGGAAGACCCACCACTGCAGGTCGAACGGCATGTTCAGCTCGTGGAACTGCGTGATGTCGAACGTGTAGACCCCGGTCACCGACTCGCTGTAGAAATAGACGGCGAGGATGCCGAGCAGCATGACGACGCTGCCGACGAGGGTGAACAGGAAGAACTTGATGGCCGAGTAGAGCCGGTTGTCGCTGCCCCAGATGCCGATGAGGAAGTACATCGGCACCAGCATGACCTCCCAGAACACGAAGAACAGCAGGAAGTCGAGGGCGACGAACGCGCCGATCATGCCGGTCTGGAGCACCAGCATGAAGACGTAGTACTCCTTGACCCGAACGGTGATGGCGGTCCACGACGAGAGGATCGCGATGACCCCCATCAGGGTCGTGAGCAGCACCAGGAGCGCGCTGAACCCGTCGACGCCGAGGTGGTACTCGGCCCCGATGGACGGAATCCACGGCAGCCGCTCGACGAACTGCCAGTACTCGGCGCCCGACGGGTCGAACGAGAACCACAGCGGCAGCGACACCAGGAAGCCGGCCCCGGCCGTCACGTTCGCGATCCAGCGGATGGTGTCCTCGTTGCGCTTGTTCACGAACAGCAGGACCACGGCGCCGGCCAGCGGCGTGAACATGATGAGCGACAACAGATAGGGGAAGTTGCTCATGAGCGGATTCTCGATACGGTCTCGGGCCCCGCAGGGTCCCGCTCGTCGTTGCGTCCCGTCGCGATTCGCCGATCCCCGGCGATCATCCCGACACGGTCAGGTGGCACGGGCCGGCGCCGGGGAGTCCGCGCTGCCGGGGTTCGTACCGGCGAAGCTCCCGAACCGTCACGTCGCGCGTTCGCGCGCTCACTGCCCGAAGTACCGGGCGGCGAGGTACGCGGTCACGACCGCGAAGACGCCGAGCAGCGTCGCGAGCGCGTAGTTCTGTATCAGGCCGGTCTGCGCCCACCGGAACCGGTAGCTGCCCTCGGCGCACACCTTGCCCACCAGGTTCACGAGCCCGTCGACGACGTACTTGTCGACGACGTGCGACACCCACGCCGACGCCCGGGTGGTCCAGCCGGTGCCGTTCACGGCTCCGTCGACGACGTTGCGGTCGACGGTCCACAGCCCCCGCGCGCCGCTCATCGTGCCCTTGACGGCGGTGGCGTCGTACAGCTCGTCCACGTAGTACTTGTTGGTCAGCACGCGGTGGGCGCCCGCGAAGTCGGACGCCAGCCGCTCCGACTCCTCGGGGCGCTGCACGTAGAGTCGCCAGGCGAAGGCGATCGCGCCGGCCGCGACCAGGATGGACAGGGCCATGAGCCCCCACTCGATGGCGTAGTGGTGCTCCTCCTCCGCGGCGTGCGCCGCCCCGGCGACGAAGCTCGGCTCGAGGAAGCCGTGGATCCAGTTGGCCCCGCCCAGGGCCGACGGCACGCCGACGAAGCCGGCCACGATCGCGCCGATCGCCAGAATCTGCAACGGCAGCGTCATGATCTTCGGGGACTCGTGCGGCCCGTGCCAGGCGTGGCCGTGCGCGTCGTCATCGCCGTGCTGGTCGCCGTCGCCGGCCGCATCGCCACCGCCGTGCGCGTCGCCGCCGCCGGGCGCCTCGTGCTGCGCCCCCCCGTAGGCGGCGCCGCCCCACGCCGGGCCGCGGTACTCGCCCCAGAAGGTCATGAACATCAGGCGCGCCATGTAGAACGCGGTCATCCCCGCGGTGATCGCGGCGAGCGCCCAGAGCCACTGGTTCTCGAGGAACGTCCGGTAGAGAATCTCGTCCTTGCTGAAGAAGCCCGAGAACGGGGGGATGCCGGCGATGGCCAGGGTGCCGATGCCCATCGTCATGAAGGTCACCGGCATGTACAGCCGCATGGCCCCCATCTTCCGCATGTCCTGCTCCTCGTTCATCGCGTGGATGACCGAGCCGCTGCCGAGGAAGAGCAGGGCCTTGAAGAAGGCGTGGGTCATGAGGTGGAACGCGCCGGCCGCGAAGGCCCCGACCCCGGTGGCCAGGAACATGTAGCCGAGCTGCGAGACCGTCGAGTAGGCGAGCACCCGCTTGATGTCGGTCTGCACGAGCCCGATGGTCGCGGCCATCAGCGCCGTCAGCACCCCGATGACGGCGACGATGAACATCACCTCGGGCGCATGCGTGAACAGCACCGCGTTGCGGGCGACCATGTAGACGCCCGCCGTGACCATGGTGGCCGCGTGGATGAGCGCGGACACCGGGGTGGGGCCCTCCATGGCATCGGGCAGCCACACGTACAGGGGAATCTGTGCGCTCTTGCCGACGGCGCCGACGAAGAGCAGCAGGCAGATGAGGGAGATGACGCCGAACGCGCCCTCCTCGACGGGCATCAGCGCCGCCGCCTCGGCCACCGCCCGGAAGTCGAGGGTGCCGAACGTGAAGAAGACGAGGAAGATGCCGAGGATGAACCCGAAGTCGCCGATGCGGTTGACGACGAACGCCTTCTTGCCGGCGTCGGCCGCGCTCTTCTTGTGGTACCAGAACCCGATCAGCAGGTACGAGGAGAGCCCGACCCCCTCCCACCCCACGAACATGACGAGGAAGGTGCTGCCGAGCACCAGCGTCAGCATGAAGAAGCAGAAGAGGTTCAGGTAGCAGAAGAACCGCACGTAGCCGCCCCGCGGCTCGTGGTCCATGTAGGCGACCGAGTAGACGTGGATGAGGAACCCGATGCCGGTGACGATGAGGCTCATCATCCCCGACAGGGGATCGAGCCGGAACGCCCACGGCACCTCGAACGCGCCGATGCCCGACGCGGTCTCGAGGGCGATGGGGGGAATCCACTCGGCGAGGGTGACGAGGTGCTCGCGGTGCTCCAGCCCCAGGAGCTGCACGAACGCGTAGAGCGACAGCAGCAGCGCCCCGCCCATCGTGGCGCAGGCGATGTATGCCGCCGTCTGCTTGCTGAAGTGGCGCACGCCGAAGATCCCGTTCAGGGCGGCACCGATGCCGGGCAGCACGGGAATGAGCCAGATGAGATCCATCGTCTGTCGTGATTGATGTCGGGGGAAGAGGCCGTCGCGGCGCTACCAGCGCATGAGGTTCATCTCGTCGATGTTCACGGTCTCCTTGTTCCGGAAGAAGGCCAGGAGAATGCCCAGCCCGACCGCGGCCTCGGCCGCCGCCACCGCGATGACGAACACCACGAACACCTGGCCGGCGAGGTTCTCCAGGTAGCGGGCGTGCGCCACGAGATTGATGTTGACGGCGTTGAGCATCAGCTCGATGGCCATGAAGATGATGATGACGTTGCGCCGCACGAGGACGCCGATGACCCCGATGCTGAACAGCGCGGCCGACAGGACCGTGTAGTGGGCGGGCGTGATTTCCATCGTCTACGACTCTCGCCTCGCCAGCACGATGGCCCCGACCATCGCCACCAGCAGCAGCACCGACGCCACCTCGAACGGAATCAGGTAGTCGGTGTAGAGCAGCCAGCCGAGCTCCTCGGTGTTGCCCCGGCCCAGGACCGGCGTCGCCTCGGCGACGGCGGGGGCCGCCGGCGCCACCCGGCCGTAGCTGTAGACCACGATGCCCGCCAGCTCCAGGAGCACCGCCCCCGAGAGCGCGAGCCCGAGCCGGGCCAGCCGCCGGGGATCCTCGTGCGCCTCGGGGGCCCGCTTCAGGTTCACGAGCATGACCACGAACAGGTACAGCACGACGATGCCGCCCGCGTACACCAGCACCTGGATGACGGCCAGGAACTCGGCCCGGAGCACGACGTAGAGGACCGCCACGCAGAGGAAGTTGAGGACGAGGAACACCACGCTGTGCACGGTCTTCGGGGTGGTGATGACGGCGACCCCCAACCCGAGAATCAGGACCGCGAGCGTGTAGAAGGCGATTGCTTCGGCCATGGGTCTACAGCAGCACCTTGAGGACGCCGGTCACCACGATGTTGCCGATGGCGATGGGGATGAGCACCTTCCATCCCAGCCGCATGAGCTGGTCGTAGCGGTAGCGCGGCAGCGTGGCCCGGATCCAGATGAAGATGTAGAGGAACACGAACATCTTCCCGAAGAACCAGATCCAGCCGGGAATCAGGTCGAGGAACGCCAGCGCCTCGACGTTGGGGAACGGCCGCAGCCAGCCGCCCCAGAACAGGATCGCCACGACCGCCGAGATGACGATCATGTTGGCGTACTCGGCGAGGAAGAACAGCGCGAACCGCATGCCGCTGTACTCGGTGTGGAAGCCGCCGGTCAGCTCCTGCTCGGCCTCGGGGAGATCGAACGGGGCGCGGTTGGTCTCGGCGAGCCCCCCGATCAACACGAGCACGAAGGCCACCGGTTGCACGAACGCGAACCACAGGCCCGCCTCCTGCTGGGCCTCGACGATGCCGACCATGCTCAGGGTGCCGGCGGTGAGGATGACGCTGACGAGGGTCATCGTCACCGCGATCTCGTAGCTGATGAGCTGGGCCGACGCGCGCAGGCTCGCGAGCAGGGGGTACTTGCTGTTCGACGCCCAGCCCGCGAGGATGATGCCGTAGACGCCGATGGACGTCACCGAGATGATGAACAGCAGGCCGACGTTGATGTCGGTGACGTAGAACAGCTCGTCGCCCCCGAACGGCACGACCGAGAACACCACCAGGGCCGGCACCAGCGACAGGATCGGGGCGAGGGTGAACATCGCCCGGTCGGCCCGGACCGGGGTGATGTCCTCCTTGAGGATGAGCTTGATGGGGTCGGCGATGGCCTGCAGAACCCCGTAGGGCCCCACCCGCATGGGCCCCAGCCGCGACTGCGCCCACGCGATGACCTTGCGCTCGAGCAGGGTCATGAACGTCACGGCCACGAGCACCGCGTTCAGCAGGACCGCGATCTTGAACAGCGGGATGACGATGGTGTCGAGCATCTATCTGTCGACCTCGCCGAGCACGATGTCGATCGTGCCGATCAGGGCCACCACGTCGGCCACGAGGTGCCCGATGATCAGCGGCCGCAGGCCCTGCAGGTTGCAGAACGACGGGGGCCGGACGCGGAACCGGTAGGGGTTGGTGGCCCGCCCGTCGCTCACGATGAAGTAGCCGAGCTCGCCCTTGGGCGACTCGATGGCGTGGTAGGTCTCGCCCGCCTTGGGCTTGATCAGGCGAGGCACCTTGCCCATCACCGGCCCCTCGGGCAGCCCGTCGAGGGCCTGCCGGATGATGCGGATCGACTGCCGGAACTCCTCGAGCCGGATCAGGTACCGGTCGTAGGTGTCGCCCCGGGTGCCGAGGGGCACGAGGAAGTCCATCTCGTCGTAGGCGGCGTAGGGCTCGTCCTTCCGTACGTCGCGGTAGACCCCGGACCCGCGCAGGGGGGGGCCGCACAGCCCCAGGCCGATGGCGTCCTCGGCCGAGATCACCCCGATGTTCCGCGTGCGCTCCAGCCAGATTCGGTTGTTGGTCAGGAGCGTCTCGTACTCGTCGATCTTCCCCTCCATGAGGTCGCAGAACGCCCGGACCTTGGTGTCCCAGCCGGTGGGGATGTCGAGGGGGAGCCCGCCGATGCGCATCGAGTTGTAGGTGAGCCGCGCCCCGCAGTAGTCCTCGAAGAGGTCGAGGACGAGCTCGCGCTCGCGGAACGCGTAGAGGAACACGGTCATCGCCCCGATGTCCATGGCGTGGGTGCCCAGCCAGAGACAGTGGCTCGCGATGCGCTGCAGCTCGGCGAGGACCGTGCGGATGTAGCGGGCGCGCCGGGGCACCTCGATCTCCATCAGCTTCTCGACGGTCTCGCAGTAGCCGAGGTTGTTGGTGGCCGCCGCCACGTAGTCCATGCGGTCGGTCAGCAGGATGATCTGCGTCCAGTCGCGGTTCTCGCTGAGCTTCTCGATGCCGCGGTGGATGTAGCCGATGACGACGTCGGCGTCGACGACGCGCTCGCCGTCGAGGCGCAGCACCACCCGGAGCACGCCGTGCGTGCTGGGGTGCTGCGGCCCCATGTTGATGACGAGCTCGTCGGTGTCGAAGATGGGCGCCGCCGCGGGCGCCGCCGCTGCCTGGGCAGTCATGGTCGGGTCACTCGATCTCGGCCTCGTCTCGGACGTTGCGCAGGCGCAGCCACTCCATCGGGCTCTCGAGCAGCAGCTCGCCCGGGCCCTCGAGCGGGTAGTCCTTGCGCTGCGGGTGCCCCTGCCACTCCGGGGGCATGAGGATCCGGCGCAGATCGGGATGCCCGGTGATGTTCACCCCGAACATGTCCCACACCTCGCGCTCCAGCCAGTTCGCGGCCGGCCACAACCCCGTGACCGACGGCACCGGCTCGCCGGCTGCCGCCCGCACCTTGACCCGCACCCGCTGCCGGCGCCGGGTCGAATACAGGCAGTACACTACATCGAAACGCTTCTCGCGGGGCGGCCAGTCGGTGGCCGTGAGGTCGGCGCAGTAGTCGAACGACCCCTCGTCGGAGGCCTTGAGGAAGGCGGCGACCTCGGGCAGGGCCTCGGGTTCGACGATGACCGTCCAGTCGCCGACCCAGTACGAGAGTTGCTGGATGCGGTCGGGCAACGCGGCCTCGAGGGCGGCCAGGAACGCGGGCTTCGCGAGGTCGTCGGGCGGCGGCGGATCCGCCGGCCCCATGGGCGCCTCGGGCGGCGCCTTCGGCTTCGGCTTGGGCCGGGGCTTCGCCGCGGCGGCCGGCTTCGCCGCGACGGCCGGCTTCGCGGCGGCGGCCGTCTTCGCACCCGAGGCGGCCGGCTTCGCGGCCGCAGCCGGCTTCGGCTTCGAAGCGGCCGGTTTCGCGGCGGCCGGCTTGGCCGCGGGCTTCGGCGCAGCCAACGCGGCCGGCTCCGGGGAAGCGGCTTCCGACCCCTCGGCCGGGG
>JAJEFC010000395.1 GCA_022820675.1 Vicinamibacteria bacterium | reverse complement strand
CGCGGCGGCGTTCCTGGCGCCGCGCCTCGGCCTGACGCGGGTCCGGGCCCCGGTAGCCGGTGAAGATCTGATAGCGGTGCAGGCCGATCTCGCCGTCGATGCGGACGGCGTTCGGCCCCTCGACCGCGAACCGCGAGAACGGTGCGCCGTCGCACAGGATGAAGACGTCGCCGGGGTCGGGCAGGTTGGTCACCCGCCAGCTCGTGGCGTCGCCGCGCCGCTCGGGGGCCGCCGCGCAGGTGCCGACGTGGAGGGCGCCGCTCTCGACGTCGTTCCAGGCCTGGTAGATGCCGAGCACCGGGAAGTCGACGCCTTCCACGGTGGGGGCGTCGAACTTGTCCATGTGCGGGGCGTCGAAGGCGCGGTTCCAGGCGTCGTCGTCGCCGACCTCGGCCACCATCATGCTCGCGCTGCGCTGGCCGCGCGGGTAGGCCTCGTTCAGGCCGAACCACCAGCCGAACTTCTCGTCGTGCCCGCCGAAGAAGCGCGGGTCGTACTCGCGCTCGGCCGCCGCGCGCAGCCGCTCGACGGCGGTGTGGTCGCCGAGCTCGCGCGCCATCACGAGACCGGTGGCCGAGGCGCGGATCGCGACGCTGGGGTCGTTCCAGCCGAGGGCGTTGGCGGCCGACTCGTAGAGCAGGGTCGCCGTCTCGCGGTCCTGCGGCAGCAGCAGGAAGGCCACGCCGACCCCCGCCCCGGGGCCGCCGTTCGCCTTGTGGTTGACGATGGGGTCGTAGTAGCTGGTGACCCACTCGAGCCGCCCGTCGCCGGACATGCCGATGAAGTTGTCGCGCGCGTACTCGAGCCACCCTTGCACCGAGCGGTGGGTGTCGCGCCCGTTGAGCCGGTCGTAGAGGAACATGCCGAGGCCCGCGGCGGCGTTGCACGGGAACCAGATCTTCGTGTTCTCGCAGTGGGGGCCTTCCGGGCGCTCCCGGTACTGGCTCTCGAGCAGGGCCGCGATACGGTGCTGGTCCCACTCGAAGCGCTCGTCGCCGTAGCCGGTCACCGGGAACGGCCGCTCGTACTTGTCGTCGCCCGAGACGTACTTGTAGATGCCGAGCACCAGGTTGAACCAGCCGCGGAAGAAGAGATTGCCCTCCGAGCCGATGGGATCCGGCGACAGGCCCCACGGCTCGATGCCGTTCGCGGTCCAGCCGATGCGGTTGTAGCGGCCGCGGAGCCGCTCGGGGATGCCGGCCATCACCCGGGGGGGATAGTTCTCCCGCCGCGGGTCGTCGCCGATCTGCGTCAGCCAGTCGACGGCCCCCCAGTAGGTGGGGTAACGGCTGGCGAGCCCGTCCGCGATGCGGGTGTAGACCTCGCGCCACGCCGGCGTCTGGTCGGCCATGAGCAGCAGCGCGTAGGACGAATTGTGCAGGTCGAAGCGGCCGTAGCTGGTGACGACGGGGTTCGAGTATCGGTCCCACCACATGTGCGGGATTCCGTCGGCGTTCCAGTCGTCGGGGGTCGTTGCCTTCTCCCACAGGAATCGGAGCCAGCCGCGCGTCCGCCGGTTGAGGGTCGGGTGGACCGACCGCGGGGTCTCCTCCAGGGTCGGCATCGCCGGCGCGGACGGGGCCTGGGCCGCCGCCTCGCCGGGCCGGACCGCGAGCATCCCGGCGGCGGCGCCCATCTGCTTCACGAACCGGCGCCGCGAGCGTCCCTGGGGTGTGGTCATCGCATCCTCCGGTGGGCCGAACTCGATTATACCGCCCGGAAATCCCGCGCGCCGGCGGCCCGGGGCGCCGCCGTATCGTGCGGGACTCGCCGAATCACAAGCGGCACGACGGCAGCGTGCACGAAATGTCCGGCATCGTCTGCGGCGCCGTGTGACGCCGGTGCCTTCTCTCGGCCACCGGCTGCCCCCTTCGTCTGCCGGCCGGAACGGCTGCGAACCACGAAGCAATGGACGCTGCCATCCGGCGGGTGTCCGTCAGTGCTTCTGCTGCAAATCCTTCGAGCTTCGATTGTCGGGCGCCTTCGCGGTAACGCAGCCGTCGGCGGGACCGGACATTCGATGTCATCCGCATGCACGGAACGTACGGTCATCGAGTCTGTCGCGAAAGGCGAGGTTCAGTGTCGCGCATCGTCGAGGTACGAGCGAGACGTCAGGTCCGACCAACGGGTGCACGTCAGAATCGTTGGGGGCCAGATGGAGGACGGCGCCCGGAACTCCCGCGCGCCGGGCACGCGCAGGACCAGCGCCGAGGCCGACGCCACCATCGCCCCACGCTACTGCAAGCTCAGCGACTGCTTCGGGACTTCCGGGAACGACGAGCGGCCAAGGGCGACTGACAGTCATCCCACGAATCTGACGTGCACCCCCGACCAACGCGGTTCGTGCAATACCGGTTGAATTGTGCGACCATGGGGTGTGATGCGCGCGTGGCGCCGGTCTTTCGTGCTCGGTGTCGGCTCCTCCCTGCTCGGGGCCATGGTGCTCTGTCCGCTCATGGCCGCCGCGGCGGCCATGCCCGCCGCGACGAGCTGCCACGACGGGCCGGCCGAGGATCACCACGGCGAGACATCGGCGTTCACCTGCTGCGCACCCCTCGTCACCGCGGCGAAGCTGAAGGCCGCGCCGGAAGCCGTCACCGCGTTGCCGCCGGCCGTCGAGACCGCGCCGCACGCGGCGCCGCGGGCGGAGTGGCGCGCCGACCGCCCGCGGCCTCGAACGGCTTCGCCACCGCTCTTCGTGCAACACGCCTCCCTGCTGATCTGATCGTCATCCGTCACGGCCGTCGTTTCTTCGCCTGAGCGTCAGGCCCGGGGCGCAACCGCGCACCGCGGAGCCGCGCGCGCGGAACGCCACCGGTGTCGTGGCGGTCCGCGCTCGGGGGAGGACGCCTGTCTCCCGGAAGCCGTGGGTGAACCCGCGACGGTTCGACCGCGAGCTCCGGGAACGCGACCCAACACGGGGGACGATCGCATGCCTGCACCACGTTCTCGGCTGTCCGCGGCCGGGCTGGGCGCCGCGGGCCTGATCTCGACGCTGGCCGCGGCCCAGCCGGCGCCGCCGGCGGCAGTCCATTCGGCGCCGCCGGTCGAGGTCCGGCCGGCACCACCGCCGGAAGTCCACTCGGCGCT
>JAJEFC010000314.1 GCA_022820675.1 Vicinamibacteria bacterium | reverse complement strand
CCGACTGGCTGGCCGCGCGCATCGACGAGGCCGCCGCCGCCAACCCGGACCCCGGGCGGACCGGCTCGATGCACCGGTTCAACCGCACCGAGTACGGCAACGCCGTGCGCGACCTCCTCGCGCTCGACGTCGACACGGCGGCGTTGCTGCCCGGAGACGAGACGTCGGACACCGGGTTCGACAACAACGCCGAGGTGTTGTCCATCTCGACCTCGCAGCTCGAGCGGTACCTGTCGGCCGCGCGCAAGATCTCGCGCCTCGCCACGGGGGTGATGACCGCGCCCGACTTCGCGCGGTTCGAGAACTCGGTGCTGCTGACGCAGGCCGACCGGCAGAGCGAGGACCTGCCGCTCGGGTCCCGCGGCGGCCTCAGCGCCACCTACCATTTCCCCGCCGACGGCAACTACATCTTCCGCATCGGGCTGACGTCCAACTGGCAGGACTACGTCCGGGGCATGGGGCGGAGGAACCTGCTCGACCTCCGCATCGACGGGCGCCTCGTGCAACGGTTCACGGTGGGGGGCGAGGCGCCGGGCACGCCGGCGCCGCACACCTGGTCGCCGGCCGAAGCGGGCGACCCCGAGTGGGAGCGCTACGTCCGCGAGTCGGCCGCCCACCTCGAGGTCCGCGCCGAGGTCGAGGGCGGGCCCCACGTCATCGGCGTCTCGTTCGTCCGGAACCGGTGGGAGCCCGAGGGACCGCTGCAGCCGGTCATGAAGGGCGCGGTCCTCTCGAACGACGAGAAGTACCACGGGAACGCGGAGGTCCAGGCCCTCACCATCGAGGGGCCCTACGAGGGCGCGGTCCCCGGCGACACGCCGAGCCGCCGGCGCATCTTCGTGTGCCGGCCCGCCGCCGCGTCGGAGGAGGAGGCGTGCGCCCGCCGCATCCTGTCGCGGCTGGCCCGCCTCGCCTACCGCCGGCCGCCCGCGGACGGCGACGTCGAGACGCTGCTCGGGTTCTACCGCGACGGGCGGGCGAAGGACGGCGGCGACTTCGACACCGGCATCCAGCTCGCCCTCGAGCGGTTGCTCGTCGATCCCGACTTCCTCCTGAGGGTGCACGAGGTCCCGCCCGGCGCCGAGCCGGGACAGGCGTACCGGCTGCCGGACCTGGAGCTCGCCTCGCGCCTGTCGTTCTTCTTGTGGAGCAGCATCCCCGACGAGGAGCTGCTCGACGTGGCCGAGCGCGGCGAGCTGACCGACCCCGCAACCCTGCGGGCCCAGGTGCGGCGCATGCTCGCCGACCCGCGCAGCGAGGCGCTGGTGAGCGACTTCGCGGCGCAGTGGCTGCACCTTCGGAACCTCGACGAGGTCAAGGCCGAGCCCGCCGTCCATCCCGACTTCGACCAGGATCTGGTGGAGGCGTTCCGGCAGGAGACGGCGCGGTTCATCGGCAGCACCATCGACGAGGACCGGAGCGTCCTCGACCTCCTCGGCGCCGACTACACGTACGTGAACGAGCGGCTCGCGCGGCACTACGGCATCCCCGGGGTCTACGGCAGCCGGTTCCGGCGCGTGACCCTGCCCGACCTCGAGCAGCGGGGCGGGCTGCTGGGCCACGGGTCGCTGCTGTCGCTCACGTCGTACCCGCACCGGACCTCGCCGGTGCTGCGGGGGCGATGGCTGCTGGAGGCCATCTTCGGGGCGCCGCCGCCGGGGCCGCCGCCCGACGTGCCGGCGCTGCCCGAGCGCGGGGAGAGCGGCGCGCCGGCGTCGATGCGCGAGCGCCTGGAGCTGCACCGGCGCAACCCGGCGTGCGCGAGCTGTCACCGGAGCATCGACCCGCCGGGCTTCATGCTGGAGCACTACGACGCCATCGGGCGGTGGCGGACGGTCACCGAGACGGGTCACGCGGTCGACGCCTCCGGCACCCTGCCGAACGGGGTGACGGCGTCGGGCCTGGCCGGCCTGCGGGGCGTCCTGCTCGACGAGCCCGAGCGGTTCGTGGGCACGCTGACCGAGCGGCTCCTCGCCTACGCGCTCGGGCGCGAGCTGCGCCACTACGACCAGCCGACGGTGCGCGCCATCGTCCGCGACGCGGGCACCGACGGGTACCGCTGGTCGTCGGTCGTTCTCGGGGTCGTCGAGAGCCCGGCGTTCCTGATGCGGCGGGCGGCGGAGTGACGGAAGCGGGAGCCGGGAGGCGACGCGTCTTCCAGGAGAACGGATTCAATCCGGGCCGAGCGCGAGCCGACGAGAGGACTGACATGAGAGGCACCAACATCTTCACCGCGAAGCCCCTGTCCCGCCGCACGGTCCTGCGCGGCGTGGGCGCGACCGTGGCCCTGCCGTTCCTCGACGCCATGGCCCCCGGCGTGTCGGCGCTGGCATCGAAGGCGGCCAGGCCTCGCCGCTTCCAGGCGATCTTCGTGCCGAACGGAATGGCGATGGAGCACTGGTCGCCGGCGACGGCGGGGCGCGACTTCGAGCTGACCCCGATTCTGCAGCCCTTGGCGGCGTTCCGCGACCAACTGCTGGTCTTCTCGGGGCTGAACGCGTCGTGGACCTACGTGCACGCGGGCGCGTCGGGCTCGTTCCTCACCGGCACCCGGCGCGGGGGCACGTCGGAGACCGACGTGATTGCCGACACGTCCATCGACCAGATGCTCGCGGCCGAGTTCGGCGCCACCACGCCGCTCGCGTCGCTCGAGCTGTCGATAGACAAGGAGGCCAACGCCGGGCAGTGCACGTCGGGCCTGAGCTGCGCGTACACGCAGACCATCTCGTGGCGCACGCCCACCATGCCCCTCCCGATGGAGAACAACCCGCGCGCGGTGTTCGAGCGGCTGTTCGGCGACAGCGGCTCGACCGACCCCGCGGTGCGGCGGGCGCGCATGCGCGAGAAGCGCAGCATCCTCGACTCGGTGACCGACAAGCTGGCCGACGTCGAACGCCGGGTCGGGGCCGACGACCGCCGCAAGGTCGAGGACTACGCGGCCGCGATCCGCGACGTCGAGCGGCGCATCGAGGTGGCCGAGTCCAAGAGCGACGTGAGCCCCGACGCCTTCGCGCAGGAGCCGCGGGGCGTGCCGCCCACGTTCGAGGAGCACGTCGAGCTGATGTTCGACCTGCAGTTCCTGGCCCTGCAGAGCGACATCACCCGCGTGGCGACGTTCATGCTCGGCCGGGAGCAGAGCACGAGGACCTATCCCGAGGTGGGCGTCTCCGATCCCCACCATCCGCTGTCGCACCACGGCAACGACCCGGCCCTCATCGCCCGGATGTCGAAGGTCAACGCGTACCACGCGGCCCTGACCGCGAGGTACCTCGAGCGGCTGCGGGCGACGCCCGACGTCGACGGGTCGATGCTGGACAACATGACCGTCATGTACGGCACGTGCATGTCCAACAGCACCCGCCACGCCGGCAACAACGTCCCGATCCTGGTGCTCGGCGGCGCGGGGGGGCGGCTGAAGGGCGGGCGGCACCTCGTGTACGACGGGACCTCGCACGCCAATCTGCTGCTGTCCCTGATGGACAAGCTCGACTTCCCCCTGGAGCGGGTCGGCGGCAGCACCGGGGCGTTGCCCATCGACGAGATCGACACGCTGTCGGAAGTGTAGAGGGGCCTGCGCCGGGGAGCGGCGCGGACTCCCGGCGGGCGGGTTGGCCGGGGCCGGGGAGCCGCGGGCGGCGATTGGCGGGCGACGGGGCTGCGCGCAACAGCCGTGCAGCTCCGGCA
>JAJEFC010000069.1 GCA_022820675.1 Vicinamibacteria bacterium | reverse complement strand
ACCCGTCCGATGGCAGCGCGCGGCCCGGCTCGGCATCGCGGCCGGACTGGCCCTCTTCGCGGCCTTCCTCGTCACCGGCATGCGCGAGCGCAGGGACTCGACGGAGGCCCGCGCCGTCGACCGGGCGGACCCCGAGGCGGTGAGCCAGAGCGCCGGCATCGAGTTCGTCCGGAGCGACGGCGAAGTGGTGATCTTCCGGCTCGAAGCCCCGTGGCAGTCGACCTACGCGGACGGGTCGATGCGGTTCTTCGGCGGCGTCACGGTGACGGTGCCGCCGCGCGGGGACCGGGACGCCTTCACGATGAGCGCGTCGGAGCTGTCGGTCGAGGAGGGGCAGGGCGACTTCACGGTGAGCGGCGACGTGCGCATGGCCGACGCCGGCGGCCTGGCCGCCCGGACCGGCGGCGCCAGCTACAGCGAAGCCCGGAACGTCGTCACCATGCGCGATCCCGGCGGGGTGACGACCGTGGCCCGCGCCGGCCTGGAGGCGTTCGGGAACGACGTCGTTCAGGACCGCGAGCGGGGCATCGTCACCCTCGACGGCGCCGCCGGCGTGCGGTTGACCGGCGACGCGGACCGGGCCGCGGTCGACGTCGACGCTCCGCACGTCACCCTCGCCGACGCCGACCGCTACATGCGCTTCGAGGGGGGAACGAGCATCCGGACCGGCGATCTGACCATCGTCGCCGAGGGGGCGACCGCGCACTTCGGGGAAGGCGAGAACGCGCTCGAGTCGATGGAGCTGGTCGGGGGCGTCCGGATTGGTTCCGCCGCCGCGGGCGACGGGGGGCTGCGCGAATCGGCGGCGGACGAGACCACCCTGGCGTTCGACCCAGCCACGCAGCAGCTCCGGCGGGTCGTCCTGACCGGGCAGTCGGTCGTCGAGCTGGTGGGAGCGGACGGCGGCGAGGGCTCGCGGATCGAGAGCGACGCGATGGACGTGCTCATGGCGCCCGACCGGGCCGAGGTCGTCGGACTGGACGCCGACGGCGGCGTTTTCCTGCAGCTTCCCGTGAACCCCGGCGAGCCCAGCCAGGAGATTCGCGCCCGGACGCTCAGCGCCGGCGGGACCCCGGAAACGGGACTGAACGCGATCGACCTGGACGGCGGGGTCGCGTATCGCGAGCGGCACGAGGCATCGGCGAGCGAGGCGGCGGTCACCCGGACCGTCCGCGCCGAGCGGTTCGAAGCCGGTGTGGGCCGGGGGCTGATCGGCCTGCTCGACGTGCGGTTCCACGGCGGGGTCCGGTTCGAGGACGAGATCCGCCGGGCCGAGGCGGTCAGCGCGGCCTACGACCTGCTGGGGGGGACGATAACGCTCTCGCCGAACGCCGATTCCCTGCCGAGGGGCGGATCTTCGTCGGCAGGCGAGTCCGCGTCGGACGGTTCGCCGGACGGCGAGCCCTTGCCGGGCGATGAGCCCTTGCCGGACGGCGAGCCTCGACCGGACGGTGACTCTTCATCGGACGGTGAGCCTTCAGCGGACGGTGAGCCTTCAGCGGACGGCGAGCCTTCAACGGACGGCGAGCCTTCAGCGGACGGCGGGCCCTTGCCGGCCGCCGTCGCCGGCCCGCCGGCGATCCTCGTCGACGGCGACCGCACCATCGAGGCGGGAGGGAACCTCGAGGTCGCCCTGGACGGGTCGAGGGTGTCGGGGTCGGGCGGCGTGCAGACCGTCCTCGCTCCGGCCGGGGACGGCCCGGGCGGGGACGACGAGGACAGGGTGCCCGGCCTCATGGAGCGGACGCAGAGAATCAACATCCGGGCCGACACGGTGGACTACGACAACGACTCGCGCCAGGTCACCTACGGCGGTCAGGTCCGGATGTGGCAGGGCAGTACGAGCTTCGAGGGTGAGACCATCAGCATCGATCACGCCACCGGGGGCCTCTCCATCGGCGGGTCGGCGCGAACGACCATCCAGATCGTCCGCATCGACGCGGAGACGGGAGAGAACGTCGTCGCCCGCACCGACGCCACCGCGGGCAGCTTCGCCTACGACGACGAGCTCCGGCATGCACTCTACGAGGGCGCGGCCGTCCTCCGCTCCGACCACGGCGATCTGGCGGCCGAGACGATCGAGGTCTTCCTGCAGGCGGACGGCCGGACCCTGGACCGCCTGGCCTCGACCGGCGCGGTGCAGTTGCGTCTGGACGGCCGATGGGCGACGGGCGAGACTCTCGTGTACCATGAGGCCGAGGGGCGCTACGAGATGGAGGGAGCGCCGGTGGAGATCGTCGAGGAGGTCGAACCCGACGATTCGGCCGAGGCCGAGCCGGCCGAACCCGTAGAGCCCGCCGAGCCGGTGTGCCGCAGCACCCGGGGGCTCGCGCTGACGTTCTATCGCGCGTCCGACGTCGTGGCGGTCGACGGGCGCGAGCGCTCGCGAACCGAGACCGCCAGCGGCCCCTGCCAGCCGCTGCAGTTCTGATCCGGCGGCGGCCCCGCGGCAGCCGTCGTCCGGCGCCGAACGCGCCCGTTGCACCCCGCCTCGCATGGCTACTCTGCGTACCGAAAACCTGACGAAGTCCTACGGCGGGCGCACCGTCGTCCGCGACGTCAGCCTGACGTTGGCGTCCGGCGAGGTGGTGGGGCTGCTGGGCCCCAACGGCGCCGGCAAGACCACGACCTTCTACATGGTGGTGGGCCTCACCGCGCCGGACCGGGGCCGGGTCGTCCTGAACGACGAGGACGTCACTCACGATCCGATGTACCAGCGAGCCCGGAAGGGCATCGGATACCTGCCGCAGGAGCCGTCGATCTTCCGGGGACTGACCGTCGAGCAGAACATCCTGGCGATTCTGGAGACGGTGGGGATGCCCCGGCGGGCTCGCTACGCGCGCATGCGCGAGCTGTTGAACGAGCTCGATCTGACGCCGCTGGCCAAGTCTCCGGCCCACACCCTGTCCGGCGGCGAGCGGCGCCGCGCCGAGATCACCCGCGCCCTCGTCATCTCCCCGTCGTTCATCCTGCTCGACGAGCCGTTCGCGGGCATCGACCCGATTGCGGTCACCGACATTCAGGAGATCATCTTCCACCTGAAGGCGCGGGGCATCGGCGTGCTCATCACCGACCACAACGTCCGCGAGACGCTTCGCATCACCGATCGCGCCTACATCGTACACGACGGCGCCGTGTTCCGCAGCGGGACCCCGGCCGCGCTCGCCCACGACGACGACGTCAAGCGCATCTACCTCGGCGCCGACTTCCGGCTGGATTGAGCGGGGCAGGAGTCTGCGCCGCGGAACGCCGCGGACTCCTGGAGGATGGGTTGGGCGCCCCGCGGAGCCGTCAGGCCAGGCGACGATGGGCGAGCTCGGTTCCCGGGTCCGGTTGCGAACCGCGGCGGGGGAGCACTAGAATCGAGACAGGGTGGCGTTTCGCGCCCCGGCGCGGCCCGGCAGGCGCGGCGGAAGGTCGCCGACCCCCAGACTTCCGCGGCTCGGACGCTGGCTCTCGATGCGCCTCGTTCCCGCGGATCGAGAACACCGGCCCCATGGCACTGCAGCAACGACTCCAGACCCGCCTCTCGCAGAAGCTCGTCCTGACCCCATCGCTGCAGCAGGCCATCAAGCTGCTGCCGATGTCGACGCTCGAGCTCGTCGACCTGCTGACGCAGGAGGTGGTCGAGAACCCGATGCTGGAGGAGGTGACGGCCGAGGACCTGGAGCCGCCCGACGCGGTGAACCCGGCGGAGGCGGCCAAGCCGGAGGCGGCGGCCGACAAGGACCCGCAGGAGTCGTGGGACGACGCCGACTACGAGTACTTCTTCGGCGACTACCTGGACGACGGCTACCGCCCGCATACTCCGCGCGAGGTCCGCGAGCTTCCCCCGATAGAGAACACCCTCTCGACCCCGGGCGCGCTCGCCGATCACCTGATGTGGCAGCTCTCCCTTCAGCCCGGAGACGACGATCCGCTCCTGCGGGACATCGGCTCGGCGATCATCGGCAACCTCGACGACGACGGCTACCTCGTGGCGTCGGTCGCAGAGATCGCGGCGATGGGCGACTGGGACACGGGGGACGTCGAGCGTGTCCTCCGGGTGGTCCAGGGGTTCGATCCGGTCGGGGTCGCCGCCCGTGGGCTTCGGGAATGCCTGATGCTGCAGATTGCGCATCTCGGCCTCGGCGGCACCGCGACAGAGATGATCGTCCGCGACCATCTGAAGCTGCTTCAGAGTCAGCAGGGCCAGGAGATCGCCCGGCGCCTGGGACTCACGCTCGACGAGTTGAAGCACCACGTCGGCGTCATCAGGCAGCTCGATCCGAAGCCGGGCAGCCGCTACAACCGCACCGCGTCCCAGCACGTCATCCCCGACGTCTACGTCGTCAAGGTCGAGGACCGGTACGTCGCCATGCTGAACGACGACGGCATGCCGCAGCTCCGGATCAGCCCGGTCTACCGGCGGCTGCTCGACAAGAACAACGACAACCGCGAGACCCGGGCCTACGTGAAGGAGAAGTTCCGATCCGCGTTGTGGCTCATCAAGTCGGTCGATCAGCGCCAGAAGACCATCCACAAGGTGGCCACCAGCATCATCTCGTTCCAGCAGGAATTCCTCGATCGCGGAATCGAGTTCCTCCGGCCCCTCGTGCTGCGGAACGTCGCCGACGACATCGGCATGCACGAGTCCACCGTCAGCCGCGTCGTCAACAACAAGTACATGCACACGCCGCAGGGGGTGCTCGAGATGAAGTACTTCTTTCACAGCGGCATCAGCAGCGCCTACGGCGAGAGCGTGTCTTCGGTCGCCATCAAGCAACGCATTCGCAGGATCATCGAAGAGGAGGATTCCCGAAAACCCCTGAGCGACTCGCGTATCGTGCGCCTTCTCCAGGACGACGGCCTCATCCTGGCCCGGCGGACGATTGCCAAGTACCGTGAGGAAATGAAGATTCCCACCTCGAGCCGGCGGCGGGTCCTGTTCTGACCCGCGCCCCTGCCGCGCCCGGTTGCCGGCCGGGGGGCCGGAGCACCGTTTCGTCGCGGGCGGCAGAGGACCGTTGCTCGAATCGACCGCTTGCAGGATCTACAGGACACTGACGCAAATGCAATTCACGTTGACGGCCCGGAACGTCCCGGTGAACGACGATCTGCGCGATCTCATCGACAAGCGGCTGCTGCCGCTCGAGCGGGTGCTCGGCGACGCCCTGATCTCGGCCGAGGTGGTGTTGTCGTCGGCCCGCCACCTGTGCGTGTCCGAGCTGATCGTCCATGCGCGGGGCGATCACCGGCTGCACGGCGTCGCGGAGGCGCCGAGCTGGCAGGCGGCGGTCGGCGCCGCCGTGGACAAGGTCAACCACCAGGCCCACACCCTGAAGGGCAAGTGGCAGGACCGCCGGCGTCACGCCTTGCCGGTGTCCGAGTCCGCGACCCGGGACGCGGAGAGGGACGACACGACGAGCATCGGTTGAGCCGCCGAACGTGACCTGCCACCGACGGGTCCGGCAGCCCGTGGCGAAGCTCCCCGATAGCTGCGCGGCCGGCCGTCTGTGCCGGTCACGGCGCAGACGGCCGGTAGGCGTGGGGGGCGGCAATCGGAGCCGAAGGCGGCGCTTGCCGGGCGCAGCCGGGATGCATCGCCGCTCGAATGCAGCGGGGACTGTCGCCACGGGCTGCCAGGGCGTCCGCGGGCGATTTCGACGGGCCGAGCCGCGTCGCCGCGTTGAACGGGCCGCGCGCCGGCGGGATGGCGGGCGGCCCGCTGCCGGCCCGGCCGATGGATGGCGCCGGCGCGGCGGGGGAGCGGTATGGCCGGTACTCATCGCGGGTCGGCAGGCGAAGAGGGCCCGGCGGGCGCCGGCCCGACGACCCGGTTCGTGGTGGTCACGGGCCTGTCGGGAGCGGGGAAGTCGGCGGCGATCCGGGCTCTCGAAGACCTCGGCTACCTGTGCGTCGACAACCTGCCGACGGTGTTGATCCCGACGCTGGCCGACCTCGATCCCGGGGAAGGCGCGCGCCGCGACGCCATCGCCGTCGTGGTGGACGCGCGGGATCGGTCGTTTCCCGATCGCTTCGCCGATGTCTACGCGGCGCTTCGCGCGCGCCGCCGCCTGCGCACCTGGCTCATCTTTCTCGAGGCTTCCGACGCCGCCCTGCTCCGGCGCTTCAGCGAGACCCGCCGGCCGCACCCGCTGGCGCCCGCGGGGTCGGTGATCGAGGGCATCCTGGCCGAGCGGGCGCGGCTCCGGCCGATAAGGGAGATGTCGGACCTGGTGCTCGACACCTCCGACCTCACGGTGCACGAGCTGCGCCGGGCCTTCGGCGAGCTCGCCGAGGGGAGGGACGGCCGGGCGCGGTTGACGGCGACGCTGCTCAGCTTCGGCTACAAGCACGGGGTGCCTCCCGAATCGGACCTGCTCTTCGATGTCCGCTTTCTGCCGAATCCGTACTTCGTTCCGGACCTGAAGGGGCTGACCGGCCTCGATCCGGGGGTCCGCGACTACGTGTGCGCGGCCGACGCCGCCGGGCCCTTCCTGGCGAAGACCGCCGATCTGATCGAGTTCCTGCTTCCCGGGTACATCCACGAGGGCAAGAGCTATCTGACCATCGGTGTCGGGTGCACCGGCGGACGCCACCGCTCCGTGGTGATCGTCGAGCGGCTCGAGGCCAGGCTGTCGGCCGTCGACGGGGTCCGATGGCGGGTACGTCACCGGGACGTGGCGGCGGGAAGCGGCGATGACGGGGAGGGCGTCGGATGAGAGTGGACAAGCCGTGGGGCTACGAGCTGCACTGGGCGAAGACCGAGCGCTACGTCGGGAAGATCATCCATGTCGACGCCGGACACGCCCTCAGCCTGCAGTACCACCGGGTGAAGGACGAAACCATCCTGGTCTGGAGCGGACGCATCCGGTTCGAGACGGGGCAGGGCGACTCCCGCGTGACCCGCGAGATGGGGCCGGGAGAGAGCGTTCACGTCGCGCCGGGCACCGTGCACCGCATGACGGCCCTGGAGCCCACCGACATCTTCGAGGTGTCGACCCCCGAGCTCGACGACGTCATTCGCCTCGAGGACCGCTATGGCCGCGGCGTGGGCGGCGGCATGGCGTCTGAAGCAAGAGGTTCGGGCCCCGAACGCCGTCAATCCGGCTGATCGCCGGGCAGGATGATGCGTTCGAGCGTGGCCAGCCGTTGCTCGACCCTGCCGAGGGTGATTTCGACCGCACGGAGGCGGTCGTCGAGACGCCGAATGTCGGCGCGGATGTCGGTGATGTCGGCGTCCATGCGCTGCAGCTCGTTCCGGATGCCGGCGTTCTGCGCGATGAGGATGCCCCCGAGCACGAGGACGACGCCGATGATCCACTTCGCGTCAGTGCTTGGCATGGTGGTTTCTCGCATGCGGGTCGGCGGTGAAGCGGCGGCGGCGACGGCGACAGCACCCCGTTCCCGGCCCGACTGGCGGGCGAGGTAAGGAAACGGCGGCGCCGAACCCTTCCGGCCGGCAGATCAGAAGGGGATGTCGTCGTCGGTCAGCTCCGCGGGGCCGGACTCGCCACCGCCGCTGGGCATGTCCTGGCGCCCGCCGCCACCGTAATCGCCGCCGCCTGCCGCCGCATCCCGTCCGCCGCCGCCTTCGCCGCCGCGGCTGCCGCCTCCTAGAAGCTCGATGTCCTGTGCCACGATCTTCGTCGTGTAGCGCTTGTTGCCGGACTGGTCGTTCCATTCGTCCGTCTGGAGGCGCCCTTCGACGTAGATCTGCGTGCCCTTGGTCAGATAACGCTGCAGCGCCTCGCCACGAGGACCCCACAGGTCCACGCGATGCCATTCCGTGCGCTCCTGCCGCTGCCCAGACGCCTTGTCGGTCCACCTGTACGTCGTGGCCAACGAGAAGTTGCAGACGGCTCGGCCGTTGGGCGTATGCCGCAACTCGGCGTCCCGGCCGAGGTTGCCGACGAGAAAGACCTTGTTGACGCTTCCCATAGCTCTCAGTCCAGGCGATCGAGCGCCTGCTGCGCCAGATTCGCCATGTTGTCGTCGGGATGCTCCCGCACCACGGTCTGGAAGGTCTCCCGGGCCAGATCGATCTGGTCGAGGCGCTCCAGGGCGAGGCCGCGCTTGTAGAGCGCCTCGGCCACCACGTCGCCGGCGGGATAGCGCACGGAGACCTGCTCGTAGGCGTCGGCCGCCTCCAGGAACATCCCGTCCGCGTAGTAGTTCTGCCCGATGAAGAACAGGGCGTCGTCGGCCAGCTCGGATCGGGGGAACGTGATGATGAACTGCTCGAACCCCTGGCGCGACAGCGCCCATTGGCCCGTCGTGTAGTCCGTGTACGCGGTGTCGTAGAGCCGCTTCGGGGAGATCCCCGCGTTGGCGGGCAGCGAGGACGCGACCGCCGGGTTCACCGGCAGGCCCGTCTCCGGATCGACCTCGAGGTCGGTCAGGGGCGCTCCGAGCATCGGCATGGCCATGCGCAGCGCCTCGACCTCCTGCGCAAGGGAGGAGACCCGCACGTTGTTCTCGTCGATCTTCTCCCGCACCACCCGCACCCCGGTTGCCACGCTGTCGACCTGGAGCCGCTGATTCGCGAACCCGCGGCGGACGTCGTCGCCCTGTGCGTCGAGCCGCGTCAGGATAGCCTGCAAAGTCCGCTCCAGCGTCGTGAGCATCAATTGCTGCCGCGCGTACTGCTCCTGCAACATGCGGATATCGGCCGCAATCTGCTGGTGCTCGCGGTTCTGGCCCCGGGCGGGAACGACGGTCAGGGCGGCCACGAGGAATCCGAGCGCGAACCTGAAGGGAAGCCCTCTCATGACATTACCTCTGCGCCGGAACGGGGAATGGAAACCGGGGGCGCCCGAGACCGGGCGCCGGCACGAGCGATCCGCCCTATGGTAGCCCGGCCGCGGCCAATCCGCCAGCCCGGGCGGCCTCCGCGCCTACTTCGCCGTGATCACGAAATGCGCCCGCCGGTTGGCGGCCCACGCCGTCTCGTCGTTCCCGGGATCGAACGGAAATTCCTTGCCGTAGCTGACGGTCCGGACGCGCTCCGCCTCCAATCCGAGCTCCAGCAGGTAGCGCTGGGCGGCCAGGGCCCGCCGCTCGCCGAGCGCGAGGTTGTACTCGGGCGTGCCTCGTTCGTCGCAGTGCCCTTCGATGGTCACGGCCCAGGTGGGGAAGCGCGCGAGCATGTCCGCGTTGGCTTCCACCACCTGCCGGCCCCGCTCGTCGAGCTCGGCGCTGTCCAGCACGAAGAACACCGGTTCGAGCAGCAGCGAACGATTGAGCTCCTCGAGCGACCGGGCGGCGATCTCTTCGTCCGGCGTCAAGGCCGGGGTCACCGCCGCCGGCGGCGGGGCGGCGGTCTCCGGCGCCGGGTCGAAGGCGACGATCTCGGGGGGATCCTCGATCACCGTCCGCTCCATCACCGGCTCGGGAAGCGCCGGCGGCGGGTTGTCGGAGCATGCGGCCTGCAGGCACACCACGGCCGCGAGCGCCGCGAATCCGACCAGCCGTGAACCGTGTCCTCGATCGTGCATCTTCGCCAAGTCCTCCTGTGTGTCCGACTCTCCCTGCCCCCGGCAACCCGGGTTGCCCGCCGGCCCCGCGGGTTACCGCGACCAGCTCGGCATCTCGTTGTTGCCGACCGACGTCACCCGGCGCAGCCCCCGGCCGTCCCGGCCTGTCGTGTAGACCCGCGAGTTACCGCGACCAGCTCGGCATCTCGTTGTTGCCGACCGACGTCACCCGGCGCAGCCCCCGGCCGTCCCGGCCTATCGTGTAGATCTGCTTCGTCTCGTTGCGCGTCGACATGAACGCGATGTGGCGGCCGTTGGGTGCGTAGCTCGGACTCTCGTTCGAGCCGAGCCCGAACGTCAGTTGACGCACCTCGTTCGTGGCCAGATCCAGCACCTTGATGTCGTGTCCCAGGCCGGTCCGCGACGAGTAGGCGATCTCGTTGAACGGCGGCGGCGACCACGTCGGCCGGTCGCAGTAGCTCTCGTAGGTCAGCCGCCGCAGCCCGGTGCCGTCGGCGCCGATCACGTAGATCTGCGGGGCCCCGGTGCGGTCGGACGTGAACGCGATCTGCTGGCTGTTGGGCGACCACGTGGGGCTCGTGTCGATGGCGGGGTGGTTCGTCAGCCGCTGGAGCCCGCTGCCGTCGACGTTGGCGACGTAGATGTCGCTGCTGTCGTCGCGGTTCGAGTTGAAGGCGACGCGCCGGCCGTCGGGAGAGAAGGCGGGCAGGAAGTTCTGGCGCCGGCTGTCGCCTTCGATCGGCTTCGCCATGCGGCCCTCGAACAGGTGCGACACCAGCACGTCGGCGAACCCGCTCAGCCACGACGTGTACGCGATGGCGCGGCCGTCGGGGGACCACGCGGGGTTGGTGTTGAGGGTGCGCGACACGGTGACCCGCCGCGGATTGGCCCCGTCGTAGTCGGCGATGTAGATCTCCTTCACCGGCCGGTTCTCGACCAGCCCGAACGCCGATTCGCTGTCGCGGTCGGAGACGAACGCGAGGCGGGTGCGGGCCACGCCGTCGAGGCCGCGCTGGTTCCGGTGGATCTCGTCCGCGAGCTGATGCGCCAGGAGACGCACGTTGCGGGTCGAGCCGCTGTAGAGCACGCCGAACGCGGAACCGCCGGTCCGGACGTCGAAGAGACGCGTGGTGAGGTCGAGGCGGTTCTCGCCGCGGGCCTCGACGGTGCAGCTCACCACGCCGTCGGCGCCGATCTCGCGCCATCGGTCGAAGGGCAGATCGACCAGGGACCTCGCGGCCGGGATCGTGCGGTAGACGTCGCGGGGAATCAGCCTGAACTCGCGCTCGAAGTCCAGATCGTCCCAGAGCACCTGGGCGATGGTGCGGCTCGCCTCCCGCGTCGTCCGGTCGGGTGTCAGCGGCAGGCAGTCGGGCACCGCGATGCTCGGCTGGGACCCGATGCTGTCCCCGATGGTGACCCTGACCGCGTCCTGCTGCACCGGCCTCCCGCCCGCGCCGGTCGGCGCCGGCAGCAGGGGGGCGGCCAGCGTGAACAGGGCGGAACGGCGGGAAATACGGGCCATCGATGATGCTCCTCAGCGTCTGTACTGAAAATCCAGATGAACGGTCAGGCGGTCGGCGGGGAACGCCGGCGGCAGGTACGGTAGCTGCCTCGTCAGGAGCACGGCGCGCTCGGCGCTGGTGTCGAGGGCGAAGTGACCGCTGCTGGCCTCCCTCTCCACGTCCGTGATGCGCCCGTCCCGCTGAATGGTGAACCTGATGGTCACCACGCCGGTGACGGGTTGACGGCGGTTCCAGTTGTTGCGGATCCGCTCGGTCATGACGGCGATGTACTCCGGGCAGCAGAAGTTCAGGAGCTCGAGCTCCCCGCCGTCGCCGAGCCCGCCGGCGGAGAGTCCCACGCCGCCCCCCTCGGCGCCGGTGTCCGCGAGGGCGCTGCCCTCTCGCAACGCCGGCCCCCGGACCGGCGTCCGGCCCCGCGACTCCTCCGGCGCCGCCTCCGGCGGCACGTCCTCCTCGACCCGGCGGGCGGCGTCCTCGTCCGGCAGGACCACCTCCGGCGGGGCGGGGGTGGGGGGCTGAATCCACTGCGGGCGGTTCGCCTCCTCGAGGGGCAGCACCTCCTGCACGGGGCGCGCGGCGAGCGCCGCCTGTCCCCCGGTGCTGGGCCCGGCCGGACCCCCGAGGCTGATGTTCATGACGTCGGCCGACAGCCCGGTCTCCAGGTCGGTGACGAAGGCCGACGGGAACACGACGAGCACGGCCAGGAGGGCGCCGTGGCCGGCCAGCGAGATCGCGCAGGTGCGGCCGAGGCCGTCCCCGCCGGCCCGGCGCTGGCGAACCACGTCGGTGATGGTCTGCATGCTACTGGTTACACCCGTACGCCTCGGTCACGGCTCGGTCGGCAGCGCGGTCACGAGCCCGACGTCGGAGACGCCGCCCGCCTTGAGCTCGTCGATGACCGACACCAGCTCCCGATAGGTGATGTCTCCGTCGCCGCGGACGAAGACCTCGCGAGAGGCGCTCGCGTCGAGCTCCTGCCGCATGCGCTCCGCGAGCACCTCGAGCCGGACCATGTCGTCCCCCACCTGCACGATTCGATCCTCGCGGAACGTCAACCCGATCGTCACGAACAGCCGTTCGGCGACGAGCTGATCGGAGCGACGCGACACCGGGAGGCTCACGTCCATGCCGCGCTGCATCATCGGCGCCGCCACCATGAAGATGATCAGCAGCACCAGCATGACGTCCACGAGCGGCACCACGTTGATCTCCGACAGCGACGTCGCGGCCCGCGGGCGTCCGCGCCGCCGGCCGCCGGTCGAGCCGCCCGTCCCGTTGCCGTGAATCGTGGGCATGTCCTTGTGACGCCTGACGTGCGCTCGCGGACGGCTGGCCCGCCAATCGTCGCCTGCGGCTCCGCCGGGCGCCCAAACCAACCCTCCAGTAGTCCGCGCCGCTTTGCGGCGCAGACTACTGCATGAAATTCCTCTCCGAGATGTTGAGGAACTCCAGGGAGAAGTCGTCCATCATCGACAGGTACAGGCGCACCTTGTTCGTCAGGTGGTTGTAGAAGTAGACGGCGGGAATCGCCGCCCCGAGGCCGGCGGCGGTCGCCACCAGCGCTTCGGCGATGCCGGGGGCCACCACCGTCAGGCTCGTCGAGCCCGTGCCCGCGATGCCCTGGAAGCTGTTGACGATGCCCACCACGGTGCCGAACAGCCCGATGAACGGGGTGATGGCGGCGGTCGTCGCCAGCAGGTGGACGCGGTGCTCCAGCTTGTTGACCTCGACCACCGCGGCCCGCTGCAGCGCCCGGTCGACCGCCTCGAGGCTCCGCAGGACGGGACGCTCGCCGGTCCCGCCGTCGCCCTGGCGAAGCTGCGCGTTGAGCTCGGCGTAGCCGGCCTGGAACAGCCCGGCCAGGGGACTGTGCTTCAGCGTGCGGCACACCGAGTTCACCTCGGAGAACTTCGTGCTCCGCCGAAACACGTCGAGAAAGCTCCAGGTCTGCCGTTCTATCCGGGGGAACAGCCACAGCTTGTGGAGGGCGATGCCCCACGAATAGACCGAGAACAGGAGCAGAAGAAGAAGGACGAACTTGTTGAGGGGCGTCGACTGGGCAATCCAGTCGAGCAAGCCGCCACTCAACCCAGCGGACGACGCGCCATCGGCCTGCAGTTGCATGGCCAAGGCGTAGCAACCAAGAGCACGCACGAACCCTCCGTCAACTACCGATGTGCGCCGCTGGGAAAGCGCCGACAGAGCAAGGTAACACGGCGGGGAGGCGCTGTCAAACCTATGATACGATGGCGCTTCCCGGCCCCCGGGACCCTGCCGGACCATGATCCGCTTTCTCAGCATTCGGGACCTGGCGGTCATCGATCGCCTGGAGCTCGAGCTGGACGCCGGCTTCACGATCCTGACCGGCGAGACCGGCGCCGGCAAGTCGATCCTGGTGGGCGCCCTGGGTCTGCTGCGGGGGGCGCGGGCATCGTCGGGCCTGGTGCGGACCGGCGCGGAGCGGGCGGTGGTGGAGGCGATGGCGGAGGACGCCGACGGCGGCGAGCGGGTGCTGCGGCGGGAGGTGTCGGCACGGGGCCGGAGCCGGGCCTGGGTCGACGACCGGCTCGTCTCGACCGCGGCCCTCCGATCCGTCGGCGCGCGGTTGCTGGACATCCATGGCCAGCACGAGCACCAGGCGCTGCTCGATCCGTCGACCCACCTCGATCTGCTCGATCGCTACGCCGACCTCGGGCCGTTGCGCGGCTCGGTGCGGGACGCCTTCGCGGGCTGGCAGGGCGCCCGCCAGAGGCTCGAGCGTGCGCGCGATCGCGCCGCCACCGCGGTCGAGCGCGCCGAGATCGTGGCATTGCGGCTTCGGGACATCGACGAGGTCGACCCCGTGGAGGGCGAGGACGAGACGCTGGCCGCGCGGCGGCGGCTGCTCGCCAACGCCGAGCGGGTCCACAGCCTGGCGGCCGAGAGCTATGCGGAGCTGTACGACGGGGACGGCGCCGCGCTGGACGTCCTCGACCGGGTGTGGCGGCGGGTGGAGGAGCTCGCGGGCCTCGACGGCGAGTTCGCGCCGCACCTCGCGGCGAGGGACACGGTACGGCCCCACCTCGAGGAGCTGGCGTACGCGTTGCGGTCGCGCGCCGGCGGGGCGGACGCGTCGCCCGGGCAGCTCCCGGCGATAGAGGAGCGCCTGGCCAAGCTGGAGGGCCTCAAGCGGCGCTACGGTCCGACCCTCGCGGACGTCGTCGCCCATCGCGACGGGCTGCGGCGGGAACGCGAGGAGCTGGAAGGGGAGACCGACCTCGAATCGCTGGAAGCCGCCGCCTCGGCGGCGGGGGAACGCTACGCCGGCCTCGCCCGCAGGCTGTCCGGGCGCCGCCGCACGGCGGCGCGCGAGCTGGCCCGCGCCGTCGAGGGCGGGCTGGGCGAGCTGGCGATGGAACGCACTCGGTTCGAGGTCGTGTTCCTCGAGGCGGCGGAGGCGGAGGCTGGCTGGACGGACCGGGGAGTCGACCGGGTGGAGCTCTACTTCTCGGCCAATCCCGGGGAGGACGTCCGGCCGCTCGCGCGCATCGCTTCCGGCGGCGAGCTCTCCCGCGTCATGCTGGCGCTGCGGACGGTGATCTCCACCGACCCGCCCGGTCGCACGCTGGTCTTCGACGAGGTGGACGCGGGCGTCGGCGGGGAGGCGGCGGAACGGATAGGGGCCAGGCTGCACGGGCTGGCGGAGCGGTACCAGGTGCTCTGCATCACGCACCTGCCGCAGATCGCGGCCCGGGGCACCAGTCATCACCGGGTCACGAAGTCGGTCCGCGACGGGCGGACGCTGGCCTCGGTGGACCGGCTCGACGGGGAGTCGCGGGCCTCGGAGATCGCGAGGATGATGACCGGGACCCGGGTCTCGGGTGCCGTGTTGGAGAGTGCGCGGGAGCTGCTGTCGCCGGCGCCGCCGAAGCCGAACCGAAGGGCTCCCTGAGCGCGCCGGGCCGGGGGGGCCTCGGCGCAGGACGGCGTGGACTCCCCGGGGGGTCGGTTGGGCGCCGGGCGGAGGCCCGTTGCGCGACCACGTGGTCGCGTCGGGCGTTTTCGCCGGGACGAGGATTCCCGCGACGACGCGTGGCAGGTCAGGAGTCTGCGCCGAGGAACGGCGTGGTCTCCCGGAGGGTCGGTTGGGCGCCCGGCGGAGCCTTGTGGGCGACGAGGGGCGAGCCAGGAAGGCAACCGTGGCGAGGAAGTACTTCATCGAGACGTTCGGCTGCCAGATGAACGTCCACGACTCCGAGCGGCTCGCCGGCCTGCTCGACCAGGCGGGGTACGAAGCGGCCGAGGCCGTCGGCGACGCGGATCTCGTGGTCATCAATACGTGCAGCGTCCGCGAGCGGGCCGAGGAGCGGCTCTACACGGAGCTGGGCATGGTGCCCGGCGGCCGCGGCGGCAAGCGCCCGGTCGTCGCGGTCACCGGCTGCGTCGCGCAACAGGAGGGGCGCGCCCTGCTCGAGCGCGGGCAACGCGTGGACCTCGTCGTGGGCACGCAGGCGCTGAGCCGGCTGCCGGCCATGGTGGACGGCCTGACCGGCCATCGGCCCGAGCGCGTCGACGTCAATCCCTACGACAACGTCTCGTTCCCGTTGGGGGTGGCCCGGCGCTCGAACCCGGTGACGGCGGCGGTCACGATCATCGAGGGCTGCAACGACTTCTGCGCGTTCTGCGTCGTGCCGTACACGCGGGGCCACGAGCGGATGCGGCCGGCCGCGGAGATCCTCGACGAGGTGCGGCTCGCCGCCGACGACGGCCATCGCGAGGTCCACCTCCTCGGCCAGATCGTGAATCATTACTCGGCGCCTGACCGCCCCGGCTGCGACTTCGCCGAGCTGCTGGCGCTGGTCGACGACGTCCCGGGCATCGAGCGCATCCGGTTCGCGAGCCCGCACCCGCGTCACGTCACCGACCGGATGATCGAGGCCATGCGGTCGCTCCCCAAGGTATGCCGGCATCTGCACCTGCCCGTACAATCGGGCTCGACCGCGGTGCTGGCGCGGATGCGCCGCCGCCACACGCGGGACGACTACCTGCAGCTCGTCGATCGGTTGAGGGCGGCGATGCCGGACATCGCCCTGTCGACCGACGTCATCGTCGGCTTTCCGGGAGAGACCGACCGCGACTTCGAGGACACGCTCAGCCTGACCCGCCGCGTGCGGTACCACAGCATGTTCTCCTTCAAGTACTCCGAGCGGCCCAACACGCTGGCCTCCAAGCGGCTCGCCGACGACGTGCCGGCGGCCGAGAAGACGCGGCGAATCGTCGGGCTGCAGGAGCTGCAGAAGGGGATACAGTCCGAGATTCACCGGACGCGCGTCGGCGCGGTGGTCGAGGTCCTGGTCGACTCGACGAGCCGCCGGCGCGCCACCGAGCTGGCCGGCCGCACCAGCGGGAACACCGTGGTCAACTTCCGCGCGGGTTCCCGCGACGCGGAGCCCGGCGGCCTGCTGGGCCGGCTCGTCAGCGTGCGCATCACGGACAGCGGACCGTTCAGCCTCCGGGGCGAGCTCGCCGATGCTCCTGCGCCGCACCCGTCGGCGCCGGCCGGCCGCGTCGTGGCCGAGGAGCTCGGCGGGGCGGCGGGGTAGCCGGCCGAGGGTCGCGAAGAAGCCTCGCGCCAGCGGGACTCCCGATGCGACCGAGGCTCGAGCAGCGGCTTCCGAGCGCCGCCCGACCACCCGGCGGGGTCCCGCCGTCGGACTTCGGGTGAGCAGCGGAGGTATCGATGCAGGTCGAGATGTCCATCAAGGGGCTGATGGTGGATCCCATCACCAACATGCCGATCGTGATCCTGCACGACGCCGAGGGGCAGCGCGTTCTGCCCATCTGGATGGGCGTGTTCGAGGCGAACGCCATCGCCCTCCAGATCGAGAACGTGTCGACCCCGCGGCCGATGACCCACGACCTGCTCCGCAACGTCATTCACGACCTGAAGGCGGACGTCCACAAGGTCGTGGTCAGCGACCTGAAGGACAACACCTTCTACGCCGTCATCCACCTCGTGGCGCAGGGCGAGCCGGTGGCCATCGACGCCCGCCCCAGCGACGCCATCGCGCTGGCCCTTCGCGTGCGGGCCCCGATCTTCGCCGAGGACGCCGTCATCGACCGCGCCAAATCGCTGAACATCACGCCCGACAAGGCCGACTCGGAGCGCCTGCAGAAGTGGCTGGAGGCCCTCGATCCGGACGAGATGGGGAAGTACAAGATGTGACGGGGCCCATTGACACGTCGTCGCGAGCGTTCCTAAAATGGGGCCGCAGTCGGATCGAGCGTCCGACCAATTCCTCGGCGCGTTTCCTGCCAGCAGCCGCTCGACATGATCGTCGCGATCGCCAATCAGAAGGGCGGCGTAGGCAAGACCACCACCGCGATCAACCTCGCCGCCGCGCTGTCGCTCCGCGAGGGACGGACCCTGCTGATCGATCTCGACCCGCAGAGCAACAGCACCCTGTCGTTCGTCGACCGCACCACCATCACGCGTTCCGTCTACGACGCCTTCGCCGACCGGGACTGCTCGCTCGCGGACATCGTGATGCCGGCCGAGCAGCAGGAGAACCTGTCGGTCGCGCCGGCGCAGATCTCGCTGGCCAAGCTCGAGGCGCGCATGGTGGGCGAGCTCGACGCCCACTTCAAGCTGAAGGACCTGCTGGCGCCCCTCGGCGACACCTACCGCTACGTCGTCATCGACTGCCCGCCGACCCTCGGCCTCCTCACCGTGAACGCCCTGGTGGCCGCGACGCACCTGCTGATTCCGATTCAGTCGTCGTACTTCGCGCTCGAGGGCACCGACGACCTCCTGGAGACCATCGAGAAGGTCAGGACGAGGGCCAACCCGAGCCTCGAGATGATCGGCGTGCTCATCACCATGCACGACCGGCGCACGTCCCTCGGCCGGGACATCCGCACCCAGATCAACAAGGTCTTCGGCACCAAGGTGTTCAAGACGGTCATCTCGAAGAACGTGCGCCTGGAGGAGAGCCCCGCCTACCGCGAATCGATCTTCTCCTTCGCCCCCGACTCCAAGGGCGCGTCGGACTACTACCGCCTGTGCGAGGAGGTCATTGATCGTGCCTAGAAGAGGACTCCCGAGCGCGGTCAAGATGCGCCACGATCAGCATTACGTGGAGGCCCTGGCCGCTTCCGCCGGCGCTCCCCTCGGCCGCATGGTCCCCATCGACCAGGTCGACCCCAATCCCGACCAGCCGCGGCAGGTCATGGGCGACCTGTCCGAGCTCATGGCCTCCATCTCGGAGAAGGGCATCCTCGAGCCCCTGATCGTGCGGCAGCGGCGGGGCCGGTTCCAGATCGTGGCCGGCGAGCGGCGCTACCAGGCCGCGGTCCGGCTGCAGCTCGCGGAGGTGCCGGCGGTCATCCGCGACGTCGCGGACGACGAGATGATCGAGCTCGCCCTCATCGAGAACCTCCAGCGCAAGGACATCAGCCCGTTCGAAGAGGCGGAAGCGCTGCAGTCGCTCGTCCTCGGGCACGGCTACAAGCACGAGGAGATCGCCAGGAAGATCGGGAAGTCGCGCACCTCGGTCACCGAGTCTCTCGCCCTCCAGGCCATGCCGGACGAGGTCCGGGAGCTCTGTCGGCTGGCCGACATCACCTCCAAGTCGCTGCTGTTGCAAGTCGTCAGGCAGGGCGACGCCAAGAAGATGGTGGCGTTCATCGAGCAGCTCACGCGAGGGGGCGGCCAGGCGACGCGCGAGCAGGCGCGCGCGGTGGCGGCCCGGCGGAGCGACAAGCACAGGCCGGGGCGCCCCAAGGCCTTCGTGTTCAAGTACGTCCCGCCCGCCAAGAGCTTCAACCTGAACCTCCGGTTCCGGAAGTCGGACGTCGAGCGCGAGGAGATCATCTCGGCCCTCACCGAGATCATCGAGGAGCTGAAGCGGGCCGAGTGACCGGACGGCGGCCACGCTGAATCGTTCGGAAGTGCCCGAACTCGGCGGCCCCGCGCTGAATCGTTCGGAGCGGCGGACGGCGCGGCGAGTTCCACAAGCTCCCGGCCAGGTCCCGCCGCGCTCGCGGTCGCGAGGAGATCCTCTCGCGACCCTCGCCAACCCTCGCCGAGATCATCGAAGAACTGAAGCGGGCAGGATTCCCACGACGGGACGACGGTCTGGGGTTCGGTTGAGGAACCGTCGAGTCGTCGGCCCTCGCAGGCGGTTTGCACGCTCTCCGGGGCGTTTCAGGACACCAAAGTTAACATAACATCCCTTATCGGACCCACTTCGTGGGTCCGATCAAGGGGTCGGCTGGGACGTGGTTGGTGGCCGGAGTTGCTGGGGCTTGGCGGTGGTGCTGGGGTTCGGCCTGGGGCTCGGGCGACAGTGGCCTCGGTCTCGGCGTTCTGCCGGTCGTGTTCCGGGGGCTCGGCGGTGGTGTTGCGGTACGGCTCAAGGGGTCGGCTGGGACGTGGTTGGCGGCCGGAGTTGCTGGGGCTTGGCGGTGGTGCTGGGGTTCGGCCTGGGGCTCGGGCGACAGTGCCTCGGTCTCGGCGTTCTGCCGGTCGTGTTGCGGGGGCTCGGCGGTGGTGTTGCGGTACGGCTTGGTGCTGAGAGGGCTCGGCGACGTGCTGTGGTTCGACGCGTGGCGCCGCGAGAGGCTGGCGGTCGAGGCCGCCTCCAGCGAGTGATGGTGCTGCGGTCCGACGTGATGCTGCGCGAGGGGCTCGGCGATGGTGACGCCAGGGTTGACGGTCTGCGGGCGGCTTGGAGTTGCGGGCCGAGCGGGTGCTGCGATTCAACGATGACGCTGTCGCTTGACGTCGTGGCGCCTCGACAGTGCCCGGGGCTTGCCGAGGGCTTGGCGGGCAGTTGCTCGCGGGCGGTGGCGCTCGGTGGGCCTCGGTGAGTGAACGCTACCGCGGCACCCTGAGATCACGGACCGAGGGACACCGGTCAGGCACCGTCGGCCGGCCGACATCGCCGCCAAGCCTCAGGTCTTCAACGAGTTGAACCCTCTGAGCGTGATAGTCGAGCGAAGCTATCGGCCGCGGAGCGGAGACTGCCCCGCCGCGGCGGGCGGGCGACTTGGTACAATCGAACGTGATGTTCCGCGAGGTATAACCGAAAGTTGTGGATCGCGGCGTGAGGCAGGTGGCGTATCCTTCCGTGTGAACAACCCAAAAACACCCTGGCTGAGGGGCCGGGGGGAAGGAGACACCAACAATGCTGACGGTACCAGACAACATGCACGAAGACAACCCCACGGCCGCCGACGAGCCCACGACGACGCTGGCCGGCGAAGGGGGCGGCAAAGTCGGCCCCCACGAGGAACCGGCCGTGCCGACGCTGGACACGTTGGCTCGCGAGGGAGCGCGGCGGATGCTGAT
>JAJEFC010000355.1 GCA_022820675.1 Vicinamibacteria bacterium | reverse complement strand
GCCCGCCGGGCCGGGCCCGTCGCGTCGTCCCACGCCCGCGGTCCCCGGCCCGCGGTCGCGCCGCGCCTCGGCGACGAGCCCCGCCTCGTAGAGCAGCTCGTAGCGTTCCAGCACCCGCTCGGCGTCCCACGGCGCGGCCCCCGTTCCGAAGGTGATGTCGGCGCGGCCCCGGCGCTCGCGCCGGCCGCCGCCGGCCGGGGCCGCCTCGATCCAGGCATCGAGGGCGGGCCGGATGCCCTCGCGCAGCAGGGCCGGTTCGCCGCCCCGGCGGTCCTCCCACGGCAGGAAGCGGTAGACCGCCTCCCACGCGGCGGGATGCCCGGCCGCGAGCTGACGCTCGCGCACGAGGGCGAGATAGGCCACCGCGATCACCCGGGCCTCGCCGTTCCCCGCTCCCGCGCGGTCCCGGTCGCCGAACGTGTACAGTTGTTCGACGTGAGCGAGGTCCATGCCGGTCTGCTCGCGGACCCAGGCGCGCAGGCCGAGCTCGAGGGTGCGGTGGCGGTCGGGGTCGAGGGGACCGAAGGGCAGGGCGGGCGCGCCGCCGTCGCGGCCGCCCGACACCGTCAGCACCCGGGGCTCGTCGCCGGTGACGGCGACGATGGTGGCGTGCAGCCCGACCGTGACGCGACGCGGCATGTCGGACGAGTCTAGCAGCCCGTGACGGGGCCCCGCCGCCTTCGAGCGGCGATGCGCCCGCCCGCGCCCGCAACGGCGCCGGCAGACGCCGGACGCCCGCCTGACCAGGGGCGACGCGGGCGCACACCGGGCACACTCAACCGAGGAGAAACGCCAGTCCGCCCGTGGTCACCTGCGGCCCGGCCGGGGGCGCCCAGCCAACCCGCCAGGGAGTCCGCGCGGTTGCGGGCGCAGACTCCCGGCGGGACTCCGCGCCGGTCGCGGCGTAGAATCCCGGCAGGCGTGATCGAGCGGCAATCGGAGCCCCGAGGCGACCTTGCCCGGCGCAGGCACGTTGCATCGCCGGTCGAACGCGGCGGGCCGCCTGCCGCGCGCCGCCAACCGGAGACTACAAAGACCATGCAGATCATCCCCCCCATCGTGCAGCGCTGGATCGACGACGGACACCGCGACCCCGAGGCCTTCTGGGAACGGGCGGCCCGCCGCCTGCCGTGGTTCCGGACCTGGGACCAGGTCTACGCCCCCGACCCGCCGACGTTCCGCTGGTTCGTGGGGGCGCGGACCAACCTCGCCCACAACGCCGTCGACCACCACGTGGCGGCCGGCGAGGGCGGGCGCGTCGCCTTGGTGTACCTGAACGAGCGCGGCGAGCGGATGGTGTGCACCTACGCGCAGCTCCGGTTCCACGTGACGCGGGTGGCGGCGGCGCTGCGCGCCCTCGGGGTCGGGAAGGGCGACCGGGTGACCCTCTCCATGCCCACGTGCCCCGAGGCGGTGTTCCTGATGCTGGCGTGCGCGCGCATCGGGGCCATCCACTCGGTGGTGTTCGCGGGGTTCGGGGCCCAGGCCCTCGCCGACCGCATCGGGGCGAGCGGGTCGCGGGTGGTGTTCACGGCCGACGTCACCTACCGGAAGGGGAAGGACGTCCCGCTGAAGCCCATCGTCGACGACGCCCTCCGCGCGCCGGGACACCCGGTCGAGCGGGTGGTGGTGCTGCAGCGCGGCGACCCGACGCCGCCTCTCGACCCAGCCCGCGAGATGTCATGGAACGACTTCCTCGCGGGGGCCGCCGGACAGTCCGGCGACTGGGTGTCGATGGAGGCCAACGAGCCCGCGTTCATCCTCGCCACGTCCGGCACCACGGCCCGGCCGAAGCTCGCCGTCCACACCCACGGCGGCTACCAGGTGCACATCGCGAGCATGGCCCGCTGGTGCTTCGGCCTGCGTCCCGGCGACGTGTGGTGGGCAACCTCCGACATCGGCTGGATCGTCGGCCACAGCTACATGGTCTACGCCCCCCTCCTCGTCGGCTGCACCACGGTGGTGTTCGAGGGGGCCCTCGACTACCCCGAGCCCGACAGCACGTGGCGGGCGGTGGTGGAGGAGATCGGGGCCACCGGCATCTTCACGTCGCCCACCGCCATCCGGGCCCTCATGCGCTACGGCGACGCCCCGCTCCAGGGCGTCGACCACGCGGGGGTCGAGCGCATCTTCTCGGCCGGCGAGGTGCTCAACCCGCCGGCGTGGGACTGGCTGCAGAACACCGTCCTCGGGGGGCGCATCCCCGTCATCGACCACATGTGGCAGACCGAGACGAGCGGCCCCGTCTTCGGCAACCCCTACGGGCTGGCGATGCTGCCGATCAAGCCGGGGTCCGCCACGCTGCCCCTGCCCGGCATCGACGCCGCCATCGTGCGCGGCGACGGCGAGCCGTGCGAGCCCGGCGAGAAGGGCATCATGGTGCTCAAGCGCCCGTTCCCGGGGCTGACCGCGTCGCTGTGGGGCGAGCCCGAGCGCTACGGGCGCGACTACTGGCAGAAGATACCGGGGGTCTACTTCAGCGGCGACTCCGCCCACGTCGACGACGACGGCTACCTGTGGTTCGGGGGGCGGGCGGACGAGATCATCAAGATCGCGGCCCACCGCATCGGGACCATCGAGGTCGAGAGCGCGTGCCTGAAGCACCCCGCGGCGGCCGAGTGCGGCGTCGTGGGGCGGCCCGACGAGACCCGCGGGGAGGTCATCTCCGCCTTCGTCCTCCTCAAGCAGGGCGAGACGCCGTCCGACGACCTGCGCCGGGCCCTGATAGAGACGATCCGGCGCGAGCTGGGCCCCATCGCGGTGGTGGGCGAGCTGAACTTCGTGACGATGCTGCCGAAGACGCGCAGCGGCAAGATCATGCGCCGGGTGCTCCGCGCGGTCATCCTCGACCGCGACCCCGGCGACATCACCACCATCGAGGACGAGGGCTCGGTGGAGGAGGCGCGGCAGGCGTGGACGCAGATGAAGGCGGACCTCGCGGGCTCCGGCCAGTGACACAGGGCCGGTGGAGGAAGCGCGGCAGGCGTGGACGCAGATGAAGGCGGACCCGGCCGGCTCGGGCCAGTGGAGGAGGCGCGGCAGGCGTGGACGCAGATGAAGGCGGACCCGGCCGGCTCGGGCCGGTGAAGCAGGGCCGGCGGCGCGCCGGCGCGCCAACGAGAAACGGCGCGGCCCCTGGCAGGGACCGCGCCGTTCGAGGCGACATCCGACCGGCCGCTACTGGTCGCGCCCGCGTCCCCGGCGGCCCTCCCCACGGCCGCGGGGTCCCCGGCGCTGGCCGCGGCGCTCTTCCATCCGTTCGCGGCGCTCCTCCATCCGCTCGCGCCGCGCCGCCATCCGCTGCTCCCGCGCCGTCCGCAGCACGTCGGCGGCGGTCCGCTGGTCGGGGGTCAGCACCGCCCAGATCCCCGCCCGCGCCGTGGCCCGGGCGAGCGCCATCGCGCCCTGCGCCGTCCCGAGTCGGGCCGCCGCGGTCCGGATCGCGTTCTCGTCGACGTCGCCGCCGGTCCCGACCGCCTCGCGGAGAGCCCGGCGCGACGCCCGCGCCTGCTCCCCGGCCTCGCGCAACGCCTCGCGGCCCTCCTCCAGCACGCCGCGCACCGCCTCCCGCTGCTCGTCGCTGAG
>JAJEFC010000121.1 GCA_022820675.1 Vicinamibacteria bacterium | reverse complement strand
GCAGCTCGGGGTGCGCGAGTACTGGCAGTACGACCCGGCGGGCGAACACCTGCCGGCGCGCCTGCAGGGGGAGCGGCTGACGCAGTCGGGCTACGTGCGTCAACCGGTGTTGACGGGGCTCGACGGCACGTTGACGCTGCGCAGCGAGACGCTCGGTCTGGAGCTGCGGGCGGCCCCGGGGCGGGAGATGCGCTTCCGCGACCCGGCGACCGGCGACGACCTGCGCAGCCACGCCGAGGAGGCCGAGGGCCGTCTGGCGGAAGCCGAGGGCCGTCTGGCGGAAGCCGAGGGCCGCCGGGCGGAAGCGGCCGCCCGCCTGGCCGCCGAAACACGGGCCGCCGACGCGGAAACACGCGTGGCCGAACTGGAAGCGATTCTCCGCGAGCGGCAGTCCGGTTGACCGAGTGGCAGGCCGCTCCGCCTCATGCTGGCCGCACAGGGAACGCCCCGCCCTCGCGGTACCACGTGCGGTGGTCCGCCTCCGCGGCGGCGCCGGGAGGCTCGACGGCGACCGCCCGGCGGACGCTGGCGCGCACCGCCTGGTACGCCTGCCGGTACCTGCGGGCGGCGAACGCGTCGCAGTGCGCCCGGTTGGCGCGGGGCGACGGTCGGGAGGCGCCGACGGGGACCGGCCGGGCGTCCACGTCCCGCGTGCCGACAGCGTCACACGAGGTCTGGCAACGTCCTCGCGGCGGCCGCCCTACACCGCTCCTCCCGCCCCAGGCGGCGCCGGATAGGCCGCAGGCGCAGCCGCACCGGACCCCGGGAACGGCGCCGCCGCCGGCAGCGCGGTGATCCGGTCGTCGATGACGTATCGCACATCCCCCGGGTACACCACCCACAGCGCATCCAGCCGCAGGTCGTCCAGGGCGACAACCATCGAGCGGGTGCGGCGCGGCGCGTCGACGCGCTTGACCTCGACACCGACCCGCCGCCCTCCCGTCATCAGCAGCAGGTCGAGCTCGGCCCCGTTGTGGGTCGCCCAGAAATAGACCTCGTCGGGCGCCGCCTCGGCGATCACCTTCTCGATGACGAACCCCTCCCACGACGCGCCGATGCGCGGGTGCGTCTGCAGGGCGTCCATCGTGCCGACGCCGATCAGGTGGTGGTAGAGGCCGGCGTCGCGCAGGTAGACCTTGGGGCGCTTGACCTGCCGCTTGCGCAGGTTCTCGTGCCACGGGCGCAACTGCCGGACGAGGAACAGGTGCTCCAGCAGGTCGAGGTAACGCCGCACGGTCGCCTGCGCGACGTCGAGGGCGGTCGACAGCTCGGCGACGTTGAGAATCTGGCCGTGACAGTGCGCGAGCATGGCCAGGAACCGGTGCAGCGCCGGCGCGCCGAGACCGGCGCCGAACTGGGGCAGGTCGCGTTCGACGAACGTGCGGATGAACGCCCGTCGCCACGCCGCGCTGTCCGCGTCGGTGTCGGCCAGGAACGACCGCGGGAACCCGCCCCGGACCCACAGCCGCCCCATCTCGGCCGCGCCGACCTCGGCGACCTGGAAGCCGGTGAGCTCGATGTACTCGATGCGCCCGGCCAGCGACTCGGCGCTCTGCCGCAGCAGGTCGGGGCCGGCGCTGCCGAGCACGAGGAACCGCGCGGGGTTGGCGTCGCGGTCGGCCAGCACCCGCAGGAGCGGAAACAGGTCGGGCCGGTGCTGCACCTCGTCGATGACGACGGTGCCGGTCAGGTCTCGGAGCTCGGTCAGCGCCTGGTCCAGCCGGGCCAGGCTCACGGGGTCTTCCAGGTCGAAGTAGTTGGCCGAGCCGGCCGGGACGAGTTGCCGCGCCAGGGTGGTCTTCCCGCACTGGCGCGGCCCGACGACGGCGACGACGGGCGAGCGCCGGAGCGCCCGCGTAACCGGATTCAGCGCCGCGCGGGGGATCGGGTGGCCGGCCATTTATCCATGATAATACTCACATGAGGTAGTATTTTTCATGAATCGTCCCCCCCCTGCCCTTCCACCAGCCCGGCCAGGAAATCGGTGAACGGCCCGATATCCCCGGCCCACGCTCGCCGTCTCGAGCGCGGCCATGCAGGCATCCCGGCCCTCCACGGGGATGACGGTCCGGGACCTCCAGCCGCCGTCAGCATGAGGTTTCGTCACGAACCGGCCGGCGGACCGCCGGGTTGCCCGGGGCCGCTGCGACCGAACGGACCGTCGTGCAGCAGATGCCGCCCCGCGGCGCGGACGGACCGCCGCATGGGGATGTCGCCCGTGGCGCGGACGGGACCGGCCGCCGCATGGCCCCGCCCGCCTGCCTCCGCGCCCGCGACGCCGCGACCGGGGCGACATCGACGGCGCGCACGACGTCGAGGTTGGCACGGTACGTGCTTCAACTTCCACGGTCGCCCGGGACGAGCCCGACGTCCAGGACGCGAAAACGGCGTCGCACCGTGTGGTAGGTTGGGGAGAGCCGCGCGCGCCGCCGCGCCGCCGGAGGTCCCCGATGACGAGACCCGCACCTGCCGCGCCAATCGAGTACCCGAGCTCCGACGGCCAGCCGATGGCGGAGAACGACGCCCAGCGCAACGCCATCATGTACGGCATCGGCGCCCTGAGCCGCCACTTCCGCGTCCGCCGGGACGTGTACGTGTCCGGCGACCTGCTGATCTACTACGAGGAAGGCAACCCGCGGGTGTCGATCGCCCCGGACGTCTTCGTGGTGTTCGGCGTGGAGGACCGCGAACGGCCCAACTACAAGCTGTGGGAGGAGCGGCACGCGCCGGCCTTCGTG
>JAJEFC010000279.1 GCA_022820675.1 Vicinamibacteria bacterium | reverse complement strand
GTCAGCGCGACGCCGACGGCGGCGAGGACGTTGGCGAGGTTGCCGCGGCCGAGCAGCCGCGTGCGCACCGGCGCCGCGCCGACGGGGGTGCGGAGGCGGGCCCGCACGCCGTCCAGCCCGAGGTCCTCGACGCCGCTCGCGCTCACCTCCGCCTCGACGTCGACGCCGAACGTGACGACCCGCCCCGGGAACCCCGCCACCCGGCGCATGACCCGGTCGTCCGCCGCGTTGGCCACGACCACCGCGTCCCGCGGCGCGCCGGTCAGGATCTCCGCCTTGGCATCGGCAATCGCCTCGATCGAGGGAAAGAACTCGGCGTGCGCCTCGCCGACGTTGGTCCACACCCGCACGTCGGGCTCGGCGATCTCCACGAGTCGACGAATCTCTCCGGGGCCGCTCATTCCGAGCTCCACCACCGCCACTTCCGGCCGGGTCCGCAGCTCCAGCAACGACAACGGCAACCCGATGTGGTTGTTCAGGTTGCCCCGATTCCGAAACACGCGGTACCGCGTCTCGAGCAGCGCCGCCGACAGCTCCTTGGTCGTGGTCTTCCCGACGCTGCCGGTCACCGCGACCACCCGGGCGCCCGAGTCCCGCCGGACCCGGCGGGCCAGCGCCTGCAACGCGCGCAGGGTGTCATCGACGACGATCCCCGGCGCCGGCGGCGCGCCCAGGGCCGCCGCGTCGCTGACGAGGGCCGCCGCCGCGCCGCGGGCCACCGCATCCCCCACGAAGCGGTGACCGTCGAAGCGGGCGCCGCGGATGGCGACGAACAGGTCGCCGGGGCGGAGCGAGCGGGAATCGATGGAGACGCCGGCGGCGCGGGTCTCGGCCGGCCCCGCGATGCGCCGGCTCCCGACCGCCCCGGCCAGCTCGCCCAACGTCATCGACCACGGCTCCGCCATCTCCCGCGGCCCGCCCCGGCCGCCCCGCCCGCCGACCCGCGCCGTCCGGACCCCTTCACGACACGCCCGCCCGGGCCCGCCGGCCCGCGAGCGCCTCCCGGGCGACCACGCGGTCCTCGAAAGGCAGCCGCACGTCGCCGATGACCTGCTCGCGCTCGTGCCCCTTGCCGGCGATGACCACCGCGTCTCCCGGCTCGGCCTCGGTGATGGCCCGCTCGATGGCGGCGCGGCGGTCGGCGATGGTCAGGTGCCGGCACCCCGTCTCGCCGGCCGTCGACAGGACCCCGCTGCGAATCTGGTCGATGATGCGGTCCGGATCCTCGGACCGCGGGTTGTCGGAGGTCAGCACCACGAGATCGCTGAGCCTGCCGGCCACCGCCCCCATCAGCGGGCGCTTGGCGCGGTCCCGGTCGCCGCCGCAGCCGAAGACGCTGACGAGGCGGCCGGCGCCGAGCTCGCGCACCGCCCCGAGCACCCCGCGCAGGGCGTCGTCGGTGTGGGCGAAGTCGAGCAGGACCCACACGTCGTCGTCGGGCGAGGACACCACCTCGAACCGGCCCGGCACGCCGTCGAGCCCCGCCACGCCCCGCTCGATGTCCGACAGCGGCACGTCGAGGGCGAGGGCGGCGGCGGCGGCGGCGAGCACGTTGTAGGCGTTGACCCGCCCGGGCAGGGGCGAGCGCAGCTCGAGCCGGCCCCGGGGCGTGGGGACGTCGAGCCGGGTCCCCGCGCGCGTCGACTCCACCCGCTCGGGCCGCACCTCGGCGTCCCGGTCCACCGCGTAGGTCACCGGACGGCCGGCCAGGCCCGCGAGCCGCCGGCCGGCGGGGTCGTCGAGGTTGACGACCGCCGGCGCCCCGAGGGGCAGCATGTCGAAGAGGCGGCGCTTCGCCTCGAAGTAGCGCTCCATGTCGGCGTGGAAGTCGAGGTGGTCTCGCGTGAGGTTGGTGAAGACGGCGGCGCTGAACAGCGTGCGGTCCACCCGGCGCATCGACAACGCGTGCGAGGACACCTCCATCACGCAGGCGGCGACGCGCTGCTCGACCATCTCGCGCAGGAGGGCCTGCACGGCCGGCGCCTCGGGCGTCGTGTGCAGCGCCTCCGACTCGGACGCGCCGATGCGGTAGCTCACGGTCCCGATGCGGCCGCACGGCCGCCCCCCCGCCTCGAAGATGGACGCCAGCAGGTACGTGGTGGTGGTCTTGCCGTTGGTCCCGGTGACCCCCACCACCGTGAGGTCGCGGCTGGGGTTGCCGTGGAAGGCGGCGGCCAGCTCGGCGAGGGCGAGCCGGGCGTCGGTCACCTGCACCCACCGCCCTTCCGCACCGGGCCGCGCGCCCGACTCCGCCACCACGAGCACCGCGCCGCGCCGCGCCGCCTCGTCCGCGAAGTCGGCGCCGTCGGCGTGCTCCCCCCGGATCGCGACGAACACCGCGCCCGGCTCGACCCGGCGCGAGTCGAAGGCGATGGCCGTCGCGTCCCGCGCCAGCACCGCCGCGTCGACCGGCGGGCACGGGCCTCCGGCGTCCACCCGGCCCGACAGCCGCGGCATCAGGTCGCCGACGGTCATGATCCCGCCCCCGCCCGGCGCCGCTCGAGCGTCAGCACCAGCGCCTGTCCGGGGACGATCGCCTCGCCCGCCGCCGGGGCCTGTCCGACCACCACCCCGCGCCCCCTGAGCCGGGCCGACAGCCCCATGCCGGTCGCCGCCGCGACCGCCGCCCGCGCGCCGAGCCCTGCAGGTCGGGCATCACCCCCGGCGCCGCCGCGCCGGGCCCGGCCGCGACCGCTCCTGCGTCCGCTTCGTCCGCGCGCACGAGGACGGTCCGAACGCCCGGGAACGGGGCGGGTCCGGGGGGCACGAGCAGCGGCGGCGCCGCGTCCAGATTGGGCGCGACGCCGAGATGCCGGAGAACCGACTCGCCGATGCGCCGGAAGACGGGGGCGGCCACCGCGCCCCCGAACCCCCTCACGCCGTCGACCATGACGAGAATGGTGAGCTCGGGCTGCGTGGACGGCACGAACCCGGCGAACGAGGCGACGTGGTCGGTCCGGGAGTAACCGCCGCCGGGGAGGAGCCTCTCGGCCGTGCCCGTCTTCCCGGCGACGCTGTAACCGGGTATGCGGGCGGCCCGGGCCGTCCCGCGGGCGACGACGTCCTCCATGATCCCGGTCAGGGTGGCCGCGGTCCGCGCCTTGATCGCCCGGCGGACGACCCGCACCGGGATCTCCTCGCGGACGCCGGCGCGCAGCTCCGCCCGGACGAGGCGGGGAGCCAGCAGCTCCCCGCGGTTGGCGACCGCGTTCATCGCGACCGCCATCTGCAGCGGGGTGACGGAGACGGTGTAGCCCATCGCCACGCGGGCCAGCTCGCCCTCGCGGAGCCGGGAGAGGTCGTGCACGATGCCGCGGCTCTCGCCCGGGAAGTCGCGGGCGCTCGTCTGACCGAAGCCGAAGCGCCGGACGTAGCGGTTCAGGCGGTCCACGCCCAGGGCCACGCCGATCTGGCTCGTCCCCACGTTGCTGGACTTGACGATGACCTCGGCGAAGGTGAGGGCCCCGTAGTTGCGGAAGTCGCGGATCGGCCTCCCCCCGAAGTGGATCACGCCGGGGCTCACGTCGATGACGTCGCCGGGCCGGACCACCTGCTCCTCGAGGGCGGCCGAGGCGGTGACGATCTTGAAGGTCGATCCCGGCTCGTAGACGTCCTGCGTCGCCCGGTTCCGGCGCGCGTCCGCGGCCGCGCCCCGCCAGGCGTTGGGGTTGAACGTGGGCTCGTTGGCGAGCGCGAGGATGTCGCCGGTGCGCGGGTCGAGGACCACGACGCTTCCGCCGTCCGCGTCGTGCTCGCGGACGGCGGCGCGAAGCTCCCGCTCGGCGACGTGCTGAATGAAGCTGTCGATGGAGAGCTCGAGCGAGACTCCCGCCGTCGGCCGCCGCTCGGCGCGGCTGAAGGCCTGCTGCTGGGCGTCGCGCTGCACCAGGATTCTCCCCGGCTCGCCCGCGAGGGTCTCCTCGTACAGCGATTCCAGGCCGTGGAGGCCCTGGTTGTCGACGCCGGCGTGGCCCAGCACGTGCGCGGCGAGGCGTCCGTTGGGGTAGTAGCGCCGGTTCTCCTTGAGGAAGCCGATGCCGTCGAGGCCGAGGCCGCGCAGCCGCTCGGCGACCCGCGGCGAGATCTGCCGCTCGACGTAGGCGAAGGCGCTGTCACGGGCGAGGACCGACGCGAGCCGCGCCTCCCGATCCGCCGTGCACGCCATCACCGCGCAGAGCCGCCGGGCCGTCCCCGCGGGGTCGACCACCTTCCGCGGCTCGGCGACGACGGTGTCGGCGGCCACGTCCCAGGCGAGCACCCGCCCCCCGCGGTCGAGGAGCTCGCCGCGCCGGGCCGGCGTCTCGATCGCGCGCTCGTGCTGGTGGCCGGCACGCTCGACGTAGAAGTCGTGGTCGACGACCTGGAGCTGGACGAGCCGGCCCGCGATGGCGATTCCCCACAGCACCATGACGCAGGCGGCGACCCGCACCCGCGGGTGGAGGACCTCCCGCCAATGGCCGGCCGCGGGGCGTCGGTCGCGTGTCATGGTCGCCTTCGACGAGCGGCGGGCGGGGCCGCGCCCGCCCCCGCGCCCCTGTCCGCCATCACCGCGCCGTCGGGCGGCGGCGAGGCCGCCCGGCGCTCGACCACCTGCACGCCGGCC
>JAJEFC010000198.1 GCA_022820675.1 Vicinamibacteria bacterium | reverse complement strand
CCGACCCGAACGCGGCCGGGGGCGGCTATGCGCCGCTGCACGCGGCGATTCTACACCGGGACGAGACGCTGGCCGAGGCGCTGCTGTCGGCCGGGGCCGATCCGAACGCCCGGGTCACGGCCCCGACGCGGTACACCCGCGACAGCGCCGACTTCTACTTCCCGCCCTGGTATGTCGGGGCGCGGGCGTTCTGGCTGGCCGCGCGCCACCGCGAGGCCGGCCTCATGCGCCTCCTCGCCCGCCACGGCGCCGACCCCCTCGCCACCCACAGCCCGGCGTACTGGACCCGCGACCGGCGGACGTCGGCGGGCCGGATGTGGCTCGAGGAAGGGGAGACCACGGCCCTCATGGCGGCGGTCGGCCTGGGCGGGCGCGACCCCCTCTGGTCGGTGGACCACCGCGCGAGGGTCGCGGAGGCGACCGAGCTCGGGCGGGGACCCGACGTCGCCGACATGGAGGCCGCGACGCTGGCCGCGGCCAGGGCGGCGGTCGAGATGGGCGTCGACGTCAATGCCGCGAACGCGCTCGGGCGGACCGCGGTCGACGCAGCTCTGGACGACAGCTTCGACGACGTGGTCGCGTTCCTGATCGAGCACGGGGCGGCCGACCCGTTCGCCCCGAGAGACGCCCCGGGAACGCGTTGACGCCGTGCCCGACGAACGGGAGAGACCTTGCACGCGACTGCCGGCGCGTCGAGCTGACGTGCCGGCGGTCATCCGGCTGGACGACCCGACCTCCGCCGTGCCTGACCGACGGGAGAAACCTCTGCACGCGACTGCCGGCGCGTCGAGCTGACGTTGCCGGCGGTCATCCGGCTGGACGACCCGACCTCTCCTGACGTCGAGCTCCCGCGCGTCACTCGTTCGCCTCGTTGGGGCCCGGCATGCGGTAGCCGACGCCGTGCTGGTTGCGGATGTAGGCCGGGTTCGCCGCGTCGTCGCCCAGCTTGCGGCGCAGGCGCCTCACGACGGCGCGCACGAGCTTGGGGTCGGTGGCCTCCGGCCTCCGCCTGCCCCACGCCTGACGCAGCAGCGAGCCGTACGTCAGCACCCGTCCGGCGTTGATCGAGAGCACGCGGAGCAGGTCGTACTCGGTTGCCGTCAGCTCCACCGGCCGCCCGGCCACGGCGACCCGGCGCTCGTCGTAGTGGATGGTCAGCTCCCCGAACTCGAACGGCTCCGGCTGCGACCGCTGGCGCAGGGCGGCCCGGACGCGCGCCGTCAGCTCCGACGGCGAGAACGGCTTGACGATGTAGTCGGTGGCGCCCGCGTCCAGCGCCCTGACGACGGTTTCGTCCCGGCCGTAGGCGGAGATGAAGATGACCGGCAGGTCGCTCAGCTCGGGGACGCGCCCCATCAGCACGATCCCGTCGGTGCCGGGGAGCAACAGGTCCAGCAGGACCAGCGCGGGAGCGTGGGTCCTCACGAGGTCGCCCAGCTCCTCGGAGTCGCCGGTGACGATGGCGTCGTAGCCGGCCTGGGTGAGCGCATCGCGGACGTAGCGCAGCATCTGCGGGTCGTCGTCGACGACCAGAATGCGCGTCTTCTCCCGCGCCGTCCGCGGGGCGGCCGGCTGCGGGCCGGCGCCGCCGGCGGTTTCCTCGGCCAGCGGCACGGTGAAGGTGAACGTCGTGCCGCGTCCCGGACCGGCGCTCTCGGCCCAGATGCGGCCCCCGTGCGCCTCCACGAGCCCCTTGGAGATGGCCAGGCCCAGGCCGGCCCCCTGGCCCCCCCGGCCACCGTCCGGGGCCGAGTGCTTGCGGAACAGGTGCGGCAACCGCTCGGCGGACACGCCCCGGCCCTTGTCGGCCACCGAGACCGCCACGTGCACGCCGTCGCGTACGGCGGCGACGCGGATGGGAGCCGACTCGGGCGAGTGCCTCGCCGCGTTCGACAGGAGGTTGCCGAGGACCTGGACGATGCGCGTCCGGTCGGCCATCACCCGAGGCAGGTCCTCCGGCAGGTCGATGGCGAGGGTGCGGCTGCCGTCGCCGCTCAGGAAGGTGCTCCGCGCGTGGTCCACCAGCGCGGCGACCTCCATCGGCTCGGGCGACACCGACAGCGTGCCCGTCACGATCCGTCCGTGGTCGAGCAGGTCGCCGATCAGGCCGCGCATGTGGTCGGCCTGTTCGTCGATGACCCGGAAGAACTGCAGCATCTCGGCCGGGTCGGGCACCGGCGAGGCGCTCAGCACGGTGGCCGTCGAGCCCTTGATGGAGATCAGCGGCGCGCGCAGCTCGTGGCTCACGATGCCCAGGAACTCGGCGCGCATCCGCTCGAGCTCCTCCAGCGGCGCGAGGTCCTGCAGGGTGACCACCATCGACTCGACCGTACTGTCCCGTGAACGGATCGGCGTCGCGTTGACCAGGGTGGTGACGCGGCGGCCGTCGGGGACCGAGAGCGTGATCTCCTCGGCCCTCACCGTCTCCGCGCTGCCCATCTGCTGCGCCATCGGGAGCTTCCCCAGCGAGACCTCGCGTCCGTCGGCCCGCTGACACGTGATCACGTCGAGCAGCTCCTCGAGGGGGCGCCCCGGCATGCCGAGGCCATCGACGATCCGCCGCGCCTCCCGGTTGACCGACACCGGTTCGCCGGTCGCGCCGTCGAAGACCACGACCCCCACCGGCGAGGTCTCGATGAGCGTCTCGAGGTCGGCCCTGGCCCGCCGCTCGTCGCGGTGCGTGCGGGCGTTCGCGATGGCGGTGGCGGCCTGGGAGGCCAGCAGCACCAGCACCTCCTCGTCGCCCTCGGTGAACTCCCGTCCGTCTTCCTTCTCGGCGAGAAAGAAGATGCCGACGTGCTCGTCGCGGTGACGCATCGGCGTGCCCATCAGCGTGTCCGACCGCATCAGGTCCGACGAGAAGCCGAGCGCACCGACATAGTCACGCAGGCCCGACAGCCGCACGGGGGACTCGAGGTCGCGAAAGTGCTCGAGCAGCCGCGGCCCGTCCGTCCAGTCGGCCATCTGCTGCTTCTCGGCCGGCGTGAAGCCGGAGGTGACGAACTCCTGCACGTTCCCGGCGCCGTCGTCGGTCGTGATGACGCCGTAGCGGGCGTCGGCGAGCGCGCGGGCGCTGTCGACGACCTCCTGCAGCACCGTGTCGAGGTCGAGGCTCGAGCTGATGCGCAGGACAGCGTTGCTCAGCCTGGAGACGCGCTCCTCGAGGGCCTGGACCTGTCGCCGTAGCGTGGCGGGACTCTCCTTCACGGATTCACCTCACAGCCCGGCTCGCGGCAGGCGAACGCCGAAGGCATCCGGCGCGGTTGACGTCCAGAAATCGCCTTTCTGTCGCCAACCAGGCTCTGTACACGGCCAAAATATCACACTGGGCCGACTTCGGACAGATCGAAGGTGGTCGGCCCGGTAGTCCTGCCGCCGGTGGGGGAGGGGCGCCGCGGTCCGAGAGGTGAGGGCCGCGGGCGGGGACTTCGTCGTTTTCGGCGCGATCCTCGGGGAGCGGAGGCCGCTTCAGCGCTTCAACGCGAGTACTTGCCCGCGCGTCTCGGCCAGGTACTCCGTCCAGTCGTCCATCAGGTGGCGCCGGCGCTCGAACAGGTCCGACCGCGCGTACGCGGCCTCGGTCTGGTCCCGGACGGCGTGGGCCAGGGCCGCCTCGACCACCTCCCGCGGGTAGTCGGTCCGCTCCGACGCCCAGTCGCGGAACGACGACCGGAAGCCGTGCGGCACCGCCGCGATGCCGAGGTCGCTCACGAGCTTGGAGATGGCCGAGCCGTCGATCAGCTTGCCGCGGACGCTCGTGAACACCGGCTCGTGCGGCGCCGGCGAAGGCCGCAGCTTCTCCGCCTCGCCGAGGATCTCGGCCGCCCGGCCGCTCAGCGGCACCCGGTGCTCGCGCTTCGCCTTCATCCGCGAGGCCGGGATGGTCCACACCCGCGCCACCAGGTCGACCTCGCACCACCTCGCCAGCCGGACCTCGGCCGACCGTGTCGCCGTCAGCACCAACAGCTCGAACGCCAGCTTCGTCCCGGTCCAGGCGTCCGCCGCGCGGACCGCGTCCATCGCGGCGGCCACCTCGCCGTGCGGCAGCGCCCGGCGATGCTGGACCGGAACCGGCCGTCGCGGCAGCGCCGCCGTGATCGCGTCGCCGGCCGGATTGTCGGTCCGGTAGCCCTGCGCGATCGCCCAGCGCATGACCGTGCCGACGCGGTGGTGCACCTTCCGGGCGGTGACGTGCTTCCCCGTCCAGATGGGCTGCAGTGCGGCCATGACGTCGGCCGTCGTCACCCGATCGACGCTCATGTCGCCGAGGTGCGGGAAGACGTAGTCGCGGAGGCTCGAACGCCACTGGCCAGCCGTCTTGCCGCCCTGCCGCCACGCCCCGCTGTAGACGTCGACGACCCTGATCGCCGCCTCCTCGAAGGTCGGCACGCCCGGGGAGCGTCGCCGGCCGAGGGTCGTCGGGTCGCCGCCCTCGCGCGCCATCTTCCGGTTGGCGAGCGCCCTCGCGCGGGCCTCGGCCAGCGAGACCAGGCGTAAGCTGCCGAGGCCCAGGGCCCGGGACCGGCCGCGTACCACGAGGCGCTGCACCCACCGCCGGGCTCCCGAGGGGTCCACGTGCAGGTAGAGCCCGTTCCCGTCACTGTACCGACCGGCCTGGGCGACGTTGCAGCAGAAGGCGTCCGTGAGGGCCTTCTCGGGGTGCCTGCCCCGTCGCTTCGTGACCCTCGGCTTCTTCGGGAGCATTCGCCATCTCTTCCGGCTTCAGGACGCCTTCCGGCTCTTGGCGGCGGTTGGTGGCGGGCGGGGCCCCGGGCCGGCGACCGTGTGGGGAGGCCGCCGTGTGCGGCCTGAAGGGCCCCGCGCCGCCTCGATTCTCGCCGGCTCTCGTTCCTCTCTTCGCGTTTCAGGAGCCGTCGAGAATGCCGTGTCGAAGCATGCTCGTCGAGCGTCATCCTTTTCGGGAGCCGTCCCCGCGACACAAGGAGCAGCCGCCGGACAGGCAGGAGGGAATAGTACACAACTGACACGATATGGATGTGATCGCCGGATGCTGAAAAGTGCCTGTTTTGTGATCCTGCAGTTTTTTTTGCTTGAGCTGTCCGCAAAGGGGGATTTCTACTCACGCGCACGTGCAAGCGCGTGACCCGCGCACGTGCTTTCACTATGTCAGGCTCGGCACTCCGTCGGGCCGGGGGAGACCGCGCAATTGTCGGTCATCTTCACGGCGTCAGTTGGTTGGAGAGGATGGAGCTCGGCAAGCGCGGATGGGAGGTGAGACCGGGGTCTCGGTCGTTCTGCCGGACCGACGGGCCGGCCGGGGCCGCCATCACATACTTTGTCACCCCCGGATCACCCGCGGGGCTGACGGGGCTGACCTTCAGTGCCGCTGGCAGCCACACCTCCAGGTCCAGCCCGGTCGCTAACCGGGACCCTGTCCAATGTCGTCGCGGACTTTGATGTGGCCTTGCACCGCCGCGCACCGCCGCGGCCGGGGCGAAACTGATGACGTGACCTTCACGCTGAAGGTGGGCCGACAAGCCGGATTGACGGCAGGAGCGACGACATGACATTCACCGTGGGCGAGCTGAGCGAGGTCATGGCATCGAGCGCGTTGACGAGCGGTCCGGCCCGCAGCTACCCGCTCTGCGACACCGCCCGGCCGCCCGCCGCGGTCGCGTACTCCGCCCAGTCGTCCATCAGGTGGCGTCGGCGCTCGAACAGGTCGGACCGCGCATATGCGGCCTCGGTCTGGTTCCGGACGGTGTGGGCCAGCGCCGCCTCGACCACCTCGCGCGGGTAGTCCGTGCGCTCCGACGCCCAGTCGCGGAACGACGACCGGAAGCCGTGAGGCACGGCCGCGATGCCGAGCTCGGCAATGAGCTTCGAGATCGTCGAGGCGTCGATGAGCCCGCCGCGGACGCTCGTGAACACCAGCTCGTGGGGCGCGGGCGACGGCCGCAGCTCCGCCGCCTCGCCCAGCACCTCGGCCGCGCGGCCGCTCAGCGGCACCCGGTGCTCGCGCTTCGCCTTCATTCGCGAGCCCGGGATGGTCCACACCCGCGCCGCCAGGTCGACCTCGCGCCACCTTGCCAGCCGGACCTCGGCCGACCGCGTCGTCGTCAGCACAAGGAACTCGAACGCGAGCTTCGTCCCCACCCAGGCATCGGCGCCTCGGACCGTCACGATGGCCGCCGCCACCTCGCCGTGCGGCAGCGCCCTCCGGTGCTCGACCGGCGCCGGCCGCCGCGGCAGCGCCGCCGTGATCGAGTCGCCGGCCGGGTTGTCGGTCCGATAGCCCTGCGCGATCGCCCATCGCATGACCGCGCCGATGCGCTGGTGCACCTTCTTGGCGGTGACGTGCTTCCTCGTCCAGATGGGCTGCAGCGCGGCCATGATGTCGGCCGACGTCACCCGATCGACGCTCGTGTCGCCGAGGAACGGAAAGACGTGGTCGCGGAAGCTCGCCCGCCACTGCCTCGCCGTCTTGCTGCCCTGCCGCCACGCCCCGCTGTAGATGTCGACGACCTTGGCCGCCGCCTCCTCGAAGGTCGGCACGCCTGCCGTTCGGGGCCGAACCACCGGCGTCTTGGGGTCGCGGCCCGCGCGCGCCAGCTTCCGGTTTGCGAGCGCCCTGGCGCGGGCCTCGGCCAGGGAGACCAGGCCGTAGCCGCCGAGGCCCAGGGCCCGGGACCGGCCGTGCACCACCAGGCGTTGCACCCACCGCCGGGCCCCCGAGGGGTCTACCTGCAGGTAGAGCCCGTTCCCGTCGGCGTACCGGCCGGCCTCGGCGACGTTCCGGCAGAAGGCGTCGGTGAGAGCCTTCTGGGGGTGTCTGCCCCTGCGCTTGGTGGCCCTCTGCTTCTTCGGGAGCATTCGCCATCTCTTCCCGCATCAGAGCGTGTTCAATCCCATCCCCAATCCCACCGCTTCCCAGCGGCCGTACGGCGATCGGGCCCGCCACGGCGGGCGAAAGTCCAAACCTCTACCTGTCAGCTACTTGACCCGATCGCAGGCGAAAGTCCGGTGGGTGGAGCCTGACGTGTCAGCTTCCATACCCTTCCTCGGCGACCGGTGTTCGACGCCGAGACCGAGCGCTTCAACCGCGGGTGGGGAGGGTTCGACGCCACGCCCGTGGACCACGACCGGTGTCCGGTGCAGATCCCGACCAGCTTCCTGGTGCATGCCGCCGGCCGCGATACGAAAAGGCGGCCAGCCGCCTCACATACGAAAGGCGGTCAGGCGCCCTGTCATATGAACGGCGGCCAGCCGTCCCGTCATCGAGGGTCCATCAGTCGATGGCGAAGCAGTAGAACAGGCCGGCCCCTCCCGTGGCGACCAGATCGTCCTGCGAGCAACCGCGCGACGGGTGGGCGGTGTTCCAGGGCGAGCCCGGGGTGGTGAAGGAGTAGCGGTCGGCGTGGCCGAGCATGGCGCTGCCTTCGCCATTGCTGGTCCAGTTGCCGCACGTGCGGTCGTCGCCCTCCGGATACGCCATGCCGTCGAGCTGCGACCCGGTCAGCACGTCGTGCTCCGTGAAGTCGGGGTCTCCGTCGATGCGCGATGCGAACTGGTTGCCGTTCTCGTCCAGCGAGTGGGTCCAGTTGAAGTTGGAGTTGTCGTAGTGCAGGCCGTCGACGCTGGTGGCCATGACGAGGCCCTGCGCGTTCGCCCACGGTCCTTCCCCGATCCGGTCGCGTGCGTTCACGGCGCCGGGGCCCTGCGTGCTCAAGTAGGCCCGCCAGGTGCGGTTGCCGGCGCCTACCGCGGCGGCCAGCGACTGGCAGTGGGCGTCTGCGCCGTCCAGCCCACCCAGGTTGGCGCCGTCGCCGACGCCGACGCTGGTGACGAAGAAGCCCATCGGAGGCGGCTCCTGCGCCTGCTGCTGGGCCACGGCCGATAGCCCGGACAGCAACAACGCACCGAAGACCGCCGTGACTGCAAGCTGGATTCGTCTGTTCCTCATCTGAGGGCTCTCCTTTCTGGATGGCGTACGAGCCGCCGTCGGCTCGGGCCGAGTCGCGGGCGCGATCTCCGCGACGGGGCACACTCGGACCAAAGCCTCACGCGTTCGCGGACCGGATCCGGCCCGAGCGCCTCGGCTTCAGAGCTCGTCGCCTGTCGATGCCTCATTCTACCCCACCCTCGACGGGCGCCGCCGCGCGGGAGCGTGGGCACCGACGGTTGACGGCGGATGGTGTGGGCTGCCGGCTCGCCTGTCGTCGGTCGGGCCGGAAGGGGCGGATGAACCCGTCGCTGACGAGCGAGATCTCGATCTCGCGCGGTTGTCGCCCGTAGCGGCACCGCGCCGGGCGTCCGGTCCCGGCTCCGCAGCCGGTTCGCTGCAGGATCTCGGAGCGGGACCGAAGCGTCGGCGCAACCATCGGTCAGGGCGTCGGCGCGCAGGGCGGCTTCGACGACCAGGGTCCCGGGCGGTCCGCAAGGACCTCGGGGCGGGCCGAGCGTGGGCGCGACGCCCGGTCAGGGCGTCGGCGTGCAGGGCGGCTTCGACAACCAGGGCCCCAGCCGGTCGGCGTAGGCGAAGATGGCCGGCAGGCCCCCGGTATGCAGGAAGAGCACCCGGCTGCCGGGGGCGATGCGACCCGAGCGCACGTGGGCGATCAGGCCCGCCATCGCCTTGCCGGTGTAGACCGGGTCGAGGAGCAGCGCCTCTTGCCGCGCCGCCATCTCGATCGCCTCGCGCGCGGCGTCGTCGAGCCTGCCGTAGCCGGGCGCGAGGACCGCGTCGCACACGTCGACCGCGCCCGCGTCGAATGCCGCGGGGCGCTCGATCATCGACGCCAGGGCCGACGCCACCTGCGCTACCCGGGCCGCCTGCCGGCGCGCATCGCGTCGCACGCAGATGCCGTGCACCGGCATCGCCTCGCCGAGAGCGCGCAGGCCGACCAGGAGGCCGGCGTGGGTGAGCGCGCTGCCCGACGCACAGACGACCGCGTCGAACCCGGTGCCGAGAGCCGCGGCCTGCGTCACGACCTCCCGGGCGGCGACGACGTAGCCGAGCCCGCCGAGCGGCGGGTGCCCGGGAGCGGAGTGAACGACGTAGGGCCGGCGGCCGTCGCCGGCGAGCGCCCCGGCGAGGCGCTCGAGCGCCTCGTCGGCCGCCCCCTCGTCCTCGCCGACGGGCAGCGAGTGCAGGGTCGCCCCGAGCAGCCGGTCCACCAGCACGTTGCCCGAGGCGCGGTAGAGGTGACCCGCCTCGTCCACGCGCTCTTCGAGCTGGACGTGGGCGTCCATCCCGAGCTGGCGGGCGGCGGCCGCGGCGACGCGGACCAGGTTGGACTGCACCGCCCCGGTGACCAGCACGGTGTCGGCGCCGCGGGCCCGCGCTTCGCCGAATTGGAACTCGAGCTGGCGCACCTTGTTGCCCCCGAACGCGAGCCCCGTGCAGTCGTCGCGCTTGATCCACAGCTCGATGCCGAGGGCGGCGCCGAGGCGCGGCGCCGCGTCGAGCGGGGTCGGCGCGTGGCCGAGCCCGACTCTCGGGAACCGGTCGACGGCGGCGATTGGGTTGGACATGGCCTGGTCGCACCCCTCGCTCAGTGTAAGGTACCCCAGGAAGAGCCGACGGGCGTCGCGTCATCGTCGACCATGACCGACACCCTGCCGGCCGACCTCGTTGCGGCCTCGCGCGACGGGGGCGAGGCGGGCCGACGACTCGACGAGACCGACCGCCTCGCCGCGTCCGCGGTCGTCTCGCGCCGCACGAAGTCGAAGTCGCGGTGGCGTTTCTCTGCGGCTCGCTTCTGCAGGGACGCGTCGGGGTCGGCTTCGCCGCGCTCGGCGAGGCGTTCCACAACGGCTGCATCCGCGCCGGGCCTCACCCCGGTGCAGGTCGGAGATTGGGAGCGAGGCCCCTGCCCGGGCGCGCGCGGGCGATAGGCGCAGGCACTGGATGCAGGAACACCGTCTCGTCCCCTACCCGGGCGCGCGCGGAGGACGATAGAGGAGAATCACCATGACTGTCGAGCGAGCACAGCCGGCCGGCGCGCCGATGCGGTTCCGACCGGGCCGTGGTTGCCCCGGGCTCTTTCTCATCGGTCTCGTGTGCCTGTGGCCGGCGGGGGCCCGCGCGCAACCCCCGGTCGGCGACACCCCCACCGCCGCGCGGGCGGCGGACGGAAGCTACATCAGTTGGCGCGAGCACATCATCGACGAGCCCGCCACCGCCGGGTTCGGCCTGAGCGGCAGCGACGGCCTGGTGATGGGCGACCTCGACGGCGACGGCCACGAGGACATCGTGTCGGTGCACGAGTCGGACAGCGAGTACGACTCGGCCGTCCCCGACCCCGACTACGTGCCGGACGCCGAGGGCCACGTGCGGGTCGCGTTCGCCTCGGCAGACCCGGACGCGTGGACGAACGTCACCCTCGCGGAGGGAGCGGACGCGCCCGCGCCGGAGGACGCGGCCATCGCCGACGTCAACGGCGACGGTCACCTCGACGTCGTGGTGGCGGCGGAGCTCTCCCACCTCATCTATCTCCAGAATCCGGGCGCGGACGTGCGCCGCGCCAAGTGGCCGCGGCTGATACTGCCGATGACGAAGGGCCGCGGATCGTACATCCGCGTCTTCCTGGCCGACCTCGACGGCGACGGCGCCCCCGAGATCACCGCCCCCAACAAGGGCGCGCAGCGGCCGTCGCCGGCGGACTTCGCGCGCTCCACGCCGGTGTCGATCTTCTCGGTGCAGGGGGACCCGCTCGACGGCGGGAGCTGGACGGAGACGGTGCTCGGTCGCTACAGCGTGCCGCAGAACGCCGAGCCGGTCGACCTCGACGGCGACGGCGACCTCGACATCGTGGTGGGGACGCGGGGCGAGAACCGCATCCTGTTCTTCGAGAACCCGGGCGACGGCAGCCTCGATTTCCGCGAGCACGCCATCGGCATCTACGGCGCGCGGGCGGCCGGCTTCAACCTGGAGTACGCGGACCTGAACGGGGACGGGCGCCTCGACATCATCGCCGCCGCCGGCGGCCTCGCCTGGCTGGAGCAGCCCGAGCGCATCGACGACGCGTGGAACGCGCACCGGATCGGCAGCTTCGCCCCCGACAGCATGACCGGCCTCGAGGTGGCCGACATCGACGGCGACGGCTACCTCGACGTCATGGCCGGCAGCTACAGCCGCGGCCCTCGCGAAGGCGACGGCGACGTCGACAAGGACGACGCCCTCGGGCGCATCGGCTGGTTCGAGCACCCCGGCGACGCCGCCGGAGAGTGGCGGCGGCACGACGTCTCGCGCCGCAAGCGGGGCATGTACGACAAGTTCATCGCCCGCGACGTGGACGGCGACGGCGACGTCGACTTCCTGGGCACGCGCGGCAACAGCGCGCCCTACGACGGGGTGTTCTGGCTGGAGCAGGTGCGCTCGGACACGCCGCGCCCGGCGTTCGAGCGCGCGCGCGACGAGGACAGCCCGGAGATGCCGCTGCCGTAGGCGGGTGCGTCCTTCGTGCGCTCACCGACGGTCGCGCAGGCGGCGGCGCACCCGGGACAACCACGGCTACCCGCCGCTGGCCCAGACAGGGTCCGGCAACGTGGCCGGCCTGCGCCCGGCCTGGGCGCCGGCGATGCCCGAGGGCACCAACCAGACCGCGCCGCCGTCCACGACGGCGTGGTGTTTCCTGGCCGGACATCTACGAGCCCCCGTCCGGGAACGGGCTCTACGTCTTCGCCCTCCCGGACCAGGAGCCCGCGCCGCCGGGCGGCGCGCGTCTGGTTCTCGGCGGACGGTACGGTCGAGCGACAGATGGGCGGTGAGCATGGCGTGGCCCCGGGAGGCTGGGGAGCTGGCGTGATACGATGGCCGCGTCTTGCGTGTATCGCGCGTGGCCACCGCTGTATATCGGGGTCGACCGGCCTCTGGGCGTCGGGGCGACCATCGGGAGTAGAGACCAATGCGAACCGTCACCTTCTTCGTCGTGGGCGTCGCCTTGACCGTGGCCGTGGCTGTGCCTGACGGCGCCGCGCAGGCGACGTCCGGTGCCGCCCTGCCGTCGGATCTCGGGGTCGTCGACTTTCCGACCTCCGGCCCCCCCGATGCCCAGGTCCATTTTCTTCGTGGCGCGGCGATGCTCCATAGCTTCGGCCTCGAGGATGCGGCCCTCGAGTTCCGTCAGGCCCAGGCCCTGGCTCCGGACTTCGCCATGGCCTACTGGGGCGAGGCGATGAGCTACAACCACCCCCTCCAGCGCTTCCAGGAGTGGGACCTGCCGCGGCGGGCGCTCGAGCGGCTGGGGCCGACCCGGGAGGCCCGGTTGGCCAAGGCCCCGACCGAGCGCGAGAAGGGATTCGTCCGCGCCGTGGATGCCCTGTTCTTCGGCGCAGGCGAGGAAACCGATCGCCGCGTCGCGTACGCGGACGAGATGGAGCGGCTTGCCGCCGCCTACCCCGACGATCACGAGGTGCAGGCGTTCTACGCGCTGGCGCTGTTGGCCACCTCGAGCGACTATGGCTACGAGCCGTATCGCACGAACGTGAAGGCGGGCGCCATCGCGTTGCGGGTGTTCGGCGAGAATCCGGATCATCCGGGCGCCGCGCACTACATCATTCACGCCTTCGACGATCCGATTCACGCGGCGATCGCGCTGCCGGCGGCCACGCGCTTCGCCGCAATAGCGCCCGGTGTCGTGCACGCGCTGCACATGCCGTCGCACATCTTCATCCAGCTCGGGATGTGGGACGACGTTTCGTCGTCGAACGACGCCTCCTATGCGGCGGCGATCGAGATGTTCGAGCGGCAGGACACCTACGAATCGGACACGCAGCGGTACTTCAATGCCAGGAATCTGACGCATGCGCTCGACTGGGGCCAGTATGGCGACCTGCAGCGTGGTGACTACGCCAAGGCGTGGCGGGCGGTCGAGAACGGCGAGATGGTCATCGCCAATACCGAGGCGCCGATTGCCTTGCAGCGGGCAGCCGTCACCCGGCCGCGGTACGTGATCGAGACCGAGCAGTGGCAGATCATCGAGGTGTCGCCACATGCCGCGGCGGGGGGACACCTGGCGAACGGCATCAGCGCCGTGCGGACCGGCGACCTGGCGGCGGGCGCCGCGGCCGCCGCGGCGCTGGCCGCGCTGGACGGTGCCGTCGCGGCGATCGCGCATCACGAGGTCACGGCGCTCCTGCACGCCGCGCGGGGCGACGCGGACGCCGCGACGGCCTCGATGGACAAGGCGATCGAGCTGGCCGAGTCGCGGGGCGCTCCGCGCGGGGCGCCGAGCCCGCTCAAGCCGGCGCACGAGCTGTATGGCGAGATCCTGCTCGAGCTGGGTCGGCCTGCCGAAGCCGTCGAACAGTTCAAGCGCTCGCTGCAGCGCACGCCGAATCGGTCGCTCTCGCTCCGCGGGCTCGCCCGCGCTGCCGTGGCCGCCGACGATGCGGACACCGCGCGCGCGCAGTACGCGCAGTTCGCGGCTCAGTGGCGCGGGGCGGAGGACGCGCCGACCGTCGAGGAAGCGCGGCGGTTCCTGAGGGACCACTAGGAGTCTGCGCCGTGGAACGGCGCGGACTCCGGGAGGGTTGGTTGGGCACCAGGCGGAGCCGGCAGGCGACGCATGGTGGGCTAGCGAGGCTAGCGTGGTGTCGGCTGGCGCCGCAGGCGGGTTCGACGCACCAGAAGAGCCATGATCTCCGGCCCGCGCGAGTGCCTGTGCCGGTTGTTGTGCGGTCGGCGCCGCGGGCGGGAGCCCTTGTAACGTGGGCCG